>RFQA01000251.1 GCA_009925925.1 Betaproteobacteria bacterium
ACAAGCGGCTCAGGTGCCGGGGGCTGACGCAGGCCACATCGGCCAGATCCGCCAAGCTCCAGTTGCGCTGGGGCTCTCGGGCCATGGCGTCTTGCGCGCGGTGAACCGCGGGGTGCATGTGGTTGCGGTGTGCCAGCCAGGGCGACATTTGCGGGTCGTGTGTGCCGCGGCGCTGGTACATCACCAAGCGGCGGGCCACGCGCGCCGCCAGCTCTGCGCCAGCCTCCTGCTCAATCAAGTACAGCGCAAGGTCAATACCGGTGGTGATGCCTGCACTGGTAAGCACGCCGCCATCGTCCACAAAGATGCGGTCAGACACCACCTGCGCGCTGGGGGCCAGCGCCTGCAAATCGGCAATCAGGGTGTGGTGGGTGGTGCAGTGCCGCCCATCCAGACAGCCGGCTTGGGCCAGCAACAAGGCACCCGAGCAGATGCTGGCCATGCGTGTGCCCGCTTGGGGTACGGCACGCAACCACTGCACCACGGAGCGGGCCTCGGGGGTGGCGTAGTCCACCGCCTCATTGCTGTTGCCCACCACCAAGACCAGGCTGTGCGCTGGCAGAGTGGCGGGCAGCGCCTCCAGCCCGGACAGGCCCGTACCCAGAGAGGTCGGGATGTCATTCTGCGGGCCACAGGCATGCAGAACGATAGGAGCCCCCATGTCGCGCGCCATACGCAGGGCCTCTGCCGGACCGGCGTAGTCCAGCATCAGCACATTGGGCGTGAGCACCAGATAAATATGGAGTACTGCGTCGTTCATCCAGCGTTCCGGAATTGCTTTACACGCGCTATCCACCGCGTCATCCAAGGTCCACCAAATACATTGAACAGCAAGCCCGCCATCAACAGCGCGCCACCGGCAAAGTGCACCGGACGCAAGGCCTCGCCGAACACCAGCCAGCCCGTGGTCAAGCCGACCACCGGCACCAGCAGTGTGAACGGCGCGACCCGGTTGGTCGCGTAGCGGGACATGAGGTGCGTCCACAAGCCATAGCCCAGCAAGGTGGCGACCCAAGCGAGGTAGGCGATGGCCGCGAAGGTGCTCCAGCCGATGTGCTGCATGGCGGAGGCGATTGCGTCAGGCCCCTCTATCACCACGGAGAGCGCCAGAAACGGCAAGGGCGGCACCAAACTTGCCCACACTACGAACGCCAGCTGGTTCATGGGGCCGTAGCGGCTCACGGTGCGGGTCACGATATTGCCGCAGGCCCACATGACGGCCGCTGCCACGGTGAGCAAAAAGCCCAATAGCGGCATGGACACGCCAGCGCCTGCCGGCCCTGCGGCGCTGCCAATCAACACCAAGCCGCAGGCGGCCAGCAACAGCCCGGCCATCTGGTTGGCCTGCCAACGCTCTTTGAGCCACCAGGCCGCAAGCAGCAGGGTGAAGAACGATTGCGACTGCAGCACCAGCGAGGCCAGGCCCGAGGGCATGCCCACGTGGATGGCGGTGAACAAAAATGCAAACTGCCCCACCGAAATGGTGAGGCCATAGGCCAGGTACCAGCGCAAGGGCACCTTGGGCGGCTTCATGAACAGCAGCGCAGGAAACGCTGCCAAGGCAAAACGCAACGCACCCAGCAACAAGGGCGGCACCCCCACCACCCCCACCTTGATGACAGCGAAGTTCACCCCCCACACCAGAATGACCAGCAGCGCCAGCCCCAAATCTTTGGGGCGCATGGGCAAGGCCGCGCTCATGCGGATGCCGCCGAGCCTGCTTGGGACGCGCATCCCTGCGGCTTGAACACCCGCTCAGCTGTGGGCGGGTGATTGGCCAACTTGGCGACCGGGCGCACCGGGCGGCGCACCAACTCACCTCCGCAATTGGGGCAAATGCCGTTCAACTTGGTATCTGCGCAGTCCGCACAAAACGTGCATTCAAACGAACAGATGCGGGCACTCAGGGCGGCGGGCGGCAAATCGGTATTGCAGTATTCGCAGTTGGGGCGGAGTTGGAGCATGGCGGTTTCGACTTTATGGGCGACGATTTATTGGGCGGATGGCAAACCGGCTAGGCAGGTAGCTACATCCACGATACGCGCAAACCGGTCTTGCAAGACCAGCTCGGTGCGGGTGGTGATCTCTTCCGCGCTGAAGGTGCGCCCGCTGCCAGCGTGGGTCATGGGGAAGGTCAAGGTGGCTTCAGACACAAAGTCCACTGTGTAGCCGAAGTCCGAGCCCACACGGGCCGTGGTCTCGCAGCATTGCTCGGTACGGATGCCGGAGATGATGAGCTTGCCTACGCCTTGCCGGCGCAGCCACAAGTCCAGCCCGGTATCGGTAAAGGCGTTGTGGGTGTGTTTATCAAACCGCACATCCGGATTACCGGGCAACCAGGGCAAGGGCTTCACGAACCCGGAGTCCTCGCGGAAGGGGCCAGCCTGCCCCACATGAAAAATGTGCACCACCGGAACACCGGCTGCGCGACATCCGGCCTCCAGACGCAGCAAAGCAGACTCAAAGGGGCCAAGAATGCCCTGCGACCAGAAGGGCATTTGGGCGAAAGATTGCTGCACATCAATGATGATGAGTGCGGGCTTCAGGGTAGATACGGAGGACATGGAAGGACACCTTTGATTTAACAGTGACTCAATGGTATTCCCTACTAAATATGCGCGAAACTACGTTACATGACAAGCAGAGGACAAAAAGCGCCAAACTCAGATCCGCCGGATAGACCTGCGAATAGTAGCCCCCCTCTATTCAAGGGGGGCTTGGTCACTTAAAGCTCTCTTTTGCGCGCAAAAGCCCAGACAATGCGGCAAACAAACCATAACGAGGAGACAAAAATGGCTCAAGCCAAACTCATGCTGGACTACGTCTACGAGCACGAAATCAACCATGCGGATCAGGTTTTTCTGACCCAGCCCACCGGTGGTGGTCAGGTGGTGGACTACACCTGGAAGCAGACTCTGGACCAGGCCCGCCGCATGGCTGCGCACCTCAAGGCCCAGAATCTGGAGCCGGGTTCGCGGGTAGCCATTCTGTCCAAGAACTGCGCCCACTTCATCATGGCGGAGTTGGCCATCTGGATGGCAGGCTGCACGACCGTGGCCATTTTCCCGACCGAAACAGCCGACACCGTGCGCTACGTGCTGGAACACAGCGAAGCCAGCCTGCTATTCGTCGGCAAGCTTGACACCTTTGACCAGCAGCAGCCCGGCATTCCTGCCGGCATGCCCATCATTGCCTTCCCGCTCGCCCCGAAAAACAGCTACGAGGCGTGGGATGCAGTCACCGCACGCACCAAGCCCCTGACCGGCAAGCCTGCACGTGGCGGCAAGGACATTGCCATCCTGATGTACACCTCCGGCTCCACCGGCCAGCCCAAGGGCGTAATGCACAGCTTCGAGCGCATTACCGCCGCCGCCGAAGGCATCAATAACGACACCCAGGCTCGCATCGGCACCAACACCCGTAACCGCATGTTGTCCTACCTGCCCTTGGCGCACGTGTTCGAGCGTGCATGGGTAGAGTCCGCAACGCTGGTGAACGGCAACACCCAACTGTTTTTTGCTGAGTCGCTGGACACCTTCATCCAGGACTTGAACCGCGCCAAGCCGGTGACCTTTATCTCTGTGCCCCGCCTCTGGCTGAAATTCCAGCAAGGCGTGTTTGCCAAAATGCCGCCCAAGAAGCTGGACCGGCTGCTGAGCATCCCGATTCTGGGCAAGATCGTGGGCCGCAAAGTGCTCAAGGGCCTGGGCCTGGACCATGCTTTGCTGGCCGGCAGCGGCTCCGCACCCATCCCTGCCGAGTTGATTGCCTGGTACCGCCGTCTGGGCTTGAACCTGATTGAGGGTTATGCCATGACAGAGGACTTTGCGTATTCGCACAACTCCACCGACAAGATCAATGCCCCCGGTTGCGTGGGCGTACCGCTCAAGGGCGTGGAAGTCCGCATCAGCGAAGAAGGCGAAGTGCTGATCAAGTCTCCAGGACAGTTTGTGGGCTACTACAAGCGCCCAGACCTGGATGCTGAAGTGTTCACGGAAGACGGCTTCTTCCGCACCGGCGACAAGGGCGAGCGCCGCGCCGATGGACTGCTCAAGCTCACCGGTCGGGTGAAGGAGCTGTTCAAAACCTCCAAAGGCAAGTACGTGGCACCGGCACCCATTGAGAACCGCCTGAACGCCTGCCCCCGCATTGAAACCAGTATGGTTTCCGGTGTGGGCCAGCCTTCAGCCTACGCCATCGTGGTGCTGGCAGAAACCGTGCGTCCCCAAGTGAAGGCCGACCCGGCCTTCAAGGCCGAAGTTCACGCGGAACTGGAGCAACTGCTCGACAGCGTGAATGCCGAACTGGCGGACTACGAAAAGCTGCAGATGCTGGTGGTAGCACCGGAACCTTGGTCCATTGAAAACGGCATGCTGACCCCCACCATGAAGATCAAGCGTGCCCGCATTGAGTCTGCGGTAGAGCCGCAACTGGCGAACTGGTACTCCGGCCGGGAAAAGGTGCGCTGGGCCTAAACACCAAGCTGCATTGCCAAACAAAAGGGGCCCCGCGGGGCCCC
>RFQA01000252.1 GCA_009925925.1 Betaproteobacteria bacterium
CCTATTCTGAGTGAGGCTGCTGGCCCTTGTTGTCGCGTGCGCGAAGCTGTGCTTCGAGCTGGATGATCTGCTTTTCGAGCTGGTTGCTGCGCTGGTGGTGGTGCATGACCTGGTCGCGCCGGTCCAGGGCGGCTCTCGCAGCGCGGTCAAACCAGGGCTTCCAGAGGGCAGGCACTTTGGGGGGACGCTTGATATTGGGGCCCTCGGCGTTTTGTACGTAATCGGCTAACTGCAGGGCTGGCAAGGTGAACTGGCGGCTGAGCCACAGTGCAGTGCCTGCGGCCGCCGACAAGCCCAGCAAACCGGTGACCAGCATGGGCATCAGCTTGCTCAGAGTGTGACTGGCCACCATGCCGGAGGGCGCATAAATTACCAGGTTGAACGGCGAGCCGCGCAGGGCATAGCGCAGCCAGCCTGCTTCCGTGGTGTAAGGGCCGGACGGCGGGGTGCTTGCCTTGGTGTCGCTGCTGGCGAGCACGCGCCCTTCTTTGTCGATCACCCAGGCTTGCCCCATGGCTAGCGGACGCTGTTGCATCACGGTGGCAAGGGCCTCCACGCTCAGGTCGGTCCCCATGGCACCCACAAAGGCTTCACCCACATACACCGGGGCCAATGCCGAAACGACAGTGATTTTCTTGAAGGGGTCGGTGTGCGGCGCAGACCACACCGGTTCCTTTTGCGGGTTGCGGGAGGGCCCCGCAGCATCCAAGCCTGAGGCATCCCACAGCACTGGCAGGGCTGCACCCATGTCGGCTTTGCCGGTGGCGATCAGCACCTCGTCCCGGGCCTGAGACGGATACACCCAACGCCAGCGCTTCTGGGCGTCAAAAAAGTAGCTCCAAGCAAGGCGCTGCTGCTGGCTGTGTGCGGCCACCGCTTGGCCCAGCGCACCCAGCGGCGCATTGAGTTCGCGCCGGTAGTCGCCACCTGCGGCGGGGTTGGTGTGTACGGCGCCCATGTCTTTTGCCAGGTCTTGCGGCATGCGATCCCACGGTGCATCCCGCAGAGGCGCGAGGTTGCGGCGCTCCAGCCGTTCTGCGAGGCTGCTGTCATTGAAGAGGGGTTGGCGCAGGTTGCGCTCCGCACTCTGGCGCATGCCCATGGCATGCAGGCGGGCAGCATCGAGCGTGTCATTCAGGGCGAGCTGTAGTTGTTCGCCTTGTGCACTCAGGGCCCAGGTGAGAGCCGCTTTCTGGCGGCTGTACAGGCTCCAGCTGCCCAGCACCAGTACCAAGGCCAAGCCGCCCAGCACAAGGGCCAGGCTCAGGTGGTGTTTGCGGATGAGCCCTTGGGCGTTGAGGGCGGGCGCTTCCGGTGCGGGTGCGGTGTTTGGCATGGCTGCCATTGTGGGCCCGGCCACCGCTTGCGCGGGCCCACAATTCGCGAACGGTCAGGTTTGCGCGCTGGCCGGTTCAGCCTGCTTTGGCATTGGGGGCCACTTTGCGATTGAGCTCTGCCAGTGCAGCCCGCCCGGCTACATAGCCGGCCTGGATCAGGTCTTTGCGGGCACCAAAGTCGGTGCTGTTGAAGCGCGAGGTGTCCGGCCGGATGAGAAAGTCGGCTTCCTTGGCTTCGAGGTTGGTCAGCGCGCGACCCATGATCTCGAAAGACTGGAGGATGACTTCATACAGGCCGTTGCCCACATTGTTTTGCGGCTTGGTGCCCACATCGACCGCGATGACCTGTGTGGCACCCAGGGCCCGCGCAAAACGCACGGGCAGCGGGCTCACCAGTCCACCGTCCACCAGCTCATTGCCGCCGACCTGTGCAGGTACAAAGACGCCGGGGATGGCGCTGGAGGCACGCACGGCCTGGCCGGTGTCGCCCGAGCGGAGCAGCACCGCCTCCCCGCTGTGCAGGTTGGTGGCGACTGCGCCGAAGGAGAGTTTGAGTTTTTCAATGGGCTGTTGACGTACGTAGTCGTTCACCAACTTTTGCAGTGCTTCGCCTGCAAACATGCCGCGTTTGTTGGCCGAGTTGAGGTCGGCCACATCGATGTCGCGCACCTTGAGGGCCACTTCCTCCATTTGCCAAGGCGTATAGCCCGCTGCATAAAAGGCGCCCACCAGTGAACCCGCGCTGGTGCCCACCACCACGTCTGCCTTGTAGCCGCTTTCTTCCAGTGCTTTGAGTACACCGATATGCGAAAAGCCTCGGGCTGAACCGCCGCCCAATACCAAGCCCAGCTTTCCACCGCGTTTGGGTGCAGCTTGCGCACCTGCAGTGCCTGCCAACGTGGCTGCTGAGGCTGCGGCCAAACCCTTGGCCAGTGTGGAATTGAACGCGCGGCGCTGCATGGTGTGGCGCTCCATCATTGCGCCAACACCGGTTGGATCAGGCCTTTGTCCATCATGGCCTTCAGGCGATCCCACGCGTTCTCAAACGCGTTGGGCGCTTCGCCGCGGGTGATGTTCTCTACCTTTTCTTCCAGGATCACCACCTCCACACGGCGGTTGAGTTTGCGGCCGTCGTCGGTCGCGTTGGAGGCGACGGGACGCTTGAAGGAAAAGCCACTGGTGCTCAGGCGCTTGGCGTCCACACCTTGGGCCAGCAGTGCTTCGCGCACGCTGCGGGCGCGAGCTTCTGAAAGCTCCTGGTTAAAGCCTTCGTTGCCGACGTTATCGGTGTGCCCCTCGAGCACCACATTTTTGTCGGTCTTGGTGTTGATGAGCTGAGCCACACGCTGCATGTAGGCCGCGGATTCGGTGGCGTTCAAGCTGGACTTGCCGGATTCAAACAAAGCCGCGCTAGGCAGAAAGATTTGTACGCCGCGATCGGACTGCGCAATCGGCAAGGTCGGGCCGCTGTATACCGGCACTACGGGCGCCACAGGGGCTTGTTGGCAGGCGGTGAGGCTTGCGCCTGCAAGGGTGATGAAGACAAGGGTGGCGCCTAGGTGCGCCACGCGTGAAGACCGGGTGAAAAATGACATGCAAACAGATCCAAAGTAATGGCCGCCAACCGGCCAGCCCGCATTGAACGGGCAGAGCTTCAGATCTGTCTACCGGATTGCCAAGGGCGCTTGAAATAGTCCGCTTTTGTGCGAACTATTTCTCACCCCGCGTAGCGCTTGGTCCACTCTTTTTCTAGCGCATCCACCCAACTGCCGTGCGGCTCGGGGATGGCGGGCGCTGGCTTTTCTACCTGGCCGGGCAGGGGCTTGGCGGCAAATGCCGCCCGCTCGGTAGCGCTGAGCTTGTCCAGTGCGAGCACGGTCGGGTCGCCCCACACGGCGATGTCGGCCTTGCGGGCTTGGGCCTCGGCGCTGAGCAAAAAGTTGGCAAATACCTGGGCACCCTCTTTGGCAGTGGCATTCACAGGGATGGCGACAAAGTGCGTGTTCCCGATGGTGCCGCTACTGAATTGATAGCTGGTAACGCTTGCAGGAAGGCGCTTGGCGGCTATTTCGTTCGCAGCGTCGTTGGGGTTGAAGGTGAGAGCTAGCGCTACCTCTCCATCGGCCAGCATTTGGCGGATAGCCTCTGCGTTGTTGGGGAACTGCTTGCCGCCGCGCCACAGGTGCGGGTGCATCTGGTCCAGCGCTGCCCACAGGGGCGCGGTGGCCTTGGCGAATGCGTCAGGAGTGACTGGTTTGTAGAGCGCGTCGCGGTTGGCGTTCACGTCCAATAGCACTTGCTTCAGGAAGGGTTGGCTTTGGCGAAGGCTTGCAGTTCGGCCAGGCTTTGTGGCGGCTTGGGGGTGCGCTTGCTGTCGACCATGAAGGTCAGCTGCGCCATGCCCCAAGGTGCCTCGAGGCCGTCGGTGGGCTCTGCAAAGTCCAAGCGCGTGGTGGGCTTGCCTTGCACATCTACCTTGGCATATGAGGGCAGGCTCTCCGCAAACGGCCCGAAAAGCAGGCCCTCGCGCTTCATGGTCAAAAAGTTCTCGCCGTTGATCCACACCAGATCCACGCTGCCATTGGTTTTGCCGGCGGCTTTTTCGTTGCGCACCCGCTTGATCATGTCCGGCGCATCGGCAATCTTGACGTGCTGCACGGTCACACCAAAGCGTTTCTGCGCCTCGCCAGCTGCCCACTGGATGTAGGCGTTGATGGTCTCCGACCCGCCCCAGGCGTTGAAGTAAACGGTCTGCCCTTTGGCTTTGGCTTCTATGGTCGACCAAGCGGAGGTGGACTGGGGGAAAGCGGGGGTTGCGATGGTAGTGCCAATGAGGGCCAGGAGATGGCGACGGGCGATAAGTGTTTGCATAGTGTGTGATTGTGTATTTGCGCCAATGTCAGTCGCAAATGCGGGGAAATCCTTACAAGGCTACAGCTCTGCAGCTCTTGCCCAGAATTGATCCGCAGGAACTGAGCGGGCCCAGGCGCCAAACTGTGCACGATCAGATTCAAAAGGTTCAGGCAGCGGGTGGCGAGGATCTTCGCTCAAGCCGTACGCCATCCCTTCTTTGAACCACTGGGGTTTGACTTGCAGGGGGAGTTCGCCCAGTTGCTGCGACTGCAGCACATGGATCAACTCATGCCGCACGTAGTAAGGCTTCC
>RFQA01000253.1 GCA_009925925.1 Betaproteobacteria bacterium
TGGGCAGCAACCAAGCCAACCAAAACCAATGGCAAGGCGATCACATGCAAGGAGAAAAAGCGATTGAGCGTTGCGTCACCCACCACATAATCACCACGTAGCCACAGAGCAAGGTCTGGACCAATTAAAGGGATTGCTGCAAAGAGATTAATAATTACCTGAGCACCCCAGTAAGACATTTGGCCCCAGGGCAACAGGTAGCCCATGAAAGCTTCTGCCATCAGGCACAAGAAAATTGCGCAACCGAAGATCCAGACCAATTCACGGGGCTTACGGTAGCTTCCGTAGATCAAGCCACGGAACATGTGCAGGTACACCACAACGAAGAAGGCGGATGCCCCTGTGGAGTGCATGTATCTGATCAGCCAGCCCCACGGAACATCGCGCATGATGTATTCCACAGAACCGAAAGCCAGATTCGCATCCGGCTTGTAGTGCATCACCAAGAAGATGCCCGTTACGATCTGGATCACCAGCACTAGGAGTGCCAGTGAGCCGAAGATGTACCAGAAGTTAAAGTTCTTCGGAGCGTAGTACTCCGACATGTGCACCTTGTAGGCGTCGAAAGCAGTGGGGAACCGGTTCTCAAACCAGTTGGTCACCTTTTCGCCGGCAGACGCGTTCGGGGAAATGTCCTTGAATTCACGGGCCATGTCTTAATCCTCAGGCTTTCTTGTCTTCACCGATCAGCAACTTGCTGTCGGACAGGAACATGTGCGGCGGCACTTCGAGGTTGTCTGGTGCAGGCTTGTTTTTGAACACGCGGCCGGCCATATCGAATGTAGAACCGTGGCAAGGGCACAAAAAGCCACCGGCCCAGTTATCCGGCAAAGAGGGTTGAGCTCCTGTCTGGAACTTGTCCGAGGGAGAGCAACCCAAATGAGAGCAAATACCCACGGCTACGAAGAATTCAGGCTTGATAGAGCGGCCTTCATTGCGTGCGTATTCAGGGGTCAATTCAGAGGGCTTGCGCTCAGACTTGGGGTCCGCCAACAAGGCATCGTTGCCAGGCAGTGCGGCAACCTGCTCAGGGGTACGGCGAACAATCCAAACTGGCTTGCCGCGCCATTCAACGGTAATTTTTTCACCGGGCTTGAGCCCTGCAATGTCCACTTCTACAGCAGCACCCGCTGCTTTCGCGCGCTCCGAGGGCTGGAATGTACTCACAAAGGGAATGGCGGTGGCCACACCACCAACTGCACCAGCGCAGCCGGAGGCTATCAACCATGTCCGCTTACTGGAGTCGATCTTTTTGCTGTCGACAAGTGTTTCACTCATGAGAATCCTCAATGAACATCGCTAGTAGGGTAGAGAAGGATTGTAGCTGAGAGCTGTAGGGTTATTCAACGCAGCCTGTAGACAACACTCCTGCTTTTGCGCCTTGTTTTCAGGGATACTTCCGTTTTTAACAATTTGAGGAGTCCACTTCCATGGGTATGTTGCAAGAATTCAAAGAATTTGCCGTCAAAGGCAATGTGGTCGACTTGGCTGTGGGTGTGATCATTGGTGGAGCCTTTGGCAAGATCGTTGACTCCGTTGTCGGCGATCTGATCATGCCCCTGGTCGGCGCAGTGGTCGGCAAACTGGACTTCTCCAATCTGTTTTTGGTCTTGGGCAGCGTGCCACCCGGTACGGCAACGACCTTGGATGCGCTGAAGAAAGCAGGGGTTCCGGTTTTCGCTTACGGGAACTTCATTACCGTCGCCGTGAACTTTGCCATTCTGGCGTTCATCATCTTCCTGATGATCAAGCAGATCAACCGCCTGAAGAAGGAAGCTCCAGCGCCGGTAGCAGAACCCGCACCTGTGGTGACTCCGGAAGATGTGCTGTTGCTCCGCGAAATCCGCGACAGCCTGAAAAAGTAACTGGGAATCACTTGGCAGCTGCTATAAATTTGGTAGCTGCTCGCGCCCTACCCACAGGCGCCAGAAGCCTATTTAATTCATATTAGCGAGGCGCTTGGCCATGCGGACTGCCTCGATCAGGCTTTCCGCACTGGCGAGCCCCCGGCCGGCAATGTCAAACGCTGTGCCGTGGTCCGGGCTGGTACGGACCAGCGGCAAGCCCAGTGTCACATTCACCCCCTGCTCTACTCCCATGTATTTCACAGGGATCAATCCTTGGTCGTGGTACATCGCCACGACCACGTCAAACTCACTGGGATGATCAGCAGCGTGGCGTGCACGCATGAATACGGTATCCGGCGCGATAGGCCCGTGAACTTCAGCACCTTCTGCACGTGCCGCTGCGATCGCAGGCGAGATCGTCTCAATCTCTTCCCGGCCGAACAAGCCGCCCTCCCCTGCATGCGGATTCAGCCCGGCCACCGCAATACGCGGCTCGCGCCCCAGCACATTCCGTAAGGCAATGCGGGTAATGCGTATGGTTTCCAGCACATTGTCAAACGTCACTGCATCCAAGGCATCCCGCAACGACATATGGATGCTGACGAGTACGGTCCGCAAAGCCTCGTTGGCTAACATCATTCGCACCGGCATTTCTGCGATGGGTACGCCACGGGCTGTCGCCGCCCGCGCCTGCAAAAGCTCGGTATGTCCGGGATAGGTGTCGTAGGGTGCGCCTGCAGCGCTTAATGCCTCTTTGTGAATAGGCGCAGTCACCATGGCTGCAACCTCGCCTTTTAAGGCCGCATCAGCCGCCCACGTCACGCAGCGCCCCGCGAATTCTCCAGCGGTGGCTTGCACTTGCCCCATGACAACTGGCGCTAATGCATCGCCGACATTCAGCACAGGAATGCAGTGTGGCGGCGCAAGAAGCGCCTCCTCAGGTGTACCGATCTGCAAAACTGGCAGCTGCACCTGTCCGGCAGCCACCTGCTCCGCAGCGCGCCGCATGGCCTGCACATCTCCTGCCACGAAACAGGCGCGCAGAAGTTCAGGCTCCTGGCGGAAAGCCTTGGCGATGATTTCAGGGCCTATGCCTGCGGCATCGCCCATAGTGATTGCAATAGTGTACGATTTCATGCGGGGTTCGGAATATCAATAAAGGTGTGACGGATTCCAAAGTCCGCGGCGACTTTGGACGCCACTGCAGGTGCTCCGTAGCGTTCACTGGCGTGGTGCCCACAGGCGATGTAAGACACACCGCATTCGCGTGCATAGTGGGCTTGGGGTTCAGAAATTTCCCCGGTAATGAATACCTGGGCCCCGGCTGCAATGGCGGGTTCAAAGTAGCCTTGCGCCCCTCCGGTGCACCAGCCCACCAGGCTCACGGGGCCTCGCCGGCCAGATACCATGGTTACGGGACGCCCCAGGACTGCTTCCACGTGCTGCGCCAGCGCGGCGTCTGACTCCCACGCGCCGGAGGACGAACTCCCCAAGAGCCCCAGCGATTGCTCGCCGAAGCTGGCGTGCGATTGCAGACCGAGAAGCCGCCCCAATTGAGCGTTGTTGCCCAGCTCCGGATGTGCATCCAGCGGCAAGTGGTAGGCGAACAAATTGATGTCATGAGAAAGCAGCAAAGAAAGACGCTTACGCATCCAGCCACTCACCTGGCCGTCGAAGCCTTTCCAGAACAAACCATGGTGCACCAGGATGGCATCTGCACCGCAGTCTATGGCCGCCTGAATCAATGCCTCACTCGCCGTGACGCCGGAAACCAGGTGTCGAATGTCTGCGCGTCCCTCCACCTGTAGTCCGTTATGGCAATAGTCTTTGAAACGCTCGGGCTGCAGCAGCGTCTGAAGGGATTGGAGAAGTGCGTGGCGTTCAATCATGAGTTGGCGGACCTATTCGTCTCTGTGCTGTTCGGCACGATTGTCCCAGACGGGTTCGCCACTTCCAGCATGCTGTCGCAGCCCGAACCGGCCGATATCCAACGGGGGGCTAGTCTTCGCAGCATTGCAGCCAATGGTTTCTTTGCAAACTGCATCCACCGCGGCAAGCAATGACCCAAGATATGCTGCGGCTCTGTCAAGGCGCCACAGCGGTAAACACGCTCTTCTTCCACCCAAAGAAGCGCCTCGCACGCTCCCGTTCGACGCCTGCTCAATACCATCCCCACAGGGCAGGGTTCCGCCAGACAGCAAACGCCGCATCCATTGCAGACCGCACCCCATGCCGGCTTGGCGGGGGCCTCGGGCTGGATAAAGATGGTGCTGCGGGGTTTCGCCATAGGTCAGGGTAAACGCAAAGCTTAGCAGCCTACAATTTGCGCAACGCACGCACTGTTGTGTGCCCATTGCTGAGTGATTGCATGAAAAGACTTTGGTTGCTTTTTTCCCAAACCTGCACGGTGCTGTTGGCAGCCTACTTTGTGGTGGCCACCTTGAAACCGCAGTGGATCGGCCACGGCAGCGGAGCACGGGGGGCCATTTCCCTCTTCGAGACACCCGCACCGGCAGCAGGCGAAATTCCTCCCGGCAGCCTGCGCGCCGCTGCACAAAAAGCCTCCTCGGCCGTAGTGAGCATCAACACCAGC
>RFQA01000254.1 GCA_009925925.1 Betaproteobacteria bacterium
CGCCCCGTCTCCTGCGTGGTAGCCAATCCGGCGGCTGTGCCCACGAGAACAGCCAACGCACTGGACAGCAGCACCAGCCCAAGGTGCTGCCACAACAAACCGGCCAAGGGTTCTTGAAGGTACACCGGGCGCGGCAGGGCGGGGAACAGCGCAGCAAAGACGGGTTGGGAATACGGCAGCCCATAGGCCAGGGCCAGTAGCACTGCCACGGTCCAAGCCAGCCGGTCGGCCCACCAACGGCCTCGGTGCCTTGGGGGGCTTTGCAATGCCGTCAGAGCAGGGGGGCTCGCTGCTTCAGTCATGCCGGGCTTCCAGCAGATCGGCAGCCTGCACCTGGCCGAGCATGGAGCCATCAGCATGGCGCACCTCCAGCACCGACACGCCTAACGCTGCCATCTGCGAAATGGCTTCCCGCACCGTGGCGGTATCTGCGATGGCATGCGTCGGGGTCGCTCCAGGCACCGCTTGCACCAAGGGCGCGATCGGCCGCAGCGAAAGCTGCTTGAGCCCCAAGTCTGCGCGCCCCAGAAAGTCGGCCACAAAGTCGCTGGCGGGTTGTTGCAGCAGTTCCAGCGGTGTGCCCACCTGCGCAATGCGGCCGTGGTTCAGCAGCACGATGCGAGAGGCCAGGAGCAGGGCTTCGTCCATGTCGTGGGTGACCAGCACAATGGTTTTGCCGGTGGCGCGGTGAATGCGCTTGAGCTCCAGTTGCAGGGTGGCGCGGGTCACCGGGTCCAGCGCGCCAAAGGGTTCGTCCATCAGCAGCACATCAGGGTCGGCGGCCAGCGCACGCGCCACGCCCACCCGCTGCTGTTGCCCGCCGGAGAGCTGGTGCGGGTAGCGGCTGGCGTATTGTTCGGGGGCCATGTCCAGCAGTTGCAGCAGCTCCGTGACCCGGGCTTGCACGCGGGTGGCATCCCAGCCCAGCAGCGTGGGCACGGTAGCGATGTTGCGCGCCACGGTCCAGTGGGGGAACAGACCTACCGACTGGATCGCATAGCCCATGCGGCGGCGCAAGTCCTGCACATTGAAGCTGTAAATCTCTTCGCCACCCAGCAAAATGCGGCCGCCATCGTGATCTACCATGCGGTTGATCATCTTGAGGGCGGTGGATTTACCAGAGCCCGAAGGCCCGAGCAACACCACCAGTTCGCCTTGGGCGATGTGCAGGTTCAGGTCGGTGATGGCGGGTGTGCCCTCATACGACTTGCAGGTGTGGTCAAAGGTGATCATGCGGCGGGCTTCTCCAGCAAGGTGCCAAGCATCTTGAAACAACTGTCTGCCAGCACCGCCAACAGCACGATGGGAATCACGCCCAGCATCACCAGCTCGTTGGCCGCGCTGAACAAGCCGTCAAACATGATGCTGCCCAAACCACCTGCCCCAACCAGCGCTGTCACTGCGGCCAGGCCCGTGGTTTGCACGACCGCGGTGCGCAGCCCGATAAGCAGCACCGGCAAGGCCAGCGGCAGTTCCACATGCCACAGCACTTGCCACGGCGTCATGCCCATGGCGCGCGCCGCGGTCACCGTAGCCTCCGGCACCTGCTCCAGCCCGGCCAGCGCCGATCGCACGATGGGCAGCAGCGCATACAGCAGCAGCGCCAGCACCGCAGGCGCCAAGCCCACGCCGCTAATGCCCAGCCGGCCCAGCGCAGGGGCTTGGGCCGCCAGCCACGCCAGCGGCGCCATCAGCAAGCCGAACAAGGCGATAGAGGGAATGGTTTGAATCACATTGAGCACTGGAAACAAGGTTTCACGCAGCCCCCGCGCGCGGCTCATGCGCCAAGCCAGCGGCACGCCGATGGCCACGGCCGGTGCAATGGCCAACAGCACGATCTGCAGGTGGCGCAGGATGGCGGGGCCGAACACATCGCTGTGGTTGGCGTATTCCTTGGCGATGGACAAGTCCTGCCCCGCGCCCAGTGACAGCAACAGGGGCACGAACAAGGCACCTTGCATCACCAAGCGCGGCAGGGTGGCCAGTTGCAAGCGGGTGACCGCGTCCAGCGCCGCCATCCATGCCAGCGCTGCCAGCGTCCAGAAGCCCGCACCCAGCGCGGTGCGGGTCAGCGGGTTGTCGCCTTGGCTTGCATGGGTTGCGTGCTGGCCGGCCAGCAGCCACAGGCCGGCCAGGCTCATGGCCATCACCAGCGTAACGCTGGCCTGGGTGAACCGCTTGCGCGGTTGCGCAATGGCAAGGCACAGCCAAGCCACAAACAGCGCTGCACCGGGCCAGCTGGTGTGGGTTGTGAGCAGGTCCGCGAGGAAAACCGGCTCGCCAGACAGTAGCCGGTTCGGTGCGACCCGTACAAAGGGCAGGGCCCACGCAGCCCCCAGCGCCAGCGCTACACACAGCGCCAGCACCGGATTCCAGCGGTGGGCAGGCGCTTCTTCCACTCAGCGACTTACTTCAAGAAGCCCTTGCTTTGCAGGTAGGCAGTAGCCACCTTGCGAGGGTCCTGGCCTTCCAGTTGAATGCGGGCATTCAGGGTTTGCAGGGTGGGGCTATCCAGCGATTTGAAGATGGGCGCCAGCACGGTGGCAATCGCGGGGTAGCGCTTGAGCACTTCCTCACGCACCAGCGGCGCCGGGGCATAGACCGGCTGCACGCCCTTGGGGTCTTCCATCACCACCAGGCCCAGCGCGGCCACGGGGCCGTCAGTGCCGTAAGCCATGGCGGCATTCACGCCTGATGTTTTCTCGGCTGCTGCCTTGATGGTGGCCGCGGTGTCGCCACCGGCAAGCACCAATGCCTGGTCCGCACGCAGCTTGAAGCCGTAGGCGGCCTGGAAGGCGGGCATGGCGTCAGCACGTTCCATGAACTCGGCCGAGGCGGCCAGCTTGAAGGCACCGCCCTTGGCGATGTACTGGCCCATGTCGTCAAGGGTGCGCAGCTTGTTGGCAGTGGCGATGTCTTTGCGCACCGCAATCGCCCAGGTGTTGTTGGCATTGGCGGGTTCCAGCCAGACGATTTTGTTTTTCTCGAAATCCATCTTCTTGGCCAGCTCGTAGCCTGCGCGCAGGTCTTTCCAGGCTTTGCTGTTTTCGTCGCCCAGCATGAAGGCGCCGTTGCCGGTGTATTCGGGGTAGAGGTCAATCTCGCCGGCCAGCAGGGCGGTGCGCACTACCTTGGTGTTGCCCAGCGAAACCTTGTTTTCGGTTTTGATGCCATTGGCCTCCAGGGCCAGCACCACGATGTTGCCCAGCAGCTTGCCTTCGGTGTCGATCTTGGAGCCCACCCGCACGGCGTTTTGGGCATGCGCGCCCCAGCTTGCCAACAAGCCGGTAGCCACGACCAGCAAAGTGCGGCGGGAAAAAGAGGTGAGGAGTCGCATGGAGTGCCCTTTCAAGTGGTGCCACAGGATAAGCGAAACCGATTGCCCCCGTGTGAGCCGCTTGGCAGAAAGCTGTGTTGCAATGGCGCGATCGTAAACATCTTCAGGAGCTCACCATGAAAGCTATTTGGAACGGCGCAGTGATTGCCCAGAGCGACGACACCGTGCTCGTCGAAGGCAACCACTACTTTCCCGCCAGCAGTCTGAACCGCGACTACGTGCAGTTCAGCAACCACAAAACCAGCTGCGCGTGGAAAGGGCAGGCCAGCTACTACTCGCTGATGGTGAACGGCGAAATGAACATCAACGCCGTCTGGTACTACGCCGACCCCAAACCCGAAGCCGCGATGGTCCGCGACCGCGTGGCGTTCTGGAAGGGTGTGCAGGTCACTGCCTGAAGATACTTAGAGAAAATTAGCTGCTGGCGCCCGTGGAATATGCGCGAGCAGCTACTGATTCGATAGCAAATGCCTCAGGCGGGCTAAGAAATCAGACCTTCCGCCACTGGCGAATTTGATCTACCGTGGCCGTGGCGCCGCCGCACACGATGAACAGCACATTGCGGTAGGGCGCCAGCACGGTGTGCGCTTCATAGGCCAGCGCCAGGCTCGCGCCACAGGCGGGCTCGACCAGCACACGGTGGTCATTCAGAAAACGCTCGCAGGCTTCCAGCGCACTCGCGTCCGATACCAGTACGCTTTGCACCGGGCGCTGCTGCGTGTACTGCATAGCCTGCTCGCACACACGCTTGGCACCCAGCGAGCTGGCAATGCTGGTGATGGCGTCCAAGGCCACGGTATGCCCCGCCTGCATGGCGGCATGCAGCGATGCTGCGCCTTCCGTTTCCACCGCGATGATGGGCACGTGCCCCCAGCCATTGCGCGCCATGCCCTCCGCCATGCCCGACAGCAGACCGCCACCACCCACCGACAGCACCACCGCATCAGGCACCACGCCCGCGCTGGCCACCTCATCGATCATGCTGGCGTGGCCCGTCCACAGCAGCGGGTCGTCAAACGGGTGCAAGAACGCATCGTCCGGCCCCACCATGGAGAGCGCCAGTTCATTGGCCTC
>RFQA01000255.1 GCA_009925925.1 Betaproteobacteria bacterium
TCCCAGTCAAGATCTATCCCATCTCGAAATGCGATGACTAAAACCGTAGCGAATGGGAAAATATCGTCCTCACATCGTTGATCACGATGCCACCTCTAAATGCCGCACGTTGACCGCCCCCTCACCCGCCGGATAGACCTGACATCGCTACAGATGTTCGTGGCCGTCTGCGAAACGGGCAGCATCGGCAAGGCTGCGGAGCGCGAATTCATTGCTCCCTCGGCGCTGAGCAAGCGGCTCAGTGATCTGGAGCTGGCGTTGGGCAGCCAGCTGCTACAACGCCATTCACGCGGCGTGCACCCTACCCCAGCGGGGCAAAGCCTGTTGCACCACGCCCGCAGCGTGTTCTTCAGCCTGGACCGCATGCACACCGAGCTCACGGAATATGCCGACGGAGCCAAAGGCCAGGTGCGCATCCACGCCAGCATCTCGGCCACGGTACAGTTTCTGCCGGAAGACCTAGGCGCCTTCATCCGTGCCCATCAAGGCATCAAGATCGATCTGGAAGAGCACTTGAGCACCGAAGTCATCCGCGCCGTCTCGGAAGGTGCCGCCGATTTCGGCGTCTGCAACACGGCGGACGGCGTAGGCGAGTTGCAGACCTTGCCCTACCGGCAGGACCAGCTGGTGCTTATTGTTCCCCGCACCCATGCGCTCGCCCGCGAGTCCTCAGTGGCGTTCGCGGACACCCTGGCGCTGGACCATGTGGGTCTGCATTCCAACAGCTCCATCTATGTCGCTATGCGCCAGGCTGCGACCGCGCTGGGCCAAAGCATCAAACTGCGCATCCAGGTCACCGGGCTCGATGCCATGTGCCGCATGATTCATAACGGCCTGGGTGTGGGCGTCATGCCCCTGCGCGCATTCACCCTGATGCACAACGCCGGCGAACTGGCCGCAGTTCCCCTCACCGACCCCTGGGCCCACCGCCGCATCGAGCTGGTGGCCCGCGACTTCTCGACCCTGCCGCGCAGCGCGCGGCTGCTGGTCGACCACCTAAAATCGTCTCTCTAAAGGAAGCACATATGGCACGCACGCTCTACGACAAACTCTGGGACGACCACGTCGTTCATACCGAAGACGATGGCACCTCCATCCTCTACATCGACCGCCATCTGGTCCACGAAGTGACCAGCCCCCAGGCGTTTGAAGGGCTGCGTGAAGCAGGTCGCAAGGTCTGGCGCATCAGCTCTATCGTCGCCACTGCCGACCACAACACGCCGACCACCGGGTGGGAGCTGGGCTACGACGGCATTACCGACCCGACCAGCAAAGAGCAAGTCACCACGCTGGACAGCAACATCAAGGAATTCGGCTCAGCCGCTTATTTCCCCTTCCTGTCCAAGCGCCAGGGCATCGTGCACGTGATGGGGCCTGAAAATGGCGCCACCCTGCCCGGCATGACCGTGGTCTGCGGCGACTCCCACACCTCCACCCACGGCGCGTTTGGAGCTCTGGCCCACGGCATCGGTACCAGTGAGGTCGAGCACGTGATGGCCACGCAAACCCTGCTGGCCAAAAAAGCCAAGAACATGCTGATCAAGGTCGAAGGCAACGTGGCCCCCGGCATCACCGGCAAAGACATTGTGCTGGCCATCATCGGCAAAATCGGCACCGCAGGCGGCACCGGCTACACCATCGAATTCGGCGGCTCCGCCATCCGTGCGCTGAGCATGGAAGGCCGCATGACGGTGTGCAACATGGCCATCGAAGCCGGCGCGCGCGCTGGCTTGGTCGCCGTGGATGAAAAAACCATCGACTACATCAAAGGCCGCCCCTTGGCACCCGGCGCGAACGCCACCTCGCCCGAAGCCGCCGCGGTGGAATGGGATCAAGCAGTCGCCTTCTGGAAGACCCTGCACTCCGACGCCGGCGCGCATTTCGACACCGTCGTCGAGCTGGATGCTACCCAGATCGTGCCGCAAGTGACCTGGGGCACCTCGCCCGAAATGGTGTTGGGTGTGGACGCTATCGTGCCGGACCCCGACAAGGAAAAAGACGCCAGCAAGCGTGGCGCGATTGAGCGGGCACTCACCTACATGGGCTTGGAGCCCGGCAAAGCCTTGAACGATTTGTTCGTGGACAAGGTATTCATTGGTTCCTGCACCAACAGCCGCATCGAAGACATGCGTGAAGCCGCGGCCGTGGTGAAAAAGCTGGGCCAGAAAGTAGCCAAGAACATCAAGCTGGCCATGGTCGTTCCTGGCTCCGGCTTGGTGAAAGAGCAAGCCGAGCGCGAAGGCCTGCACGAGATCTTCAAGGCCGCCGGCTTTGAGTGGCGCGAGCCCGGCTGCTCCATGTGCCTGGCCATGAATGCCGACCGCCTCGAGCCCGGCGAGCGCTGTGCCTCCACCAGCAACCGCAACTTTGAAGGCCGCCAGGGTGCCGGTGGCCGCACCCACCTGGTGAGCCCTGCGATGGCCGCCGCCGCCGCCATCCACGGTCATTTTGTTGATATCCGCAAGTTCGCCTGAACCATTGAAAGGACTGAATATGAAAACCGCATTGATCGCCGCCTGCGCCGCTACCCTGCTGTTGCTATCTGGATGCAACACGGTCAAAGGCATGGGCCAGGACATCCAAAAGGCCGGCGAGAAAATTGAAGGCGCTGCCAAGAAATGAAAAACTTTACTGTTCACCAAGGGCTGGTTGCGCCCATGGACCGCGAAAACGTGGACACCGACGCAATCATTCCCAAGCAATTTCTCAAATCCATCCGCAAGACGGGCTTCGGTCAGAATCTGTTTGACGAATGGCGCTACCTGGATGCGGGCTACCCCGGCCAAGACCCCGCCAGCCGCAAGCCCAACCCGAACTTTGTGCTGAACCAGCCCCGCTATGCCGGCGCATCCATCCTGCTGGCGCGCAAAAACTTCGGCTGCGGCTCCAGCCGCGAGCACGCGCCCTGGGCGATAGACCAATATGGCTTTCGCGCCATCATCGCGCCTAGCTACGCCGACATCTTCTTTAACAACTGCTTCAAGAACGGCCTGCTGCCGATCCAGCTGAGCGAAGCCCAAGTAGACCAGTTGTTCAACGAAGCACTGGCCTTCCCCGGCTATCAGCTCACCATAGATTTGGAGCGCCAGGTCATCGTGAAGCCGCAGGGCGAAGAAATCCCGTTCGATGTGCAGGCCTTCCGCAAGTACTGCCTGCTCAACGGCTTTGACGACATTGGCCTCACCTTGCGCCATGCCGACAAGATCAAGGCTTTCGAAGCCCAACGTTTAGCCACAAAACCCTGGCTAGCCCAGACCATGTCTGCGTGAGCAGCTATTAAATTCATAGTATTCAAAGGACATCATGAAAATTGCAGTCTTGCCGGGTGACGGCATCGGCACCGAAATCGTGACGGAAGCCGTCAAGGTTTTGAACGCCCTGGACCTGAAGCTGGAAATGGAAACCGCACTCGTGGGCGGTTGCGCCTATGAGGCCCATGGCCACCCCCTGCCTGAAGCCACCCTCAAGCTGGCCAAGGAAGCGGACGCGGTGTTGTTCGGCGCCGTGGGCGACTGGAAATACGACAAGCTGGAGCGCCAGTTCCGCCCCGAGCAGGCCATTCTGGGCTTGCGCAAGAATTTGGGCCTGTTTGCCAACTTCCGCCCCGCCATTTGCTATGAGCAGCTGGTAGGCGCCTCCAGCCTTAAGCCTGAGCTGATTGCGGGCCTGGACATCCTCATCATCCGCGAACTGACTGGCGACATCTACTTCGGCCAACCCCGCGGCCGCCGCATTGCGACTGATGGACACTTTCCCGGAGCGGAAGAAGCGTTCGACACCATGCGCTACAGCCGCCCTGAGATCGAGCGCATTGCGCACGTCGCTTTCCAGGCCGCCCAGAAGCGCAATAAGCGCGTGACCAGCGTGGACAAAAACAACGTGCTTGAAACCTCGCAGCTTTGGAAAGACGTGATGGTTGAAGTGGGCCAACAGTACCCCGACGTGGAGCTGGACCACATGTTGGTGGACAACGCCGCCATGCAACTGGTCAAAGCACCCAAGAAATTTGACGTGCTGGTTACCGGCAACATGTTCGGTGACATCCTGTCCGACGAAGCTTCCATGTTGACAGGCTCCATCGGGATGCTGCCTTCCGCCAGCTTGAACAGCAGCAACCAGGGCCTGTACGAGCCCAGCCACGGCAGTGCACCGGACATCGCCGGCAAAGGCATCGCCAACCCGCTGGCCACTATCCTGAGTGCTGCCATGATGCTGCGTTTTAGCCTGAACCAGGAAGCTGCTGCCCAACGTATCGAAGCCGCCGTGAAGAAGGTGCTTGAGCAAGGTTTGCGCACAGCCGACATCTACAGCGAAGGCACTACCAAGGTCAGCACCAAAGAGATGGGCGACGCGGTGCTCAAGGCACTGGCCTAAAGTCCGCAAATCAGAGGCCTGTTGCGCAACAGGC
>RFQA01000256.1 GCA_009925925.1 Betaproteobacteria bacterium
AGCGTTTTGCTGTGGCAAAAACTGGGCAACATTCAGGAGCAGTTGGCCCGCCAGACGGCGGAATCCGGCACCCAGGCAGGTGAAGCCCGCGCGACCGCCAAGCAGGCCCAGGAACTAGCGATTGAAACAGCCGCTAAGTTGGCCGTGTTGGATGCGCGACTCAGCGAAGTCGCATTGCAACGCACTCAACTGGAAGAGTTGATGCAAAGCCTGTCGCGCTCGCGCGATGAGAACCTGGTGGTGGATATCGAATCTTCGCTGCGCTTGGCCCAGCAACAAGCCCAGCTGACAGGTAGCGTGGAGCCCTTGCTGGCGTCGCTCAAGTCTGCTGAATTGCGTGTGGCCCGCGCAGCGCAGCCCCGTTTGACACCGGTGCAAAGGGCTATTGCCAAAGACGTGGCCCGTATCAAGGGAACCGCTTTGTCCGACACCCCGGCCATGTTGGTCAAGCTGGATGAGTTGGTCTCTTTGGCCGACGAGTTGCCCGTGGGTAACGCGGTGCAGCCCCCCAAGGCCGCGCCTAGCATGCAGCGCAAATCGGAAGAATCCCTCACTGGTTGGTCTGGCCGCTTGCTGGAACTGGTGCGCGAAGAGCTACGCGGCTTGGTGCGGGTCAGCAAAATCGAGAATCCCGATGCTGCCTTGCTCTCCCCCGAGCAATCTTTTTTCGTGCGCGAAAACTTCAAGCTCAAAGTCTTGAATGCGCGCTTGGGGCTGCTGTCCCGCCAGACGGATGCAGCGCGTGCGGATCTGGTGGCGGCCTCCAATTCCCTGACGGGCTATTTCGATGGCAGCTCGCGCAAGACACAGACCGCACAGGCTGCATTGCAGCAGTTGCAAGCCCAGATGCGGACGCTGGAAGTTCCTCGGGTAGATGAGACGCTGGCTGCTCTCGCTACTGCTGCTGCAGGACGCTGACCATGCGCTTTGCTCTCTGGCTGATGGCCTTGTTCGGTATGGCGGTAGCGTCTGCCTTGTTTGCAGGCAATAACCAAGGCACTGTGACCTTGTACTGGCCACCTTACCGGGTCGATGTGTCCTTGAACCTCGTGCTGCTGGGTCTGGCGCTGGCCTTTGTGACGCTGCACCTGGCGCTGCGAGGGATCTCCGGTCTGTTCAGCATTCCACAGCAGGCGCGCCGCTGGCGCTTGTCCTACAAAGAGCGCACCATTTATTCCGGTTTGCTGGACACGATCTCGCATCTGGTAGCCGGCCGTTTTGTGCGGGCTCGCAAGGCTGCGGAGGTCGTGGTTGCGGTGGAGGATGCCATGCTCTCCAGCGGAGACGCCTTGCCCGATGCGGCGCGGCTGCGCACGCTGGCGCATTTGCTGGCCGCGGAGAGTGCGCACGCATTGCAAGACCGTGGCACACGCGAAACCCATTTTCAGCGGGCGTTGGAGGAAGCGGGCAGCAAGGACGCGAGTGACCTGCGCGATGGTGTCCAGCTGCGTGCCGCCCGCTGGGCCCTCGAAGACCGGGATTCCACCGGAGCAGTCCAATGGCTGGAGCAACTGCCCGTGGGTACCGCCCGCCGCACGATTGCCTTGCGATTGCGTTTCAAGGCAGCGCGTCAGGCCCGCAATACGCGGGTGGCGCTGGACTCAGCCCGTGTACTGACCAAGCACCGTGCGTTCTCGGAAGTTGCTGGTGCCGGCATCGTGCGGGGCCTGGCGTTGGAACTTTTGCGTGGTGCGCATGATGCCGCGCAGATGGCGCAGGCTTGGGGTGCACTGGATGATGTAGAGCGTTTGTTACCCGATGTGGCGCTCGAAGCGGCAGAGAGATTGCTGCTGCTCCAAGGGGACGTGGCGACCGCCCGTTTGTGGGTGTTGCCATTGTGGCAAGGCCAAAACCCCCAGGCTTCGGCACTGAGCTATGAGCAGCGTGTGCGCCTAGTCCGGTTGCTGGAGCGCAGTTTTATGTCGGAAGAAACCCAGCCCGATGGCGTCTGGCTGTCGCGTATTGAGGCGGCTCAGATGGCGCAGCCCGGTGACCCTCTGCTGCAATACCTCGCAGGGGTACTGTGTGTACGTTTGTCCCTGTGGGGCAAAGCCCAGGCGCTGCTGCGTCAGGCGATCCCCATGCTCAAAGATGCCGACATGAAGCGTCGGGCCTGGTTGGCCATGGCCGAGCTCGCAGAACACCGCTTGGACACCAAGGGGGCGGCGGACGCCTACAAAGCCGCTGCCAAGGCGTAAAACCCTTGGTGACGCGCGCGCGCGTTAGGGCTATTATGGTTTCATGGCAACACTCATTGAACACCTGATCAAGCTCACGGACCACCGCGACCGTGATCTTCTGGAACTCACACTCTCCAAGGCCCTGATTGACCTGGTGCCCATACAGCGGGTACTGGTGTCCAAAGTGGTCAGCGAAGAAGGCATCAAGCGTTGGATGGACGTCACCGTGCTGGACGCCCGGGGCGGGGGCAAAGTCGTGGATCCTTTGCGCGTTGACTTCCAGACGCTACCCTTGCTCGAAGACAACCGTGACCGCCTGCATTGCATCCAAGGCCAAGAGCGTGTGGAAATTGCATGGGCGGGCGAAGACGGCCCCCGCATCACCTACCTGCCGCTCTTCACGGACCCGGTGGCGGGAGACGAAGGTGTGTTGGAAATTCACTCCGCCAGCCCTCTGCAGGATGACCAGTTGGCGGTGGTGGGGGACGTGTCCCGGGTATTCCGCAATATGTATCGGCTGCTGGCTTACAGCGACCGTGACGCCTTGACCGGTCTGTTGAACCGCAAATCCCTGGACGATACGTTTTACAGCGCAGTGCTCGAAGAATTGGGCCAGGTGGAAGAGACCGCATCGGCAGCCCGGCAGCCAGCGCTCTCAGCTGGTCAGGAAAGGCGTCACCGCGTCCCGCCGAATTACTGGCTTGGTACGATTTCGGTCGACAACTATGGCGTGATCAACGACCAGCACGGGCATTTGATTGCGGAAGAAGTCTTGCTGCTGGTGGCCCGCATCATGAACAATACATTCCGCACCTACGACCGCTTGTACCGCTTCGGTGGCGAGCAGTTTGCGGTCCTGATGCATTGCCCGGATGAAGCCTTGGTTCTGGCGGCGTTTGAGCGCTTCCGAGCCAATATTGAGAAATTCAATTTCCCGCAGGTGGGGCGTCTTACCATCAGTGGCGGCTTCACCCGGGTCAGTCCGGACGACTCACCCAGCACCGCACTGGAGCGGGCTGAGCGTGCCGTGGACTATGCCCAGCATCACGGACAGAACAAGGTGTTCAGCCATGCCGAGTTGGTTCGCAAGGGCTTTTTCGGCGAAGCTTTGAAGATCGGTGCAGTCGATATCTTTTGATATACGGACTGCGTGAACCCAACAAAAAGGGCGCCCGATAGGCGCCCTTTTTGTTGGCCCTTGTCACCCCCTGAGGGATGACAAGTCCGAGCTTTACGCTGTTTGGTTTTCTTCAAACGGCAGCTTCATGTCGCGCAAGTCGCGGCGGGTTTCCACCAGAACCAGCGGGCGGTCATCCAGCACCACGGGAGCGGGGCGCTCACGGGGCACATGGACCGGTTTGGGTTCGGCAGCAATGGCGGCTTGAACGGCGGCGATCTTGTCAGCGTCCGAATTCACCCATTGCAGACCGGAGCTGGATGCCACTTGAGCCAGTGCTTCCGTAGGGAGCGCATAGCTCACCACTTTGGGCATGCGGCCTTCGGGAGCAGCCACCACGGAAGCAGCTGTAGTCGTGGCGACCGTGACCGGCGCAGCTACAGGCGCGACCGGTGATGCCGGAGCTACGGGTGCCACTGCCTCAACAGGGGCTACTGGAGCAGACTCCGGTACAGGTGCAGCGTCAAAGGTAGCCGGAGAGGCTTCTTGTCCGTCAGCCTGCTGGCGCTGTCCATTTTCACCACGCGGGCCGCGATTGCCACGGTCACGGCCATAACGGTCGCGGGAGCGGCGTTCGCGTGGTTCCTGGCCTGTGGTTCCTTCTGAGGGTACGTCGGTTGCTGAAGCAGCGTCTGTACCTTCAGCAACGGACAACTCGCCAGGCTGATCTACACGGTTGGCATCGTCCTGGCGTGGGCCACGGTCGTTGCGACGGCCACGGCCGTTGCGGTTACGACTTTCGCGTGGCTCACGTGCTTCGCCTTGCGACTCCGCGATTGCTTCCACGCCTTCTACCGAAGCTTGGGCTGCAGGAGCTTCCGCATTCACCTCTGCGTTGCGGATTGCGTTGTCGTTGCGATCGCCATTGCGTGGACCACGGTTGCCGCGTTCATTGCGGTTGCTACGCTCCTGGCGGCCTTCGCGAGCCTGTGGTGCGGGTACGGCGTCGGCTTGCAGGCTGACTTCAGCGCCTACGGCTTTGGACTGCTCGCCATCCATGCGCTCCTGACGGGGCGCATTGT
>RFQA01000257.1 GCA_009925925.1 Betaproteobacteria bacterium
GAGCTTGCCTTTTTTGTGCTGCGCATCGATGCGCTTTTGCCCACCGCCCATGCGGGCCAGCTCGCGCTTGGCTTCCAGTTGTTCGAGGATGTCTTGCATGTTGTCGTCCTTCAGTTATCGAAATTGGTGAAGATTTTTTCGGCCTGCTTGGTCGTGCCTTTGGGGCTGTGGCCCACGCCGGGATCTGTCTGCAGCGTCCAAGCCAGATCTACGTGCAGGCGCTGGGCCTGCTCCAGGGCAGTCTTGTAAAAGTTTTGTCCTCGCGCAAAGCGGTGCTCGCCCTGCGCCATGGCCTCAGGCTCTTTGGGTAACAACGCGTCAGACTTGGTGTCTTCCTCGCCCAGCATCACCACCATCTTGTGGGAGAACGCCTGCGCGAGCTGGGCGGGTGGCAAGCGTTTCTCGCTGGCAAACCACGGAAAGCCCCGGCTGAAAAAAGAGTCCTGGTAGGTGGGCATGGTGTACGAGCCTGCGTTGGCAGCAACCGCCACCGCTACATGGGACTCGTTCATCATCAAAGTGAAGCGGTGGACGAACTGCCCACCGGCAGAATGACCGAACAGGAAATAGCGCTCAGCGTTCAAATGCTCATCGCGGCGCACTTTCTGGAAGAGCTGCTCCACGATCTGAAAGGTCCAATGCTGCGGGTCGCTATCTTCCATGCCCCCCCACTGAAATAAGCGGTCCGGATACGGCCCCTTGTCAAATTGCGGGGCCAGCACCACCGCATTGTTTTTCTGGGCCCAGCTTTGCCAGTTGCTGCGCTGGATGGTCGCATCCCGCTCTGCCCCATGAATCGCTATCAGCACCTTGGCATCCTGACCGGCTTGCGGCGCCTTGTAGTAATACACGGGCACCGGCTTGTTGGAAAAGTATCCGCTGGGTGTGAAGGTGAACACCGCCTCCTGCCCGGCCACCAAGGCCTCTTGGGCCTGTACGCCGCCACTGAACAGACCTGCGACCAATACCGCGACTGAATAAGCGAATGCCTTGATGCTCATCTTTGATTCCATGTGTGCAATAGCTCTCGCGCTGCCGTGCTGGCGGCCAACTGGCCGGCCTGCACCGCCGCCGTGAGCTGGGGCAGCTGCTCGCGCACCGCGGGGTTCTGTTTAAACGCCTGCTTCAGGCCCGCGTCAATGCGCTCCCACATCCAGGCAAGAGACTGGTTCTGGCGGCGCTGGCTTAACAGTCCGTTGGCTGTTTGCAGGGTCTGGAATTCGGTGACTGCGGCCCAAAAGGTATCCACCCCCTTGCCGAGCAGCGCACTCAGGCTGATCACTTTGGGCTGCCAGTGCTTGTCGCTGTGCGGGTCATTCGGGTTGCCATGCATACCCAGCAAGCGCAGGCTGGAGGTGATCTGGGCTTGCGCGCGGGTGGCGGCATCGGCGTCAATATCGGCCTTGTTGATAACCACCAGATCGGCCAGCTCCATCACGCCTTTTTTGATGGCCTGCAGGTCATCGCCCGCATTGGGCAGCTGCATCAGCACGAACATGTCGGTCATGCCCTGCACCGCTGTCTCGCTCTGGCCCACGCCCACGGTCTCGACGATCACGATGTCGTAACCCGCAGCCTCGCAAACCAGCATGGCCTCGCGCGTTTTCTCGGCCACACCACCCAGCGTGCCGCTGGACGGGCTGGGGCGGATAAAGGCTTTCTCGTGCATGGACAAATGTTCCATGCGCGTCTTGTCACCCAGGATGGAGCCACCGGACACCGAGCTGGAAGGGTCAATTGTTAGCACCGCCACGCGGTGGCCCTGCCCAATCAGGTACAAGCCCAGTGCTTCAATGAAGGTGCTTTTGCCCACGCCCGGCACACCGCTGATGCCCAGCCGGAACGACTTGCCGGTGTGTGGCAAGAGCGAGGTGAGCAGCGCATCGCCCTGCGCGCGGTGGTCCACGCGGGTGGACTCCAGCAGGGTGATGGCTTTGGCGATAGCGCGGCGCTGCAGGAGGGACTCGCCCCCCAGCAGGCCGGCCTGCACGACTTCAGGGGTCACCCGAGTGCCTTTTCGATCTGGCTCAGCACGTCACGTGCCGACACCGGTATCGGCGTACCCGGGCCATAGATGCCTTTGACGCCTGCGGCGTACAGAAAGTCGTAGTCCTGTCGCGGGATCACACCGCCCACGAAGACGATGATGTCGTCCGCGCCTTGCTTTTTGAGCTCGGCAATGATGGCAGGCACCAGCGTCTTGTGGCCTGCGGCCAGCGTGGACACGCCGACAGCGTGCACGTCGTTTTCAATGGCTTGGCGGGCGCATTCTTCGGGGGTCTGGAACAGCGGGCCCATGTCACGCGGGGGCGGCGGCCCTGTTTGTCGGCAAATCCGGCGATGTCGGCCTTCAAGGCATTCCAGTACTCCATGGTGTCTCCTTGGGCGCTGTCGTAGGCAGCGGCGTACACGCCACTGACCTTGTTGGTGTCGGCACGGTGGCGGCCAAAGGCTTTCTCCAGCGCATCGCTCACCTCGCCCACCGTGGCGCGCAAGCGGATCGCTTTGATGGACAAGTCCAGCAGGTTTCCGCTACCGGACTCTGCTGCAGAAGTGATAGCAGCCAGCGCAGATTCCACGAGGGCTGAGTCGCGTTTTGACCTTATATCCTTGAGGCGCGCAATCTGGCTTTCGCGCACGGCCACGTTGTCGATGTCGCGGGCTTCGATCACGTCTTCGTTCTTGAGCTTGTACTTGTTCACGCCCACGATGACGTCCTGGCCGCTGTCGATACGCGCTTGCTTCTCGGCAGCGGCGGCTTCGATCTTCAGCTTGGCCCAGCCGCTGTCCACGGCTTTGGTCATGCCGCCCATCTGATCCACTTCCAAAATAATTTCCCAGGCAGCATCGGCCATCTCTTGAGTGAGTTTCTCCATCATGAACGATCCTGCCCACGGATCAACCACGCTCGTGATGTGCGTTTCTTCTTGCAAAATTAATTGGGTATTGCGCGCAATTCGGGAGGACATCTCCGAGGGCAAGGCAATCGCTTCGTCAAATGAATTAGTGTGCAGGGACTGTGTTCCGCCAAAGACCGCGGCCATCGCTTCAATCGTCGTACGCACCACATTGTTATAGGGATCTTGTTCGGTGAGTGACCAGCCAGAGGTTTGGCAATGGGTGCGCAACATGGATGACTTCGGGTTCTTGGGATTGAACTCTTTCATGATCCGCCACCACAGCATTCGTGCTGCGCGCAATTTGGCGACCTCCAGATAGAAGTTCATACCAATGGCAAAGAAGAACGATAAGCGTCCAGCAAACTCATCCACATCTAAGCCCTTGGCTAAGGCGGTCTTTACATACTCTTTACCATCGGCCAGTGTGAATGCCAGCTCGAGGGCTTGATTCGCTCCAGCTTCTTGCATGTGATAACCCGAGATGGAAATCGAGTTGAACTTGGGCATATTCTTTGCGGTGTACTCAATAATGTCACCGACGATGCGCATCGAGGGTCCAGGTGGGTAGATGTAGGTATTGCGCACCATGAACTCTTTGAGAATGTCATTCTGAATCGTACCGCTTAGTTGCTCTTGCTTCACTCCTTGCTCTTCACCAGCCACGATATAACCCGCCAAGACTGGTAAGACCGCACCGTTCATGGTCATCGACACCGAGATTTTGTCGAGCGGGATACCATCAAACAGAATCTTCATATCCTCTACTGAGTCAATGGCAACCCCTGCTTTACCAACATCGCCGACAACGCGGGGATGATCTGAGTCATAGCCCCGATGCGTGGCGAGATCAAATGCCACCGAGACCCCTTGTCCACCCCCTTCGAGGGCTTTGCGATAGAAGCGATTGGACTCTTCGGCTGTTGAGAATCCAGCGTATTGACGAATGGTCCATGGGCGCACCGCGTACATCGTGGCTTGGGGTCCACGCAGATAGGGTTCAAACCCAGGGAGCGAGTTCACATAAGGCAGTCCTTCAAGATCGTTCTTGGTATAGAGCGCCTTGAGATGAATGCCATCCGGTGTGTCCCATCCCAGGGCATCCGGGTTACCGTTTGGAGCCGATTTACTGGCTGCTTTTTGCCATTGCTCGAGGGATTGATCCGCTGCAGTTGGCCACTGCCCGCTGGGTTGTGATGCGTTCTTCGTCATAAGCGCCCCATATGTGCATGAATGTGCATTGATATTTTTGCTATTTTGCTTGACATTTATGGATTTGTCTATAGAATTGAATACATAATTATGAATTCATAAATGGTGTTAGGTCAGAATAATTACTTGATAAACAAGCACTTACATATAAATGAGCAAATTACTATCATCGCGGCCACTGTATGAAGAAGTAGCAGACCAGCTGCGCAGCCGTATTTTTGCTCACCACTTAGCACCCGGT
>RFQA01000258.1 GCA_009925925.1 Betaproteobacteria bacterium
TCGTGCAGGAGCTGGCTTGTGCGCGGGCATTGCGCACCACCAGCTCCTGCACGATCAGTTTTTTGCCGGGACTTGTGTTGGAAGACTGGCCTACGGCCTTGGCAATCTGGGCCTGTAGCGCATCAAAGTTGGTTTGTCGCTCGCCTTTTTCAAAAATCACATCCGGCGCAATGACCGCAATTTTGCGGATCACCACCACGTCCGAAGCGAGCGAGCTCAGATCCAGTTCCAGCTCTATGCGGTCTGCCTGCACGGCATAGGGCGTTTTGAAGCCGGCGGGGTTACCGATGCGCAAGCCCCGCAGCTCACCTCGGCCATTGGTGGGCTCCAGCCGCGCGGCTGCCACACTGACCGACGCACCAGTGATCTCGCTGCCATAGCGGGTAATGGCTTGCTGCACCAAGCGGTCCAGGTTGCCATGCAGCCAATAGGCGCCGCCGGCCAACACGGCCAGAAGCAGGATCGTCAGGGTCAGCAGAAGCCGGGTGTGGCGGGACATGGGCATGGTTGCGAAGAAAAAAGACGGGGCGGCCGGAATCTACACTCCGGCCATGGCGCACACGATAGCAAAACCCAGCAACAGCGAACTCATCGTCAAAAAGAGCCGGTTCATCGGCCGCGTGCAGCCAGTGGCAGACCGCGCCGCGGCACAGAAGGTGGTGGCAGACTTGTGGGCCGAGCACCCCACCGCCACGCATGTGTGCTGGGCGCTGATGGCGGGTGGGCATTCTGCGGCAGTGGACGATGGCGAGCCTAGCGGTACCGCCGGGCGTCCCATGCTGGATGTGCTGCGTCACCAGGATCTGGACGGGGTGCTGGCCTCGGTGGTGCGTTACTACGGTGGCGTGAACCTGGGTGCAGGCGGGCTGGTGCGCGCTTACACCGACACGGTGGCGCAGGCTTTGTTACAAGCCGAAAAAGTAGCGATTGTGAAAATGCAGGCGCTGAAGTGCGCGGTGCCCTATGCGCTAGAAGGGCGTGTTCGTCGCGAGCTGGACGCCGCCGGTGCCAGCTTGGGTGAAGTGCACCATGGTGAACGGGTGGAGCTTGCGTTCGCGCTGCCCGCCCACGCCGCTTCTGCCTTGGTGGCCCGCCTCAACGACGCAGGCAACGGGCAAGTGGCCTGGATTGACCTGACCGATGCCGAGCCGGCAGAGTGAGCTGCCGGCCGGCCATGGCGTTCAAGCCGCCATGAACACGCCCGCAACCACCGCGACCAACAGGCCCAACAGAGGAAACGCGCTGAGTGCATAACCCAAGGTGCGGGTTTTGGGGTCGGAGACATAGGCACGTAAGTAAATGAAGCGGCCCACGATGTAGACCAAGCCAGTAGCGGCCACCCACACCGGCGACCAGTAGCGCGCCGCCAGGTACATGGCGGGCACCATGGGCACCAGCAATTCCAGCGTGTTCATGTGCACGCGGTAATAGCGCTCAAATATGTCGTGGCCGGTGACGGCTGGGGCATGCACGCCGTAACGTCCGCGGGCTTGCCCCACCAACACGCCAAACCAGATGTACTGCGCAATGGCCAGTGCGGTAACCAGATCCAACCAATTCATATTTGTCTCCTTGATGAAAGAGCGCTGAGCCTACAGCACAGTCGCTTGCGACCACAAGCTGTAGGCGATGTGGCCCATCATCGCCGCGACCAAAAGGTCCAGCATCCGCCAGGCCACGGGACGTTCAAACAGCGGGCTGAGAAGCCGCGCGCCGAAGCCCAGGGTGATGAACCACAGCGCGCTGGCACCACCTGCACCCACCAGAAACCAGCCCTGGGTGCCCGCAGCCTGCTTGGCACCGACCGCACCCACCAGAATCACCGTGTCCAGATAGACATGCGGGTTCAGCAGGCTGATGGTCAATACCTGAATGACGGTCTTGCGCAGGGTTTGCGGTGCGCCTTGGAGCTGCGCATGCATGGCATGAGGCGCCAGCGCCCGGCGGAGTGCCGAGAGTCCGTACCAGCCCACCACGGCAGCGCCGGCCAGTGCCAGCGCGTTCAAGGCACGCGGATAGTTGCCCAGGGTGGCGGCCAGCCCGCTCACGCCGATGGTCATCAAGGTGATATCCAGCAGGGCGCACACAGCCACCACCGCAGCCACATGCTCGCGGCGCAGCCCTTGGCGCAGCACAAAGGTGTTTTGGGCACCGATGGCCATGATGAGCGACAGGCTCAGCGTCAGGCCGGTCATGACGCTGGGCAGTGCGGTGGTGAAAGTGCCCAGGAAGTCGGAGGGTTCTTGCATGGCGCAAGTATCGGATTGAAGTGCTGAAATTCACATGAAATCTGCTACGCTGGAATTAGCCATACTTCATAAAGCCTGACCATGCTGGAATCCACATTGCTTGCCACTGTCGCCGCTGTGGTGCGCGAAGGCAGCTTCGAGCGCGCCGCGCGGGTACTGCACATCACGCCATCGGCTGTGTCGCAGCGCATCCGCCAGATGGAGGAGCGGGTGGGGGCTGTGCTGATCGTGCGGGGGCAGCCGTGCACCGCTACCGAGGCCGGGGCCCGCATCTGCCGCCACGCGGATTCTGTGGCCATGCTGGAGCACGATTTGCGACGCGACCTGCCGGCCTTGGCCCCGGAAGATGCGCAGGCGGCGCACACCACCATTCGCATCGCCATCAATGCAGACAGCCTGAGCACCTGGTTCGTGACTGCCATGCGCGACTTTTGTGCCCAAAGCCGTGTGTTGCTCGATGTGGCGGTGGACGATCAGGACCAGACCAACGAATGGCTGCGCCGTGGCCATGTGCTGGCGGCAGTGACTTCGCATGCCAAGGCGGTGCAGGGCTGCAAGGTGCGCAAGCTGGGCACCTTGCGCTATTGCGCTACCGCCTCGCCAGCCTTCATGCAACAGCACTTCGCCGGTGGGGTGAATGCCGACACCCTGGCCCGCGCACCCAGCATCGTGTTTGACCGCAACGACCGCCTGCAGGAGCGATGGGTACGCCGCCAGCTGCGCCGCGATGTGATGCTGCCGGCCCACCGCTTGCCTTCATCGCAGGCTTTTGTGGATGCTGCGCTGGCCGATGTGGGCTGGGGCATGAACCCGCTGCTCTCGGTGCAAGAGCACCTGGACAAGCGCCGTCTGGTAGAACTGGTGCCGGGTCGCGCGCTGGATGTGCCCTTGTATTGGCAGGTGGCTCAGCAGCCCCTGCCGGAGCTGGAGCGCCTCACCCGCAGTGTGGTGGCTGCGGCAGGGCAGGCACTGCTTTAGGCATTCTCTGGAGCGAGGCAGGCTTTCGCGCCGGAATGAATCAGGGGCGTATCAGCGTACAGAACGCTCCACGCCGTATTTTTTGAAGATCCGGTCATACGTGCCATTGGCTTTGATGATCTCCAGCCCCTTGTTGAAGGAACTGATGATTTCCTGGGCCAGGGGGTTTTGCATTCCCGCGGTGATGTAGAGCGGGTTCACCGCCAGAGGTGTTTTGACAAATTCAATCTGTTCCAGCATTTCGGGGCCATCTGCAAAGAGGGCTGCGCGTGCAACAGTCTCGTCTTCGATGGTCAGGTCCAGGCGTTTCAACAACAGCTTGTGGACATTGGTGGCAAGGTCTTTTCCGTTTTCCCGCACAAAGCCCGTGGACTGCGCAAAGGCATCGCTATACCCATAGCCTTGGATAACGCCTATGCGCTTGCCCTCCAGACTTTCCATTCCCTGAAAATTGAAGGGGTCGCCCTTGCGCTTGATAAAGCGGACATTGCCTACGGCAAATGGTGCGCTGAAAAGCAGCACTTTCTCGCGGGCATCGGTCCGCCATGTGAAGGGCAGGATGTCGTAGGTCCCGTTCTTGACCCCGGCTTCTGCCCTGGCCCAAGGCACATATTCCATCGTGACCTCATGGCCTTGCGTCTTGTAGGCCGCGCGGATGATCTCGATTCCCAAGCCGCCATCGGGATGCTTGGGGTCACCATAGGGCGGGTACGGATCGCTCGCAGCGCGGAAAGTCAGGGCGTGGGCGGTCAACGTCAGGGACATGACAAGCCAGGCCGTAACCAAGCGCAACGCTGTTTTCATGGGGCTTTCCAACCTATTCTCGAAGTGTCTGGACATCCTAAATGTCTTTTCAACCCGAGAATAGAGTCCGCCCCTCCAATCTTGACTAGCTGGCCCCGGTCATCTTCATGCAGCTTCCATGGTGATGGCCACGCCGCCCAGCACGGCGTTGCCCGAAAGCGGGTCGCGCAGCTGGTCGTCCAGCAAGGCATTGAGGTTGGCGCCGGGGCGCTCGGCCGCTACCCGCAGCTGTGCGCCCGGCAGGTTGTGGCCCCAGCCGTGGGGCAGGCTCACCACGCCGGGCATCATGTCGCTGCTGAATTGCACTTGGG
>RFQA01000259.1 GCA_009925925.1 Betaproteobacteria bacterium
CGGATTGTGCGAACTTTCCCTGAAAGACCCCCTCACGGGTCTGGCCAACCGTCGCCACTTCCGCGGCGTATTGGAGCGATCCATCGATGTGGTCGCACGATCCGGCGAGCCCGCCCTGCTCTTGATGCTGGATATCGACCACTTTAAAAAGGTCAATGACACCTACGGGCACCAGGCTGGCGATCAGGTGCTGCAAGCGATTGCCAAAGCTCTGACGGGATGCGTACGTCCCATGGATACCGTCGCCCGTTTCGGCGGGGAAGAGTTTTCTGTGATGCTCCCCAGTTGCCACACAGGTTTCGGCACTGCTGTGGCAGAGCGGATCCGTGCGCATATCGAAGCAATGTCCATTCCCATCGCACCCGGCTTGTCCATCAAGGTCACCGTCAGTATCGGTGGTGCCTTTGCGCCTGAGTGGGTGCGATCCACCGCCACCTTATGGACCGAAAGGGCTGACATGCAGCTCTACCGTGCCAAGAGCGAAGGGCGCAACTGTGTTTTTCTGGACCAACAACAAGAGATCTATGTCAGTGCAGAAGAGAAAAATCTCTTGTTCGGTCACCTGTCCCTGGGTGACCCGGCATGGATTGAGAGCGTTTCCAGCGACGCACAAGGCAACCATGCCGCAGGCGCCATGCAGAGGGTATTTTGATGTCTGACGTGCTGAATCCACCCGAATCCGCCGAAGGCAACCCCGGAGTGCCGCTCAAACCCATCGGTAAAGTCATTGCCGTGACCAGCGGCAAGGGCGGAGTCGGTAAAACTTTTGTCTCCGCCAACCTTGCAGCGGCCATGGCCAAGCGTGGCCAACGAGTTCTGGTGTTGGACGCAGATTTGGGCTTAGCCAATCTGGATGTGGTGCTGAACCTCTACCCCAAGATCACTTTGCATGATGTGTTCACCGGCAAAGCCAAGTTGGAAGAAGCCATCATCCGGGCCCCAGGCGGCTTCTCGGTGTTGTTGGCGGGCTCCGGCATGGTCGAATATTCGCGCCTGACACCGGAAGTTCGGGGCGACTTTCTCCGCATCATGAATGGACTGGTGCCGCATTACGACGTAGTGATACTGGACACGGGTGCAGGCATTTCTGACGTGGTTTTATTCGCAGTTTCATTGGCTTCTGAGGTACTTGTGGTGGCAACCCCTGAACCCACGTCGCTCACCGATGCTTATGCCACCATCAAAGTACTGGTGGGCCAACAGAAACGACAAACTATCCGTTTGGTAATCAATCAAACAGCCCGCTTGGGTGACGGCCGGGCTATTACCACCCAGTTGCAACAAGTGCTGGACCGTTTTGTCACCACCGACACCGGCAAACCCGTTCGTTTGGTGCATATGGGCGATATCCCTGCAGACCCTGCTGTACGCCAGGCCGTCATGCGCCGGCAATTGCTATTGCAAGCCATGCCTGGCAGCCCTGCGGCTTTGGCGATCTCCCAGTTGGCGGTGAAGGTGGAAGAAACCGTAGGCCTGCGGGTCAACTAAGCAGAGACGATCCACCCTTCCAAAGGATCCATATCCTGTGGAAGGCCGTACAACAAGTGACCTTGTTGGTGCTGGACTTCTGCCCAGGCCGCCAAGAACAAGCACAACACTGCATCGAGACTGTCCCCACTGGCATCGTCGACGAGCGCATCGCGCTGGGCGTGACTCAGCTTCAAACGCACATCCCAACGGGTCTGTCCGGTTTCCAAGGCATTGAGCAAATCTTTGCGGGCGATGAGACGGTCAGGTGTCTGCTTGGCTTTGTCGTCGCTTTTGTAGCTGCGATTACCCAGAATGGAGCGCGCGATCAAGCCGGGATATGCCTCCAGCCCTACGCGCACCGATTCCTCAGTCGCAGATACGGGCCTGGGCTGCAAGCCGGGCAAATAGACACCCGCGTCCAGCAGACGAGGAACGCCCGCGTGCAGCATGAATGCCACGGGAGGGTTTACCCATTTCATGGAAGGGCTGGACTGTGCGGGTGCATCAGTAGCACGGTGAGCGAACTTGCCTCCAGCAGGACGAGCGTCACAGAAAGCAGCAAACAAGCGCCTGATTTCATCCCGCGACAGGCCAGCGTAATGGCGCATACAGGCCTCCCATTCGAGAGGCCAGCCCAGCGCAACAACGAGTTCACGCGGCAGGCCGAAGGGAAGGTCAAACGCGCCAATCCATGCCGGGTCTTTGCGCAGCCATTGCGAGAAGGCGTCCAGAGAATGGAGCTTGTCCAGACCTTCCAGCACCAACCGCCCTCGAACCTGGGAACCCCTTGCACAAACAATCGCTTTACGCGATGTAGGACTGCTCGAAAAATCACATCCGACCAATAAACCCATGGCTCAACCTAACGCTAAAGCGATCACGCCGAAGGCAATGCATGCGGCACCTGCGAGCCGCGCCATCCGATCACCCTCGCCCAGCAGATGCCCACCCAGAAGTGCCGCAAACAACATGGACACCTCACGCGCAGGAGCCACATGGCTCATGGGTGCTGTTTGCATGGCATACAGCACCAACACATATGAAATCGGGCTGACGATTCCCACTATCGCTGCGTATTTCCATTGCGCACGCCAGAGCAACCGGGCAGCGGGCAGGTCGCGAACTACCGGCGGGAAGAGAAACACCAATCGCACAAAATTGCCCATGTAGTCCAACAGAATCGGCGACAGTAGCAACACTTTGACCGCGTAGCCATCCACCACGGTGTAACTGGCAATGAAGACACCCGTTACCAAGCCGTAGACCGCTCCTTTACGCACGCGCGAAATGCGGGCCGGATCATCTGAGGGACGGAACAAAGCGGGCCCACCAGCCACCAGAAACACCCCGCCCACGACAGCCAGCACACCTGTCAGACCTAGGGCAGAGATCTGCTCGCCCAGCACGAGAATGGCAAACAATGAGGACATCAAGGGCCCTGAACCACGCGCAAGGGGGTACACGACCGTCAAATCTGACTTGCGATAGCCGCGTAACAGCAGGGTGTAATAACCGACGTGGATGATGCCGCTGGCGATGATAAAGGCCCACGCCAGCGCATCCCACTGTGGCACTTGTTGCCAGCCCAACCACAGGCCGACAGGCGCCCAGAAGACCATCATCACCATGGCGGTGACAAACGCAAAGCGGGAGTCACCTCCCGCTTTTTTGGCTGCAATATTCCAACTTGCGTGGATCAGCCCTGCAAAAATCACCAGCCCCAAGGCTGTGAATGTCATGCGCTCAGATCAGGCACGCCCGATGATCGATGCGGTTGCCATCAGCTCTTCGAGCAAGGCCAACGACACTTTGCCGGACACCGAATACGGGTCCAGCTCAGGGCGCTCTGCGTACTTCAACAAGATGTTGGTGTTGATTTTGGACATATTCACTTGCCCCATAGTCCAGCCACCGAAGCGGCGCTCGGTGATCTCTTCATAGTGCAACAGCACGACATCTTTGTGGCGCGAATCCTTCTGGATGTGGCCATAGAGCTCGCTGACCGCCATGCGGCCGCCTTCAATCGCCTGCAGGAAAATACCGCCACCGTAGCAAAGAATGCCGGTGATGCCGCAGGTAGGGTTGTAATTTCGTGACTGAGCCAGAATGGCTTCGATCGCATCAGGATTGGAATCGATAGCGCGACTGGCGTAGAGCAAACGGACCAACATGGCATTAGCCTTTCTGGGGAATGAGAGAGAGAAATTCACGGCGCAGATTGGGGTCTTTCAGGAACACGCCGCGCATGACCGAATTGATCATCTTGCTGTCCATGTCCTTCACACCGCGCCAGGCCATGCAGTAGTGGCTGGCTTCCATCACGATAGCCAAGCCGTCCGGCTGGGTTTTTTCCTGGATCAGGTCAGCGAGTTGCACCACGGCCTCTTCCTGAATCTGGGGGCGCCCCATGATCCACTCAGCGAGGCGCGCATATTTGGACAAACCAATCACGTTGGTGTGCTCATTGGGCATTACGCCGATCCATATTTTGCCGATGACCGGGCAGAAGTGGTGGCTGCAGGCACTGCGTACCGTGATGGGGCCGACGATCATCAACTCATTGAGGTGGCCAACGTTCGGAAACTCGGTGATCGTGGGTGCGGGTACATAGCGGCCGCGGAACACCTCATTGAGGTACATCTTGGCAACACGGCGGGCTGTGTTGTCAGTGTTGTGGTCGTTTTCGATATCGATGACCAGGCTGTTCAAGACGCCACGCATCTGGACTTCAACCTCGTCCAACAAGGACTCCAGCTCACCTGGCTGGATGTATTCGGCAATGTTGTCGTTGGCGTGAAAGCGCTTGCGGGAAGCCTTCAATCGTTCACGGATTTTGACGGAAACCGGCGT
>RFQA01000260.1 GCA_009925925.1 Betaproteobacteria bacterium
TGGTCGAGAGTGTGACGCCCATCCAGCGCGAAAGTGCCAACCCCAGTGGCGCGGGCGCGGTGGCCGGCGCGGTACTGGGTGGATTGGTGGGCAACCAGTTCGGCGGCGGTGATGGCAAAGCCCTGGCCACCATTGCCGGTGTGTTGGGCGGCGGCTGGGCCGGAAACACGGTGGAAAAGCGCCTGAAAAAAGACACGGTCTACATGGTCGAAGTGCGTATGGACGACGGCAGCGTTCGCACTATCGAACAGGCTGCCAGCGCCAGCGTCGGCCAGCATGTCACGGTGGAGGGCAACAGCATCACCCCGGTGCGCAGCCCGTCTGACCGGAATCCCACCCCTTTTAACAGCGCTACTTAAAAGGTTCGCGTGCTATTATTTTTGCAAACCGCAAAAGGAATAGCGCATGAACATGGCAACGGCAGCGCCCGGTGCGCCGGACGGTCCACGTCCCCCCTCGGGCCGCCCTGAGAAACTGCGTTTGGGCGATGTGCTGGTCCAGCAAAAGCTGATCTCGCAGGAGCAACTGCAACAGACCCTGGACCTGCAGCGCACCACCGGCAAGAAGGTGGGGCGCCTGCTAATTGAAACTGGCGTGATCACCGAAGAGCTGCTGGCCAACGGCCTGGCGCGGCAGCTGCGCATTCCCTTCGTCAACCTCAAGACCTTCCCCTTCCGCGCCGACGTGGTCAAGCTGCTGCCCGAGGCCGCGGCGCGCCGCTTCAAGGCGCTGGCTTTGGAAGACAAGGGCGATACCTTGCTGGTGGCCCTGGCCGACCCCTTGGATTTGTTCGCCTACGACGAGCTGACCCGTCTGCTCAAGCGCAATATCAGCATTGCCGCCGTGCCGGAAAGCCAGCTGGCGATCGCCTTCGACCGCCTCTACCGCCGCACCGAAGAAATCAGTGGCTTGGCCCGGGCCTTAGAGAAAGACCTGGGCGATGCGGTGGACTTCGGTGAGCTGACTGCCAGTGTGGGCCTGGAGGGCGCACCGGTGGTGCGCTTGCTGCAATCCTTGTTTGAAGACGCCATGCAGGTCGGGGCATCCGATGTGCATATCGAACCGCAAGAAGGCTTTTTGCAGATCCGCGTACGGGTGGATGGCGTGTTGCAAACCCAAACGCAAGCCGATAAGCGTATTGGCGGAGCGCTGGCCCAGCGCCTCAAGCTGATGGCAGGGCTGGATATCTCTGAAAAGCGCTTGCCGCAGGATGGCCGCTTCTCGGTGCGTTTGAAGGACAACACGATCGACGTGCGTCTGTCCACCTTGCCCACCACCTATGGTGAGTCGGCAGTGATGCGCCTGCTGAACCAGGGTGCCGGCATGCGGCGCCTGGACACCATCGGCATGCCGCCCGACATGCTCAAGCGTTTCCGGGAGGTGCTGACCCGTTCCTCGGGCATGGTGCTGGTGACCGGCCCCACAGGCTCCGGCAAAACCACTACCTTGTACGCTGCGTTGGCGGAAATCAACGCGGCGGAACTCAAGGTCATCACGGTGGAAGACCCGGTGGAATACCGCCTGCCGGCCATCACCCAGGTGCAGGTCAACGACAAGATCGAGCTCACCTTTGCGCGCGTGTTACGCGCTTGCTTGCGACAGGATCCGGACGTGATTCTGGTCGGTGAAATGCGCGACGCGGAGACGGCAGAAATCGGCCTGCGTGCTGCCATTACCGGCCATTTGGTGCTCTCTACCCTGCACACGCGCGATGCCATCAGCACGCCATTCCGTTTGCTGGATATGGGTGTGCCGCCCTTCATGGTGGCGACATCCTTGCAGGCCGTTATTGCGCAGCGTTTGGTGCGGCTCAATTGCCAGGATTGCCTGGCTCCCCATTCACCCACGCCGCAAGAGCAGTCCTGGTTGGAGTCCATGCTGGAGCCGGGGCACACCGTAGCGCCCAAGCGCGGATTGGGTTGCTCCACTTGCAACGGTACGGGCTATTCCGGTCGACAAGGGGTGTATGAATTGCTGGAGATGGACGCCGCCCTCACCCACGCAGCGTCGCACAGTGACCCTGCCGGTTTCTTGCGGACCGCGCGGGAGCGCATGAAGGGCCACACCATGGCCTTCCACGCTCTTCAGATGGTGCGTGCAGGCAAGACCTCATTGGCAGAAGCTTTGCGCATCGGCTTCGATGCCGATGACGACGAAGCCTTGGTGGGCTGACGATGGCCATTTACGACTGGCGTGGACGCAATAACCGGGGCGAGGCCGTTAGCGGCCAGCTCGACGCCATGACCGAGGGCGGAGTGGCCGATCAGCTGCTGTCCATCGGTGTGGCGCCAGTGCACATTGCCTTGGCCAAGACAGTAGAGAGCAAGGAGAAAAAAGACCCGCTGGCGTTCCTGACCCGCAAGCCGGTGGATGTGGAAGACCTGTTGATTTTTTCAAGGCAGATGTACACCCTCAACAAGGCGGGTGTCCCCATTCTGCGGGCCTTTGCGGGGCTGGAGGCCTCGGCGACCAAGCCGGCCATGGTGGAGCTGCTCAAGGATGTGCGCTCCAGCCTGGACCAGGGGCGGGAGCTATCGGCTGCGCTGGCGCGCCACAGCGCGCTCTTCGGTAACTTCTACATCGCCATGATCCGCGTGGGTGAGATGACGGGTCGCCTGACCGAGGTGTTCTTGCGCCTGAATGAACACATGGAGTTTGAGCGGGATGTGCGCGAGCGCATCAAACAGGCCATGCGTTACCCCAGCTTTGTGATGATCGCGATGGCGGCCGCCATCGTGATCCTCAACATCTTTGTGATCCCGGTGTTCGCCAAGGTGTTTGCCGGTTTCAACAGCGAACTGCCACTGATTACGCGCGGTTTGCTCGGCTTCTCGAACTGGATGATCAACTGGTGGCCCATGCTGCTGGCTGTTGTGGCAGGAGCGGTGGTGGGCATACGCGCTTACCTGCGCACGCCCGCCGGCCGCTACCGCTGGGATGCCCGCAAGCTCAAGCTTCCCATTGTGGGAGACATCATTCTCAAGGCAACCTTGGCCCGTTTTGCCCGGAGCTTTGCCTTGTCCAGCCAGAGCGGTGTGCCGCTGGTGCAGGCCCTGACCGTGGTGGCGCAAACGGTGGACAACGCCTTTATCGGTGCCCGTATTGAGCAGATGCGGGACGGCATTGAACGGGGCGAAAGCATTTCCCGTTGTGCGGCGGCCACAGGTGTGTTCACTCCAGTCGTCCTGCAAATGATCAACGTGGGCGAAGAGACCGGCGAGCTTGACAACCTGCTGTTTGAGATTGCCGGCATGTACGAGCGGGAAACGGACTACAGCATCAAGGGCTTGTCGGCAGCCATCGAGCCGGTGCTGCTGGCCTTGGGCGTGTTTCTGCCTTTGTGGAACATGGGCCAGGCCGCCATGGGCAAGGGCGGGGGCTGACCGGTGGCAAGCGCATACATCACAGCCAGCCACCGTCCGGTATGGAGCACTCGTTCGTTTGAGTGGGCTCTGCTGGCGCTGTGCATTGCCGTGGTGATGGGTGTTTTGTGGCGTTATGGCCAGCAGGTGCGCGCCCAGTCAGAGCGAGCCGCTGTCCAGAGTACCCTCGGTGCACTGCGAACCGCGCTGGTGCTGGACTACGTGCACAGCATGATTCCCGCTGCAAGCAAAGCCAAGGCCGCAGCCACAACCTCTGCGGCTCTGCCCAACCCTTTTGACTTGCTACAACAACCGGCTGCCAATTACGCTGGCGAAGTACCGGCCGCTCTTTTGCAAGAGGTGGCACCCGGCCGGTGGGTGTTCGATAAACGCTGCGGATGCGTGGGGTACAAGCTGCAGGACATCAGTGCCCTGGATGCGCCGGCGGGCAGCCAAGCGGTATGGTTCACGGTGGAAACCACGGGCGCTGCACCCCAACTCCGGCCGATTCAGGCCTACATGTGGGCAGGACTACCCCTTGAATAGGCCGGTGCGAACTTGGATACGAGCGATGCTAATTTGTGAAAAGCTGTGAAAAGACTTGCACTTATTGCATAAACCTCATGCACAGAATTACATCATTGGCCTAGAATCAGTCACGAAGCGAAGTCGGAACCGGTTTTTTTGACGGGCATCCGATCTCAGACTCACATATTTCCCTGAAAGGTGGACTCCATGAAACAAGTACAACGCGGCTTTACATTGATTGAGTTGGTGATGGTGATCGTGATTCTGGGCATCCTGGCCGCAGTCGCGATTCCGAAGTTTGTGGATTTGTCGTCTGATGCCAAACAAGCCGCACTCAGTGGTACCGCTGGAGCACTGTCTTCTGCCGCGTCAATCAACTATGCGGGATGTGCCGCCAACAACAACGTCGCGGCAGCTAACAAGTGCGTCC
>RFQA01000027.1 GCA_009925925.1 Betaproteobacteria bacterium
GGAGCTGCTGGAAGACCTGCTGCAAAGCTACGACGGCACTGTCTTCCTCGTCAGCCATGACCGGACCTTCCTGGACAACGTGGTCACCAGCACCATCGCCTACGAGGGTGATGCCAAGTGGCGCGAGTTTGAGGGCGGCGTGAGCGATTGGCTGATCCAGACCAAGCGCGCCAACGACATTGCTGCCGCGCAAGGCAAAACCACTGCCAAGCCCTTTAACTACGAGCGCGAGCAGCTACAAAAACAGGAGCAGGCCACCGCCAAGGTGAATGCGACCGCACCTGCAGCACCAGCCCCCGCCAAAGCCCGCAAGCTGAGCTTCAAGGAGCAGCGCGAGCTCGACGGTCTGCCGTCCGCCATAGCCGCGCTGGAGGCTGAGCAAAAAGACATTGCCGATGCGCTGGCCGACGGCAGCCTATTCGCCAAAGACAACGCCCGCGCACTCGCCTTGAGCGCGCGCAATGCAGAGATCGACGAAGCGTTGATGGCGGCGCTGGAGCGCTGGGAAGAACTGGGCAAGCCGGCTTAAAGCCCAGGCCGCCCGGTGAAGTGCAGCAGGGTGCGCACCAGGTGGTCAATCTCGAAAGGTTTGCCCACATGGTCGTTCATGCCGGCGGCGAGACACGCCTCGCGGTCTGATGCCATGGCATTGGCCGTCATGGCAATCACGGGCAGGTGGGCAAACACCGGCATGGTGCGCAGGGCACGGGTGGCTTCGTAGCCATCCATCACCGGCATTTGCACGTCCATCAGCACGGCCTCGAAGGCATCCGGCTTTGCGGTGAGCAGTTCCACAGCGAGCTGCCCATTGTCGGCCAGCGTCACCTCCGCGCCTTCCTGCTTGAGCAGGCCCTTGGCGACCAGCTGGTTGATCTTGTTGTCTTCCACCACCAGCAAGCGCATGCCGTCCAGCCGCTTGGGCTTGTGGACCGCTTGCGGGGCGGCAGGGTTGACGCCAGAGGCAGCCTTGGCACTTGCTGCCTGCGCTTCCATGACCGCGTCCAACAGCATGGAAGCAGTGACCGGCTTGACCAAAAAGCCATTCAGCAAGGCCTGCTCATCGACGCTGCGCTCGGCCATCATGGCGCGGCCATTGGCGCTCACCATCAAGATCAGCGTGTCGCCTCCCGGCATCGCGGCCCGGATGCGGCGGGTGGTCTCCCAACCGTCCCAATCGGGCATGCGCCAGTCCATGAAAATCACCTGGTAAGGCTTGCCTCCGCTCTGTGCGGCCTGCACACGCTCTAGCGCTTGCGGGCCGCCCTCTGCCACATCCACGTCCCAGCCCAGGGAGCGGGTCATGGTGGCCAACAGCGAGCGGGCGACCGGGTTGTCGTCCACCACCAGCGCCTTCTGGGCCGCCAGGGGGTGGCGCTGCACCATGGCTGCCGGCCCCACAGCTGCAGGTGGAGCGATCTGCAGGGGAACGGTGAAGTGAAAGTTGCTGCCCTCGCCCGGCACGCTGTCCACCTCCAAGGTGCCGCCCATCAGGCCCACCAGGCGCTGACAGATCGCCAGCCCCAGGCCGGTGCCACCGAAGCGGCGAGTCGTGGATGCTTCAGCCTGGGAAAAGCCGCTGAAGATGTGGGCCTGGTTTTCGCTCGCGATGCCGATGCCCGTATCAGACACGGCGAACTCCACAAACGCCTTGGCACCATTGGTAGCTTTGAGGCGCAGGCGGATCACCACCTCACCCCGCTCGGTGAACTTGACTGCGTTTCCGCCGAGGTTGATCAGAACTTGCTGCAAGCGCATGTCGTCGCCCACCAGGGCATTGGGCACGTCAGTGCCCACATCAAACAAGACCTCGATGGTCTTGGCGCCCACATTCGCAGAGAGAATGACAGACAGGTCGCGCAGCAGCTGGTCGGTGCGGAAGGGGCGTGGGTCCAGCGTCATCTTGCCGGCCTCGACCTTGGAGAAATCCAGAATGTCGTTGAGCAGGCTCAGCAAGGAGCGCGCGGCGCTGGCGGTGTTGTGGGTGTAGCTTCGCTGCTTGTCGGTGAGTTCGGTGCCCTCCAGCAACTGCAGCATGCCCAAAATGGCGTTCATGGGCGTGCGCAATTCGTGGCTCATGTTGGCCAGAAACTGGCTCTTGGCCAGGCTTGCTTGCTCCGCCGTGTGGCGGGCTTTTTCAGCCGCCAGTTTGGCTTGCTCCAGCGCTGCGCGGCTGCCCTCACGCTCGCGTACCAGCACGGCGGTCTGGTTGAACATGGCCACCAAACTCTGGATTTCGGCGGGGGCTCCGTCGATCACGAGTTTCTCGGTCTCTCCACTTCCGGTACCCAAAGTCTGAACCACCTCGCGCAGTTTCTGGAGCCCTCCCAGCCAATGGTTCAATGCCCAGCGGATCAGTAACAGGCCCACGACCAGACTAGCCAGCCCCACACCGAGTACCAGCACACTGATGGACCACAAATCTTCCGCCACCAGATCAGCGTCGAACTCCAGCCGGAGCAAGCCGTAGTCTTTACCGCCGACAGAGACAGGCCGGTTCACATCGTCCAGGCGCAGTTTCACCCAGTTGGAAATGAATTTCGGGGGGTGTCCGTCGGCCGGAGCCTTGCTTTTGGCCAAGACAGTTGCGCCGCTGGTGTCCTTGAACATGGCGCTGGCGAAGGCGGAGCCCTGCACGCCTTTTTCGAGAATGCGTTTGACGGTGTCGTAATCACCGATCACCACACTGTCCTGCACCGACTGTGCTACCACTTCGATCAGCATGACGGAGGACGCTTGTGTTTCCTCGATTTGCTTCCGGAACTCATAGCTGATAAAGGCCGCCAACCCACCCGCCACGAACAGCAAAAGGGTGGCGGTGTAAATCGCGAAGACGCGATTGGTCAGGGTGGAGGGGGTGATGCGGTCCAGAATTCGTGCAGGCATGGGTAAGAAGCAGTTTTCTGGAAGCCCTGAAGGGGAAGATCAGCGCAAGTTGGGGGGAGCCGTTTTGTAGAAGTTGCGGTAGCTGACGTATTCGCTGCCATTAGACGCCACAAAGCTGGCATCGGGCAACAGCCCGACCAGATTGCCCGATGCCGCAAGAATCTTCACACCCTGCACGTCTTTGCCCATGTCGGCAAAGGCTTTGGCTACCGCCTTCAAGTCTTTTTCGGGCACATTCTTGGAAGCCATGAGGGCCAGGTCATACAAGGGGTCGGACTGCCAGAGCACGCGGATTTTCTTGCCTTCCCGCTTGACCCAACCTTCGGTCAACTGGGAGTTGGCGCCCACCGCCTTGACCCGGCCACTGGCCAACTGGGCGAAGGCGCCATCCATATTGCCGCCGAACACCACCTCCACCGGGATGTTGCGGTTCAACAGTTGGGCGTAGCTGAACTTGTAGGCGACCAACGCTTCCGGGCCGGGAAAAGCCACCGACAGGTTGGCGAGTTGCTCCAGTTTCTGGTACGGCGAATCCGCGAGAACCACAATCTGGCTGTGGATGGGCGGCGTCTGCCGGCGCCCGAAAACCTTCCAGCCAAGGTGGTCGCGGTCGGGGCTGAACAGGTGGTTGGAGAACACGAACTCCACTTCATTGGCGAGCACATACGCCGTGGTGTCTGCCGAGGTGCGGCCGATTTTGAGCTGCAGCTTCACGCCGCTCTTGGCGGTGATGTATTCAATGATGGGGTTCCAGTAGCGGGCGGTGAGCTCCAAGCCGTACTGGTTCACCGGGGAAAAGCGGTAGACCGGGGCTTCCTGCGCGAGGGTGGGGGCTGCGGCTGCTAGAGCGAGGCTAGCGGCTGCGAAAGACAACCAATGGCGACGATGTTTCATTGTTACTCCACGACGTGTTGTTATCGGCGTTTCACCGCGCCACTGTAACGGACGCTCAGGTCATACGATGCCACGGGCCTGCAAGTCTTGTATTTGACCTGCATCAAGCCCCAGCTCTGTGAGCACCACCTGTGTGTGCTCACCCAGAGCCGGCGGGGGGTAGCGCAACGTCACGGGTGCTGCTGACAGGCGGATCGGGCTGGCGACGGTCCGGATGCTCTCGTAACTTGCAGTTGCTATGGTTTTAGTAGCGGCTTGCGCTGATTCCGCGGGCGCTACCTGTTGATTCAGCACCAAACTTCGGGCTTGTACCTGAGGGTCGGCAAATGCGCGAGCCAGCGTGTTGATGGGCCCGCAAGGCACCGCCTTGTCTTCCAGCAAGGCAATCCAGGCATCCGTGCTGCGGGTGCGGGTGACTTCCATCATCAGCGGAATCAGGGTACTGCGGTTTTCCACCCGGCGGGTGTTGGTGGTGAAACGCGCGTCCTGTACCCATTCGGGGCGGCCGGCGGCCTGGCAGAAGCGGGCGAACTGGCCGTCATTGCCGATGGCCAGCAGCATGGCGCCGTCCTGCGTGGGGAAGTCCTGATAAGGCACCAGGCTGGGGTGGGCGTTGCCCATGCGCTGCGGCTCGGCACCGGTATTGATGAATCCGGCTGCCTGGTTGGCCAGAATGGCCATGCCTACATCCAGCAGCGCCATGTCGATGTGCTGGCCTTCTCCGGTGCGGTGCCGCATTTCCACCGCCGCGAGGATGGCGCTGGTGGCATAAATGCCGGTGAACACATCGGTGATGGCCACGCCCGCGCGTTGCGGACCGCCACCGGGCTCACCATCGGCCCTGCCCGTGATGCTCATCATGCCGCTCATGGCCTGGATCATCAGGTCGTAGCCCGCCCGCTCGGCATAGGGCCCGGTTTGGCCGAAACCGGTGATGGAGCAGTAAATCAACCGGGGGTTCAGGGCCTTGAGGCTGGCGTAGTCCAATCCGTAGTGGGCGAGGCCACCCACCTTGAAGTTCTCGACCAGGATGTCGCTCTGGACTGCCATTTGGCGGATCAACGCCTGCCCCTCTTCCTTCGCCATGTCGACGGTGATGGAGCGCTTGTTCCGGTTGCAGGCGGTGAAGTAGGTGGCATCTTGCGTGGGATGACCATCTGCGCCCGGCATGAAGGGCGGGCCCCAGTGGCGGGTGTCGTCGCCGGCGACCGGTCGCTCCACTTTGACTACATCGGCCCCCATGTCCGCCAGCATCTGGGTACACCAAGGACCGGCCAGCACCCGGGAGAGGTCCAAAACTTTGAGGTGAGAGAGCGCGCCTTGGGGAGTGTGGGGAAGGGTCATACCGGCTTCAATGCATGGAATGACCCATGGTAGCCTGTGCGGCCGGTTTGACAGGGTCGATTTCACCCGTAAAATTCGCACCTGAAAACGATTTCAAATGAGAATAATGCAAGGACACCCCGTGACCGCTCCCGAGACATTCCCCCTGCCCCCTTTTCCTTCCGATTTCCGTTGGGGCGTAGCCACCAGCTCCTACCAGATCGAGGGCGCTGCCGCCCAGGACGGGCGCGGCCCCTCCATCTGGGACACATTCTCCAAAACACCCGGCAAGGTGGTGAACGGTGACACCGGTGATGTGGCCTGCGACCACTACAACCGCCTCGAATCCGACCTCGACATGATCCAAAGCCTGGGGGTGGACAGCTACCGTTTCTCGATCGCCTGGTCCCGCGTGCAGCCTCTGGGCTATGGCGCATGGAACGAAAAAGGACTGGACTTCTACGAGCGCCTGGTCGACGGCTTGTTGAAACGCGGCATCGCCCCGTTTGCCACCCTCTACCACTGGGACTTGCCACAAGGCTTGCAGGACTTACAGCAGGGCTGGGAAGCCCGCGACACCGCCTACCGTTTTGCCGACTACGCCCAGCGCATGGGCAAACTACTGGGCGACCGCGTAGCCAGCATGGCCACCCACAACGAACCCTGGTGCACCGCCACCCTGGGCTACGACCAAGGCGTTTTTGCCCCCGGCAAGAAAGACGTGCCGGCCATGCTGCGCGTCTCTCACCATCTGTTGCTCTCGCACGGGCTCGCGCTCCAGGCCATGCGCGCTGTGGGCGTGAAAGCCCCGCTGGGAATCGTGCTGAACCAGTCGCCCACCACCGCCGCCACCGACAGCCCGGCAGACCAGGCCCGAGCCCAGCGCGAGTACGACCGCTTTGTGCGCTGGTACATGGACCCCATCTTCAACAAGGCTTACCCCCAAGGACCTGAGCTGGCGCAACCTGACAACATCCAGGACGGTGACTTCGACATCATTGCCCAGCCCTTGGACTTTCTGGGTATCAACTACTACACCCGCATCTGGGCCAGCACCAGCACACCACCGGTGCCTGCGCCCAACAAGGATGGCGTGTCTGACATGGGCTGGGAAAACTACGCTCAGGGCCTCTCGGACCTGCTGCAAGGCATTCACCGCGACTACACCCTGCCACCCATTTACATCACGGAAAACGGGTTTGCAGAGGCTGACAAGGTGGTCGATGGCCGAGTGAACGACCCGGGCCGCCAAGTCTATATGCAGACCCACTTGAAGGCGCTGCACGAGGCCATGGCCGCGGGTGTGAATGTGCGCGGCTTCTTTTACTGGAGCCTGATGGACAACTTTGAGTGGGCCTGCGGCTATGAGAAACGCTTCGGGCTGGTGCATGTGGACTACACCACCCAGCAGCGCACCCTGAAAGACAGTGCCTTGCGCTACCGGGCGTTCATCGCCAGTCAGCGCAAGCGCTAAACAAAAAAGGCCCGAGGGCCTTTTTTTTCGTCTGCATTTTGGGGAGCTACTGATTCAGGCCTGATTCAAGCCTGCCATTTTCGGGTGGTCTCGCGCACCATGAGCTCCAGCGGGGGCAACTGCACCGCCTCGGCGGGGTAACCCATCATGTCGAGCAGCATGCGGGCCGCATACAAGCCCACTTCGTACACAGGCTGGCGCACGCTGGTGAGCGGTGGGGTCATGAAACTGGAGGTAGGCATGTCGTCAAAGCCGACCAGCGACACGTCTTCCGGCACCCGCAGACCTCGCTGGTAGAGCGCCAGCCGCGCGCCTAGTGCAGTGTCGTCATTGGCGCAAAAGATGGCGGTAAATGAAACCCCGCTCTCCATCAAACGTTGCACTGCGGCATGACCGCCTTTGTCAGTAAAGTTGCCGCGCACCAACAATCGCGGGTCGGGCTCCACACCGGCCTCCGCGTGGGCTTCGAGGTAACCGAGGTAGCGGCCTTGCGCATCGGCACGGTTTTCAACCCCGGCAATATGGGCAATGCGGGTATGGCCCAAGGACAGCAAATGGCGGGTGGCCAGGTAGCCACCGAACTTCTGGTCCACATGGATGGAGCGCAGGTTGGGCCCCTCCAAGTCGCGCTCGGTAATGACCACGGGCTGCTGCTTGGCCACGTCCAGCACATCAGAGTCGGCAATGTCACTGGTCAAGATGATCACGCCATCTACCCGGCGCGAAGTCAGCAGCTTCAGGCTAGCCACGTCGGTCTGGGCATTCCAGTGACCGCTCACGATGATGGGGGAGTGGCCGCTGGCCTCCAGCCCCACTTCGATGCCCTTGAGCGCTCGCGAATAGAACTGGCTTTCAATGGACTGGGTGAGCACCCCCACCGTCATGGTGATGCCGGTCTTCAGGCTGCGGGCAAAGATGTTGGGGCGGAACTTGAGCTGGGCGATCGCCGCTTCCACCGCTTCGCGTTTGGCCGGGGCGACACGGGCGGTGCCGTTCAGGATGCGGGAGACGGTGCTCGGGGAAACCCCCGCCACGCGGGCCACGTCCAGCAGCGTCACGGGTTCGCTGCTGGAAGGGGAGGCGATGGTGGTGGTCATGCGAGTTCAGGCAGGTGGTTCAGACCCGCCGGAGTTTATGCGATGCCCACCGCGGCCCCACTGACACGGGCCGCTAGCGGATATCAGTTGGCGAACGCCGCAATACCGGTTTGCGCACGGCCCAAGATCAGGGCGTGGATATCGTGCGTACCCTCATAGGTATTGACCACCTCGAGGTTCACCAAATGGCGCGCCACCCCGAATTCGTCGCTGATGCCGTTGCCGCCCATCATGTCGCGGGCCATGCGCGCAATGTCCAAGGCCTTGCCGCAGGAGTTGCGCTTGAGGATGGAGGTGATTTCCACCGCCGCCGTGCCCTCGTCTTTCATACGACCCAGGCGCAGGCAGCCTTGCAGGCCGAGTGCGATTTCGGTTTGCATGTCGGCCAGTTTCTTCTGGATCAGCTGGTTGGCGGCCAAGGGGCGGCCGAATTGTTTGCGATCCAGGGTGTATTGGCGGGAACGGGTCCAGCAATCTTCAGCCGCACCCAGTGCACCCCAGGCAATGCCATAGCGCGCACTGTTCAAGCAGGTGAACGGGCCCTTAAGGCCACGGATCTCGGGGAAGGCGTTTTCTTCGGGCACAAACACGCCGTCCATCACGATCTCGCCGGTGATGCTGGCGCGCAGGCCCACTTTGCCGTGGATGGCCGGAGCTGACAGGCCTGCCATGCCTTTTTCCAGCACAAAGCCACGGATGGGGCCACTGCCGTCGCTGCCTCCGCCGGCCTCGCTGACCTCTTTGGCCCACACCACGAACACGTCGGCGATCGGGCTGTTGCTGATCCACATCTTGCTGCCGCTGAGCTTGTACCCGCCGGGCACCTTCTGGGCACGGGTGGCCATGCTCTGGGGGTCGGAGCCATGGTCGGGTTCGGTCAGGCCAAAGCAACCGATCCACTCGCCGGTGGCCAGTTTGGGCAGGTACTTCTGGCGCTGGGCCTCGGTGCCGAATTCGAAGATAGGCACCATCACCAACGAGGACTGCACGCTCATCATGCTGCGGTAGCCACTGTCCACCCGCTCAACTTCGCGAGCGATCAGGCCGTAGGCCACGTAGTTCAAGCCGGGGCCGCCGTATTGCTCGGGAATCGTGGGGCCCAAGAGACCCAACTCACCCATTTCCCGGAATATGGCGGGGTCAGTGCTGCCGTCCCGGAAGGCTTGGGTCACGCGGGGGAGCAACTTGTCCTGGCAGTACGCAGCGGCAGCATCGCGCACCATGCGCTCGTCGTCAGAGAGTTGGCTGTCCAGCAAAAAGGGGTCTTGCCAATTGAAAGCGGCGTGGCTCATGGAGTGCTCCAGCAGAAGAAAGGAATGCAGGGATCGTAGCCCCTGCATCCTGCCTGCGCAAGCAAGCGTTTTGCACACAGGCATGCATTTAACTCATTTTTAAATCCAAAAAAACCCGTTTTTTGACGCTTTGACGCCCATATATTGCGTGCGGTGCATACCTATGACATAGTCCGCGCCAATTTGGAGAGCAATTCCATGGGCAACAACAGCACCACGACAACAGCACCTGATGTGCGCAAACCGGTCACCATCTTCGGCCCGGATTTCCCGTTCGCGTTTGACGACTGGATCGCCCACCCCGACGGGCTGGGCCAGCTCCCCGCACACCGCTTGGGCGAGGAGGTGGCCATCGTGGGCGCAGGCATGGCTGGCATGGTCGCTGCCTACGAGCTGATGAAGATGGGCCTCAAGCCGGTGATTTATGAAGCGTCCAAGATGGGTGGGAGGCTACGTTCGCAAGTGTTTGAAGGTACGCAGGATGTAGTGGCGGAACTGGGCGGCATGCGATTTCCGGTCTCGGGCACCGCGTTCTACCACTACGTCCACCTCCTGGGCCTAGAGACCCGGGACTTCCCCAACCCCCTGACGCCCGCCTCGGGCAGCACAGTGATCGACCTGGAGGGAAACACCCACTACGCGCGCAGCCTGCAAGACCTGCCCCCGATCTTCAAAGAGGTGGCGGACGCATGGGCCCAGGCACTGGAGGACGATGCACGGTTCAGCGACATGCAAAACGCGATCCGCAACCGGGATGTGCCGGCGCTCAAGCGCATGTGGAATGCGCTGGTACCGCTTTGGGATGACCGTACGTTTTACGACTTCATCGCCAACTCCAAGGCCTTTGCCAAGCTGTCCTTCCATCACCGGGAAATCTTCGGTCAGGTGGGGTTTGGTACTGGCGGTTGGGACTCGGACTTTCCGAATTCCATGCTGGAAATCCTGCGGGTGGTGCTCACCAACTGCGATGACAACCAGCGGCTCATCGTCGGTGGGGCCGACCAGGTGCCTCACGGCCTGTGGCGCCACGCCCCGAAGCATCTGGTGCACTGGCCGGCAGGCACTAGCTTGCAAAGCCTGCACAGCGGCGCGACCCGTGCCGGGGTGGCCGCCATTGCCCGCGCAGCGGATGGCCGGCTCGCCGTCACTGACACTTGGGGCGACACACGCCACTACAACGCGGTGCTGACCACGTGCCAGAGCTGGCTGCTTACCACCCAGATTGCGGTCGAAGAATCGTTGTTCTCGCACAAGATGTGGATGGCGCTGGACCGCACCCGCTACATGCAGTCCAGCAAGACCTTTGTCATGGTGGACCGGCCATTCTGGAAAGACAAAGACCCGGAAACCGGCCGCGATGTGATGAGCATGACGCTCACCGACCGGCTGACCCGCGGCACCTACCTGTTTGACAACGGGCCGGACAAACCAGCGGTGATTTGTTTGTCTTATGCCTGGATGGGCGACGCACTCAAGATGCTGCCGCAAACTCCGGAGAAACGCGTCAAGCTGGCCCTGCAGGCCCTCAAGAAGATCTACCCCAAGGTGGACATTGCCAGCCACATTATTGGCGACCCGATTTGCGTGTCCTGGGAGGCCGACCCTTACTTTCTGGGAGCCTTTAAGGGCGCATTACCAGGGCACTACCGCTACAACCAGCGCATGTATGCCCATTTCAAGCAAGACCAGTTGCCGCAGCAGCAACGCGGTATCTTCATCGCCGGGGATGATGTCTCCTGGACCCCCGCGTGGGTCGAGGGTGCGGTGCAGACATCTTTGAACGCGGTGTGGGGCATCGTGCAGCATCTGGGCGGGCACACCCATGCCGCCAACCCCGGGCCCGGCGATGTGTTCGACACCTTGGGGCCGATTGCGCTCCCCGAATGACTGCCATGCGCGCACCACTTAAATTGGCACTCTGGCAATGTGCCTCCGCTCCGCAGGATGTGCCGGGCAATCTGGCCCGGCTGGAAGGTGCAGCCCGTGAGGCCGCCAATGCAGGAGCACAACTTTTGATCTGCCCGGAGATGTTCATCACGGGTTATGCGATTGGCGCGCCGGCCGTGCAATCCCTGGCCCAAGCGGCAGACGGCGCTTGGGCCGAAGCCGTGGCCGGCATTGCGCAGCGCCACCAGCTGGCGGTGGTGTACGGCTACCCCGAGCGCGGCGCGGATACCCGCGTGTACAACGCGGCCCAATGGATCGATGCGTCGGGCCAGCGCCGCCTGAACTACCGAAAGGCTTATCTCTTCGGCGAGCTCGACCGCAGCCAGTTCGCCGCCGAAGCGCAAAGCGCCCGAAGCTTTGACTTCCATGGCTGGAAGGTTGGCATGCTGATTTGCTACGACGTGGAGTTCCCCGAAGCTACCCGCGCACTTGCGATTGCCGGTGCAGACCTGATTGTGGTGCCGACGGCCAACATGGCGGATTACGACTTTGTGGCCCGCTCGCTGGTGCCGGTGCGCGCCTATGAGAACCAGCTGTTTGTGGCCTATGCCAACTTCACCGGCCCAGAGGGCTCATTGCGATACGGTGGTTTGAGCGTGGTGGCCGGGCCTGATGGCGCGACCCTCGCTCAAGCAGGCCGAGATGAGGCGCTGGTGATCGCCACCCTCGATGAAGAACGGCTCAGAGCCGCCCGGCTCGCCGCACAGCACGTCCGCGACCTGACAGCCCTCCATAACCCCGCGACTTAAGCCACCCATGCGACGCAAGATACCTGCTACCCAAGCCCTGCTGTGTTTCGAAGCTGCGGCGCGCCACGAAAGTTTCACCCGCGCGGCGCAAGAGCTTTCGCTCACCCAAAGCGCCATTTCGCGGCAGATCACCACGCTCGAAGAATTGGTCGGCATGGCGCTCTTCCGCCGCACACGTCATGGTGTGGCGCTGACTTCCGCGGGTACGCGCTACGCCACCCAAGTTGCGTCCTGGCTACGCGGGCTGGAGCAGGACACCTTGGACCTCATGTCCACCCGCGGCCATGGTGGCGCGGTGCAGTTGGCCAGCGTTCCCACTTTTGCAGCGCGTTGGCTCTTGCCGCGCTTGCCCGACTTTCATGCCAAGCACTCCAACACCGTCGTGCACATTGAAACCCGTACCCGCCCGTTTCTGTTCAACGACACCTCGTTCGACGCAGCCATCTTCGCCTGCACCGAATTACAAATCCGCCATTGGGCAGGCACGCGCTGCTACCCGCTTTTGCAAGAACAGGTGGTTGCCGTGTGCAGCCCGGCCTTGTTGCGCGGGCGCAAGGCATTGAGTGCGGCAGAAGTGGCTTTGCTGCCCCTGTTACAACAAAGCACCCGGCCCGACAGCTGGCAAAGCTGGTTTTCGGCGCAAGGCATTGAAGCACCCAACGCCTTTGCCGGGCCGCGTTATGAGCAGTTTTCCATGGCTTCGTCAGCTGCCGCCTGCGGCATGGGCGTGGCCTTGGTACCCCGCCTGTTGATAGAGGCAGAGCTGGCCCGGGGAGAGCTGGTGCTCGCGCACCCTGCGCCGCTGCCCGGTGAGCGGCACTACTACCTGGTGCTCCCGGAAAACACCGAGGCCGGCCCTGCTGTGGAGCTCTTCAGCGAATGGCTGCGGTCGGTGTGCATTCCCGGAGCGCTGTAACGCACAAAAAAAGCCGCGGGCATCGCTGCGCCGCGGCTTTGCGAGAGCGTATTGCGCTTGGCGTGCCGCTCAGGGCTGGCGCACGATCACCGGCTGGATGTTGAAGAGGTGCGCGCTGCCTGGCTCTACACCGACCTTCACCCAGTGCAGGCTGGGGCTGCCGAAGGTTTGCAAGCGGGTCAGGTTAGGCAAAAGTTTGGTCGGGCTGTACAGGGGCTTGTCCACTTTGAAGAAGTGGGTGTCACCGTGCACAAACAGCACCTGGCCTTTGAAGTTTTCGGTTTGCTTGACCACTGCGGCCATGAAGTTGCGGTAGCCGCTGAACTGGGGCAGCAAGCTTTCGTCTTCTTCTTCGGTTTCAGGCCAGTCAAAGCCGGGGTCCGCCTGGATCACCAGCACCACGCCTTCGGCCTTATCAGCCTTGGCCTTGGAGAAGGTGGACTCCAGCCACTGGATGTTGGCGGCATCGCGCTCCAGGTATTCGGCATTGGAGGCATCGCACTGCGCAGCATTGCGCGCGCTCTTGGCGGTGCATTCCTTGGCGCTCATGATCACGTTGTTGTTGCTGCCAGGCACGTTGATGCCGGCAAACACCACGGGGCCGTAGCTGAAGCGGGTGTTCTCGACGTATTTTTCGCCCAGCTTGGCCTGGTGCTCCAGGGGCATGGTGGTTTGACCCAGGCTGTTCAGGGTGGGGAACATGACTTTTCGGATATGCGCCAAGCGCTCCAGAGCGTCGTAGCCGCCGTTGTTGGTGCGGTGGCAATCGGTCCACTCATTGTCGCCGGGCACATAGACCACGGGCTTCTTCATGCTGCCGAACATCTTGAGGGCATCGACATAGATGTCGTCGGTGCATTTGGAGCTGCCGTCCTTGATGTCGCCGTCATACACGGAGAACGCAATGTCCGAGGCGTTGATGCTGTTCAGCACTGCGGGCAGCTTGCTGTCGTCACCGGCTTTTTTGTAGGGCATGTCGCCCCACAGGCCGAAGCTGTAGCTGTTGTTAGGGGCACCGGGTGCGGTGGCGCAAGCGGTCAGGCTGGCAGCAATCGCCAGTGCGGTCAAAAATCGAATAGACATGGAGAACTCCGGAAGTAATGAACGAGACAGGGCGCTACGGCACGTGACCACGCGACACTTGCCCAATGTCCGCGCTTTGCATGACAACGGTGTGACAAGCACAAGACAAACTGTGCCCCAAAACCGGGACGGCGTGCACCGCCGCAACATCCCAAGCCGGTGCAAGGCGGCCGACAAACGGGCGGTTTTATGGTGCAAACCCCTAGTTACAGCGTGGCACGTGGATTGCTAGCATGCACACCATGACTTGACCAAACGGTCAGTTTTTTAAGGAGTTGCCAGCGTGTCCACCCCCTCTTCTTCTCCCGCCGACGTTCGTGCAGGCCGCCTCGCCACCGAGGAATACGCCCAACGCTTTGCCGACGCCACCCCGCGCTTCACGGCGTCGCAAGCCCTGCTGGAGGCCGAACGCTGCCTGTATTGCTATGACGCCCCCTGCGCTACCGCCTGCCCCACCAGCATTGATGTACCGTCTTTCATCAAGCGCATTGCCGACGGCAACCTGCGTGGCTCGGCCCAGACCATTCTGGACAGCAACCCCTTGGGCGGCATGTGTGCCCGCGTCTGCCCCACTGAAAACCTGTGCGAAGCCGTCTGCGTGCGCAACACCCAGGAAGACCGGCCCGTGGCCATCGGCCGCCTACAGCGCCACGCTGTCGATGCGCTGATGGAAAGCGCCAAGCCCCAGGTCTTTACCCGCGCTCCCGCCACCGGCAAAAAGGTGGCTGTGGTGGGCGCAGGGCCTGCAGGCTTGGCCTGTGCCTACACCCTGGCCCGCCAAGGCCATGACGTGGTGGTGTTTGACGCCAAGCCCAAAGCAGGCGGCCTGAACGAATATGGTTTGGCCAGCTACAAAACCCCGGATGACTTTGCGCAGCGCGAAGTCCAGTGGCTGCTGAGCATCGGCGGCATCACCATCCAGAACAACTGGAAGCTGGACACCGTGGCGCAACTCGAAGCCCTGCGCAAAGACTACGCGGCCGTGTTCCTCGGCATGGGTCTGTCCACCACCCAGCAACTGGGCGTGACCGGCGACAACTTGAACGGCGTGCAGGACGCGGTGGACTTTATCGCCACCTTGCGCCAGACCCAAGACCTCTCCACCTTGCCGGTAGGCCGCCGTGTGGTGGTCATCGGTGGCGGCATGACGGCGGTGGACGCCGCGGTGCAAAGCAAGCTGCTGGGCGCTGAAGAGGTGCACATCGTTTACCGCCGCGGACAGGAGAGCATGTCCGCATCCACCGCCGAGCAGGAATGGGCGCAGACCAACGGCGTGACCATCCACCATTGGCTTGCTCCGGTCGAAGTGATTGGCGAAGCCGGTCACGCCACCGGCGTGACCTTCGCGCGCCAAGCCATGGTCAACGGAAAGCTGAGCGCTACCGGTGGCACCACCACCTTGGCGGCTGACATGGTGCTCAAGGCCATCGGACAGAAGCTGGGCAACCCGGTATTGGCCGAAAGCGGCCTGACCCTGAAGGACGGCCGCATCGCCACCGATGAAGCCGGCACCACCAACTTGAAAGGCGTGTGGGCCGGCGGCGACTGCCGTGCCGGCGGACTGGACCTGACAGTCGAAGCCGTCGAGCACGGCAAGCAATCCGCCCACGCTATTCACGCCTTCATCACTGCCTAACGGGCGCCACGCATTCCGGAGAAACACCATGGCCAATTTAGAAACCACCTTTGCCGGCGTCAAAAGCCCCAACCCCTTCTGGCTCGCCTCTGCACCGCCTACCGACAAGGCCTACAACGTCAACCGCGCCTTTGAGGCAGGCTGGGGCGGCGTCGTCTGGAAGACCCTGGGCGAAGCCGGCCCACCGGTTGTCAACGTGAACGGTCCACGCTACGGCGCCCTGCTTTCTGCGGACCGCCGGCTCAACGGCTTTAACAACATTGAACTGATCACCGACCGCGACCTGGAGCTGAACCTGCGCGAAATCACTGAAGTGAAACGCAACTGGCAGGACCGCGCCATGATCGTCTCGCTGATGGTGCCCTGCCAGGAAGAAAGCTGGAAGGCCATCCTGCCCCGCGTGGAAGACACCGGTGCCGACGCCATCGAACTCAACTTCGGATGCCCGCATGGCATGAGCGAGCGCGGCATGGGTGCTGCGGTGGGCCAGGTACCCGAGTACATCCAGATGGTGACCGAGTGGTGCAAGCAGTACAGCAAGCTGCCCGTCATCGTGAAGCTCACGCCCAACATCACCGACATCCGCAAGCCCGCCCAAGCCGCCAAGCGCGGCGGGGCGGACGCAGTGAGTTTGATCAACACCATCAACTCCATCATGGGCGTGGACCCCTACACCCTGACCATGTCGCCCAGCACCGGCGGCAAGGGCAGCCACGGCGGCTATTGCGGCCCGGCCGTGAAGCCGATTGCGCTAAATATGGTGGCCGAGATTGCCCGAGACCCTGAAACCGCCGGCCTGCCCATCAGCGGTATTGGCGGCATTGGCACCTGGCGGGATGCCCTGGACTTCATTGCTCTGGGCTCCGGCACGGTGCAGGTGTGTACTGCGGCCATGGTGTACGGCTTCAAGATCGTGCAAGAGATGGAAAGCGGTCTGTCGAACTACATGGACGAGATGGGCTTCAAGAGCGTGGGCGAGATCGTGGGCAAAGCCGTGCCCACCGTGTCGGACTGGCGCTACCTGAACCTGAATCACGTGAGCAAGGCCGTCATCAACCAGGACAGCTGCATCCAGTGCGGCCGCTGCCATATTGCCTGCGAAGACACCAGCCACCAGGCCATTACCTTCGAGAAAGACGGCAAGCGCCACTTCGAGGTGAAGGAAGACGAATGCGTGGGCTGCAACCTGTGCGTGACGGTGTGCCCCGTGCCGGACACCATCAGCATGCGCGATCTGGCTGTGGGCGAAATCGACCTGCGCACCGGCAAGCCGGTGAGTGGCGTGCACGCCGACTGGACCACCCACCCTAACAACCCCATGCGGGTAGGTGCCTGACCGGACTTGGCAGGACTTCGTTTAAGCATCAAAATGGCCACTAGCGCCCGATTTCATTGCGCAAGCAGCTACTAATTTAGGAGCATTTATGAGCACTCTGTTTATCCGTGGCGGCACTGTCGTCAACGCAGACCGCGAGTTCAAAGCGGACGTCATCACCCAAGACAGCAAGATCATTGCCGTGGGCGAAAACCTGAGTGCCCCAGCGGGTGCTACGGTGGTGGACGCGGGCGGCCAGTACGTCATGCCCGGCGGTATCGACCCGCACACCCACATGCAGCTGCCCTTCATGGGCACAGTGACCATGGACGACTTCTTCACCGGCACCGCGGCCGGTCTGGCAGGTGGCAACACCACCATCATCGATTTCGTGATTCCCGACCCCCAGGAAAACATTCTGGACGCCTACAAGAAGTGGCGCGGTTGGGCCGAGAAGTCAGCGTCGGATTACTCTTTCCACGTCGCCATCACCTGGTGGAGCGAGCAGGTGCGCAAAGACATGGGCACGCTGGTCAATGAGGAAGGCGTCAACAGTTTCAAACACTTCATGGCCTACAAAAACGCCATCATGTGCGACGACGAAACCCTGGTGAACAGCTTCAAGCGCTCCTTGGAACTGGGCGCCATGCCCACGGTGCACGCAGAAAACGGCGAGCTGGTCTACCTGCTGCAAAAGACCGTCTCCGAGATGGGCATCAAAGGGCCTGAAGGCCACCCACTCTCCCGCCCACCCATGGTGGAGGCGGAAGCCGCCAACCGCGCGATTGCGATTGCCGACGTGCTCAACGTGCCCATTTACGTGGTGCACGTGAGCTGTGTGGAAGCGGCCGAAGCCATTGCCCGTGCCCGTGCCCGCGGCCAGCGCGTGTATGGCGAGGTATTGGCCGGCCACCTGGTGCTGGACGACAGCGTCTACCGGCATCCCGACTTTGCCACCGCCGCTGCCCACGTCATGAGCCCTCCCTTCCGACCCAAGGGCAACAGCGAGTTCCTGTGGCGCGGTCTGCAAAGCGGAAATTTGCACACCACCGCCACAGACCACTGCACCTTCTGCGCTGCGCAAAAGGCCGCAGGCAAAGACGACTTCACCAAGATCCCCAACGGCTGCGGCGGCGTGGAAGAGCGCTTGGCTGTGATCTGGGACGAAGGCGTGAACACCGGGCGCTTGACGCCTTCCGAGTTTGTGGCGGTCACCTCTGCCAACACCGCCAAGCTGTTCAACATCTACCCGCAAAAGGGCAGCGTGAGCGTGGGCGCCGATGCCGACTTGGTGGTCTGGGACCCGGCCGGTACCAAGACCCTGTCGGTGAAAACGCAGTTCAGCAAGGGCGACTTCAACATCTTTGAGGGCCGTACCGTCAAAGGCATCCCGAGTCATACCGTCAGCCAAGGCGAACTGGTCTATGTGCAAGGCGACTTGCGCGCCGTGCAGGGCAAGGGCCGCTATATCAAGCGGGCGCCTTTCAGCTCCAACTTTGCGGCCAGCAAACTGCGCGGAGACACCTTGGCGCCCACTGCGGTGAAGCGGGGATAAGGTTTATGCGGCTTTGGTACCTGCTGGGGTGGGAATGGCCGGGCGCCTCATACGCGCTGCACTTTGCGAAATCGGCGCACGGCCATTCCCACCCCAGCGAGAAGTTGCACCGTTGTTTACGCAAATTTTTTACTTTTTAAATAGTCCGAGGACCAGCACTCGGCCAGTGAGGGGAAGGCGGGGCGGCGATTTCGCAAAGCGAAGCGCGTATGAGCCGCCCGCCTTCCCCTCACTGGCCGCGAGACCCACCATCCACAAGGAGCTAAAAACATGAGCACCGCAGCCGCCGTAAACATCGAAAATATCCGCATTAACGGAGAACGCCTCTGGGCCTCGCTGATGGAGCTGGCACAGATCGGCGCCACACCCAAAGGCGGTGTGTGCCGCTTGACGCTGACCGACCTGGACAAACAAGGCCGCGATTTGGTCACCCGCTGGGCGCGCGAGGCGGGAATGACGGTCACCATCGACAAAATCGGCAACGGCTTCATGCGCCGCGCAGGCCGCAACAACAGCCTGCCGCCCATCATGACCGGCAGCCACATCGACACTCAGCCCACCGGCGGCAAGTTTGATGGCAACTACGGCGTGCTTGCGGGCATCGAGGTGGTGCGCACCCTGAACGACTTGGGGCTAGAGACCGAAGCGCCCATCGAAGTGGCCTTCTGGACCAACGAAGAAGGCTCGCGCTTTGTGCCGGTAATGATGGGCTCGGGCGTGTTTGCCAAAGCTTTCACGCTGGAGCATGCCTATGCCGCCACCGACACCGAAGGCAAGAGCGTCAAGGGCGAGTTGGAACGCATCGGTTACATAGGTGACCAGGAACCTGGCGACCACCCCATTGGCGCCTACTTCGAGACGCACATCGAGCAGGGCCCGGTGCTGGAAGACAACGACGTGACCATCGGCGTGGTCAGTGGCGTGCTGGGCATCCGCTGGTTTGACTGCACCGTCACTGGCATGGAAGCCCACGCCGGCCCCACACCCATGGCACTGCGCAAGGATTCGCTCCTGGCCGCCACCCGCATCATGCAAGACGTGGTAGCCGCCGCCCATCGCCACCCGCCGCATGGCCGCGGCACTGTGGGCATGGTGCAAGTGTTCCCCAACAGCCGCAATGTGATCCCCGGCCGCGTGAAGTTCAGCATCGACCTGCGCAACAGCACCGACGCGCTGGTGGACCAGATGGCCGACGAGGTAAAAGCCTTTGCCGCCAAGGTGGCGCAAGAGCACGGCGTGGACGTGAAGATTGAAATGGTGTCCAGCTACAACGCGATCGCCTTCCATGACGACTGCGTAGAAGCCGTGGGCCGCGCCGCCAAGAAACTGGGCTACAGCAACATGCCGGCTGTTTCAGGCGCCGGTCATGACGCGGTGTACATGGCCAAGCTGGCCCCCAGCGGCATGATATTCATCCCCTGCAAAGACGGCATCAGCCACAACGAGATTGAAGACGCCAAGCCAGAGCACATCACTGCGGGGTGCAATGTGTTGTTGCATGCGATGTTGGAGAGGGCGAAGGTGGTTTGATGGGCCTTCGGGAGAAGAATATGAGGCTTATTGGCCTCTAGCCCTCGTGTTTATTGCGCAAACAGCTCCTGATTTGATAGCGAGTCAGGAGTTACCGTGGTTTTGCAAAAGGCTGCCTGTTCTGCCGTTTATTTCACTTGTACAAATTGAGATAGCTTGCCGGTTACAAAGTGGTTTGGACACCACCCAGCCAACAATTTTTCCAAGAAGAAGTTATCGACAATCCCTGCGACAAGTCCAACGGCGGGATTTGTTGCATCCAGAGCTTGAGTGAGTACGTATCGGATACTTTTCGCGGGCAAGCGCTGTATCCAGCCTTCAGAAGAGACGTCACGCATATAGCTACGTACTAGGTTCTCGTCAGGATTGACCGTTTTCAACCAGTCTTTAAATCGACTAGCGCGATCGAGTAATTTTAAAAACTCGCTAAACGAACGCTCCCCCGAGTCAATTACTTCTGCAAGACTTGGGGTGTCTGGCAAAACCACGTCGGAGAAGTGTTGCAGCGCATCGCTGTTAATACTCGTCCTCCTCAATAGCTCTTCGTGTCGCGCTCGAATAATCGACGACGTGGCTGCAGAAGTTACAAAGTCTCCGCCATAGAAAGAAGCCAAGGCCAAGTCGGCGCGAGCTTCCAAAATACTGCTCAGTAAATGCGCTATCGTTAATGGCTCCACCGGTGGGGTGGCCTGAGCACGCCTTTGATTTATTGAAGGAAAGTCCACATCAGTAAAAACATAGAAGCCCAATTCAGTATCGATAACTTCAAACTTCAGGTTATCGCCAATCGAGTAACCACCTTCTGTCACACCGACAACATTGCGCAGAGCTTTCTTGGCGAAATCGATATCCAATACATCACGCATTGCTGCCGCTGTGATCCCGCCTTCAAGAAAGTGATTGCCCGAAAATTTGCGGATGGGCACTTTTGCTAGAAATTGTTTCGAAAATTTCTTTGGATCATCGACACCCGAGTCGTGACGCTTTAACTCATAGTGCAATCGCTCCAAAGGTGACTTGAGTTGAGTTCCGTCTTTACTACCTGCAAGGGTAAAAGCAACGAAGTTGTGATGTTGAGATACCCCGATTGACCCGGTATTAGTACCCAGCATTTCTTCGCAATAGACGGCAGATACCTCAGGACGATGAAGCAAAGTCAGAACTCCGCTAGCTCCAATTTGCTTGATTAGCTGGAAAAGCGTTGCACGGTCGATAAATATGTGCAGTCGCTGGTAATAAAGCAGAGCCTCTGCAATTTGCCCAGCGGAAATTGGTAACCCACGCTCGGCTCGGCGCAAGACAATATGCTCAAACATTGAATCCCCCTGATCTACTACAGCTAGTTCAGTTGCTGGTATGTAGTTTGACACTAGATACCTCGCTCACTAATGTTGGTGCACTTTCAGTAACCTTTTCTGAGCACCATCCCCCGCAAACCTCGCTTGCCACATCCCTTCCAATGACCACTCCCATTTCCAGCCTGCCCACCTTGCTCGCTACCATGGAGCCCACGCTCAACGACGGGGTGTATGTGTACTCCAGCGTGGCGCATGGTTCTGACATCTCGCAGCTGCCGGTAATTGCCACCATGCGTGAGGCGGAGGGCTTGACTGTCGTGGTTGCGGAAAACGTGGCGGTTTCGGCGGGCTTGCCGGTTTTGTTCCGCTGCGCGTGGATCACACTCACCGTGCACTCAGACCTTCAGGCCGTGGGGTTGACGGCAGCGTTTGCCAAGGCACTGGGCGACCAGGGCATCAGTTGCAACGTGGTCGCTGGCGCGTACCACGACCACATCTTCGTGCCACATGACGAGGCCGCCCGCGCGATGTCTGCATTGCAGAACTTGCAGCACGCTGCCGGTAGCGTGATTTAGGCATCAAATCGGCCTGTAGCGCCCGCTTTCACTGCGCAAGCAGCTCCTAAATCAGGAGCAATTCCATGACGACCTCGGATGAAACAGTGTGCCGATGCAGCGCTGTATGGGTGATCGGCCAATAATCAGACCACACCCACCGGCCCTTGCCATGCACCACCCCTCTTCTATCCGTCGCCTTGCAGTCCCCTGCGCGGGCTGGGTATGGTGAACAACAAGGCCTTGCTGTCCATCGCCCTGTTTGAAGTGTTGAAGGGGATGGCTGCTCTCGCTGCGAGTGTGGGGCTCTTGAGCCTGGCGCACCACGACGTGCAAGCTTTGGCTTACACGCTCCGATTAACCTAGCCGTTATGGAATTGAATCTTGCGGTAGTGGCCTATATGGTGGTCCGGCTCAGACGTCGACGATGGGCGCGCGCCTACAGCTGAAGCACCCCTGCTGCGGCATGCATTGGGTTTCACGAATATCATGGAATCCACTCCCTCCCATCACCCCAGAACCCCACATGACCTACTCCACCCCCTACGTGCCCCCCAAGGTTTGGACCTGGGACAAAGACAATGGCGGCGCGTTCGCCAGCATCAATCGCCCAATTGCCGGCCCCACGCACGACAAAGAATTACCCGTGGGCAAGCACCCGCTGCAGCTGTATTCGCTGGGCACGCCCAATGGCGTGAAAGTGACCATCCTGCTAGAAGAGCTGCTGGCCCTCGGCCACACGGGTGCCGAGTACGACGCATGGCTGATCAACATCCGCGATGGCGACCAGTTTGGCTCCGGCTTTGTGGACGTGAACCCCAACTCCAAGATCCCCGCCTTGCTGGACCGCAGCGGGTCCAAGCCTTTGCGCGTGTTTGAGTCGGGCTCCATCCTGCTGTACTTGGCTGAAAAGTTCGGCGCCTTTGTGCCCAAAGACATTGCAAGCCGCACCGAGACGCTGAACTGGCTCTTCTGGCAGATGGGGAGTGCGCCCTACCTGGGTGGCGGCTTCGGGCACTTTTATGCCTACGCGCCAACCAAGATTGAGTACGCCATAGACCGCTTCGCCATGGAAGTGAAGCGCGAACTCGATGTGCTGGACCGGCGCCTGGCCGACCACGAATACCTGGCGGGCAGCGAGTACACCATTGCCGACATGGCGGTCTTCCCCTGGTACGGCGGGCTGGTCAAGGGCTGGGCTTACGGCGCCGCCGAGTTCTTGAGCGTGCACGAGTACCAACACGTGATGCGCTGGGCAGACCAGCTCTACGCACGCCCAGCCGTGAAGCGCGGCCGCATGGTGAACAAGGTGACCGGAGAACCGTCAGAGCAAGTACGCGAGCGCCACGACGCCAGCGACTTCGACGGCAAAAGCTTGGCCTAGAGCCCTGAGTTCCCGGCTTGCCAGTCTTTCAACTGGCTGAGCAAGCTGGCCTTGAGGTCGGCATTGGCAAAGCTGGCTTCGATAGACGTGCGGGCCACTGTGGCGGTAACGGCATCCGTCCAGCCGAAGGTCTGCCGGCACAGCGCGTACTCGCCCACCAGGCTGGCGCCTAGCAGCGCGGGGTCGTCAGTGTTCAGTGACACAGGCACACCGGCCTGGCGCAGGCGCTCGACGGGGTGAACGTCTATCGACGGGTACACACCCAGCACCAGATTCGAGGTGGGGCACACCCCTAGCGGGATCTGCTTGTCTGCTAGCAGCTGCACCAATGCTGGGTCCTCAATCGCCCGCACACCGTGGTCAATGCGGTCGGCGCCCAAGAGCTCCACCGCATCCCACACGCCCTCCGGTCCGCTGGACTCACCGGCATGCACCGTGCGGCGCAAGCCTGCGGCACCCGCCTTGCGGAAGGCCTCGGCAAACCGGGGGCCTGTGCGGCCGGAGGCAGCTTCGTTGCCATCGACTGACAGTGCCACCACGCGCGGGTGGCGCAAGGCCACCAGGGTGTCCACCAGCTCGATGGCTTGGTCTGCCGTTTGCGTACGTAGCAGGCTGACGCACAGGCCCACACCCGGCAGGCCATCCTGCTCAGCGGCAGTGAAGCCCGCGTCGATCGCATCCAGCATGGGGCCTAGTCGGCCATGCCATGCGTGCCAGTGCGTGGGGTTGAAGATCACATCGGCATAACCGATGCCGTTGGCGGCAAGCCGCTGACTCAGGCCGTAGCTCAGCTCCACCAGCCGGTCTTGCGTGCGGGCGAGTCCACAGGCCAGATCCAAGAAACCCAGAAAGTCCGCCAGCCCCGAGAACTTGAACAAATCCTCTTGCGGCCGGGGCAGCGCCACGCCCTCGGCGCGGGCCCATTGGGCGATCAAACTGGCCTCAAAGCAACCTTCCAGATGCAGATGGATTTCGGCCTTCGGTAAGGCCTTGAGGCGGGTGTTTTCATCAGAGCGAAGTGCCATCGTCGGTATCCTCAGGAGAGCGCCAGCATGATTTATAACCCCCCTTCATGGCCCGCCTCACCTGCCCCCACTGTTTGCGCCCGCAAGCCACCTGCCTGTGCCATTTAGCGGTGCACACAGCGAGCGCGTGCGAGCTGCTGATCCTGCAGCACCCGCTGGAAGTGCACCACGCGAAAAACAGCGCGCGCCTCTTGCACCTGAGCGTGCCGGGGAGCCGCTTGGTGGTGGGCGAAGCATTTGACGAGGCGATGTTGCAGACGCTGATGCCCGGCGACAGGTATACCGTGCTGCTGTACCCACCCACTGCCTATGAGGGGCATGCCACGCCGGCGCTGCTGGAACCGGCGCAACTGCTGCACCCCGAGAAACTGCGATTGGTGGTGCTGGACGCCACTTGGCGCAAGAGCCGCAAGATGCTGCACCTGAGCCCCGGCCTGCAACGCCTGCCGCGCCTGACCTTGGAGGAGGTGCCGGCTGGCCGCTACGCCATCCGCAAGGCGCACGCGCCGGGCCAGCTTTCCACCCTGGAGGCCACTTGCGCGGCGTTGGCGCAACTGGAGCGCAACGCTGAACGATGGCAGCCGTTGCTGGCCGCCTTGGATGCGTTCGTGGCCCGGCAGATGATTTATATGCAAAAATAGCTGCCAGCGCCCATGGAATGTGCGCAAGCAGCTATTGAATTGATAGCAATCAGCCCTTGCGGACGAACTTGAAAATCAAAATCCAGAACACCAGGATGAGCGAGGCCACCGGGAACTGCAGCTCGGTGGGCATGAAGTAAATCACCATCACCCCGGGTATCCAGACGCACCACATGGCGATCAGCACCGGCAGGTATTGCTGCGTCAGAAAGTCGGTGGAAAACAGATGCCGCAGCGTCTTGCGGGTGAAGCCGCCCTCGCGCCAGGCAAACAGCGCGACGATCAGGTAGTTGGACACCGGCGAGTACACAAATTGGTCAAACAGCATCTTTTTGACCAAGGTGATGGCATCGCTCTGCTCGCCGAACAGATGCACCTGCACGCCATACAGAATATCCACCGTCAGACCGATAGTGCCGAACACCAGCGCGGCATAAAGCACGTCCATGGTGGTCTTTCGCATCCAGGTCTGGCGACCGAGTGCCACGCTCAGTCCCTCGGGTACCAGCACGGCAAACACCACATACGACACGAACGCGAAGGTGAGGCCCCAGGCCTGTTTCACATCGCCCCAACGGGTCAGACCCTGCTGAAACGCGGGCACGGTGGCATAAGCCAACAAGAGCACCGCCAAGCCGCACCAGAGCAGCACGCCCGGCAGCGCGTTGGCGCGGATGGCCGCGCGGACTTGTTGCAGAGCAGAAGGTGTAGACCGCGCCGTCATGCGGCGGCTGCGTCCGCCAGGGCCAGTTCGGCCATCTTGACGGCGCCTTCAAAACTGCGTGCTCCGCCGATGAACAGGTTGAGGTGGCAGAACACGCTATCAATCACGCCATTCACCGCGGCCAACTCGCCATCGCGCAGGCCCGCCCAGCTCTTTGGCAAGTCCATCCGTGCGGTGAACGAGCCGGCTTCGACCGGCACGGTTTTGATCTGGTATTGATCGCCATCGGAGTCAGGGTAAATGACGAACACCACTTCAGGCATCTCATTCAGCACCACGTGCGTCCATGGCATGCCACCTTCTTGCAAGTGCAGCACCCGGCCGCCCAACAGGCGCGGCGCCTGGCGCACGGTGTCCATGGCGCGCAGCTGGGCCACTTTCTTGCTTATGGCATGGTCCAGGAACTTGCGGGTGATCGCGATCGCTTCGCGGAAGCGGGTTTCCAGCAGCTGGGCCTTGGCTGCATGGTCCAGTCCCTTTTCTTCCAGCCAGTGGGTGTTGAGTTGGGCAATCAGGCTGGAGAGGCCAAAGATGCCGGGCGACACATCGCCCTGCCCGGTGTCCACAATGTCGAGGTACTGCACCAGCGAATGGTCGATGGAGCGCACCACTTCCGCCACGGCGGCTTCGTCCAAAGCATGGCCCTGGCCCTTGCACCAGGCTTGCACATAGGCGGTGCCAAATGCGGACCACACCAGGCCCGCACTTGCATAGCCCACGCCGGGCACGATGGCGCCTTCGACCTCGGTGGCTGGGCGGGCACCGTCAAAGCCGC
>RFQA01000261.1 GCA_009925925.1 Betaproteobacteria bacterium
CCAGTCCTGGTATCCACCAGGCATGTAGGTTCCATTCGCCGTGACACGCGGCCTGGCCTTGGCCTTGAGCGTCCAGCCTTCGAGGTCGATGACTACCGCCATTCCTTGAACCTCGCACGCAGATCGCGGTCGAACTGGTCCCATGACTTGTAGCAGTCAGGGCATAGGCCGTTCTTCGCTCCCTTGTTCTGCTTGGGTGCGCTCAGCTTGATAGCACATCCTTGGCATTCGAACTCGCGCCACGTTGTGTCTGGCCTTTGGCCGAAGATGTGCCAGAGGCGCAGGCAGTCTAGGCATACGCGCTTAGGCTCGACGCCCGGCGGGAACTTGCGGATAGGCTTTATGCGGCGGCAAGCCTGACATGCTTCGGCGTCCTTGGGCATCAGCTTCCGGTTGATGCGGTCGAGGCCGTCGCGTGGTGCCACTGTCACGATCTGCCAAGACATGTCAGCTGCTGCTCCATCTCTGCGCGAATGGCCTTGAACGCCTCGCCAAGCTGGTTCATGTTCTCGCGCCAGTCGGTGGCCTCCTCGCGTAACTGGTCTAGGCTGTTCTCAAGGTCCGCCAGGCGAACGAGTAGAGTCAGGATGGCTTCGGCTGGCGTCTGCATGATGCGTTTATGATCTTGCCTCAGCCTTGCCGTTGTCCACGGCCTGTCGCGCACTAACCCATGCCTTCTCTGCCGTGCGAAGCGCACCATAGGCAGCAGGCGAGCCGTCCTGCAAGGCCTCATGCAGGGCAGCGTAGAGCCAGTCCGCAGCGAGCAGGGCATCGTTGATAAGCCCCGCTCGCGCTTCTGCCTTGGCGAGGAAGGCCGCACGGGCTTCGAGGTCATCAACCAACATGCTGCTTGTTCCTACGCTTGCGCATACAGGACCTGCATGCCGAGTTTCTGCCCTGGTAGCCGTTCGGTGCCTTGTTGAACTGGTCCCATGGTTGGAAGACGCGACAGGTGCTGCACTCGCGGCCTTCTTCCGTGACACGTCCGTAAGTCGGCTTTGTGCCTATGCGCGGAGTCGCCATGCAGATGAGGCATGTGCCCTTGCGCCCGTAGCGCCCGTGCGAGTCCTTGCCGAAGGCTTGCCACTCCTTGAAGACTCCGCAGCCCAGGCAGTCCCGTCCTAGATCGTTCACCGTGCGCTTGACCGGATTGTAGCCCTGATATCTCGGACTGCGCGCCTCTTCCTTGGCCTGCTGGTCGAGGTAGATGCAGCCGGTGCACCAGCCGCGCAGCCTGGTTGAGATGCTTCCGCGCGGCGGGAAGTCGGTGATAGGTAGATCCATCTCGCAGAACAGGCACCGCTTGGTTCCTGCGTGGCGCTTAGAGGTGCCCATATGAGGCGCACGGTAGACGGTCAGAGGCGCGAGTCCCAGCGATTGCAGGCGACGGTTCTGACACTCGCGGCAGCGACCGTCGTGCAGTTCGCTGTATAGCCTGGCGCAAACGCCGCAGGACATGAGTCTAGGCATTGAATACCAGCGCTCCTTCCTTCCGGCAGGCCTCGGCCAGCTTCTGCACCTTGGTGATCGTTCCGAACTGGTGAACGATCAGGCAGGACGGGAACGGAGCCGAGGCTTCACCGCCAAGAAATCTGATCCTTCCCTCGAGGAAGATGATGCCTTCTGCGCCTGTCATCAGGCTCCTGAACCACTGTGTATCTGTCCGAGCGGGGACCAGCGTGACGATGGCGTGCATGACTCCTGCATCGCGCATCGCCGCGTGCTTGAGAGCGATCGTGGTTGCCCATTCGTCGAGCGCCTTGCCATACGGCGGATTGACGTAGATCAGCCCCTGCGGCGGCAAACCGTCGCTCCAGTCCTGCACCAGGCCGTTGTCCTCTACCGTGTAGGCCTTCGCTGGACAGACGATGCTTGAAAGGTTGCTGCACGGGTCGAGGCTCACGCCTTCTGGCCACGCAGCACGCAGCAGGTTGAGGATGCGTGCTGGCGTACACCAATCCATCTTGTCGCTGCTGAAGATGGCCTCACCTGGTCCGCGATTCCATCCGCCGACCTTCACTTGCGCACCTCGCCAGCCGAGCGGGACGACAGCACGAAATAACGCCCATTGTCGTGTACGGGATAGAAGAGGTACTGGTTCAGCCTGACGTTGATCTCGTCAAGGTGCCATTCGATTAGCTTGCCCTTCTCGCGCGATGACACCTCAGCATCCGCGATGCGCGGATCGACGATCTCGGCGAACAGCTGCGCGATACGCTGACGCTTGAGACAGCGCGACGACTTCTCTGCCTGCTCCTGCGTGATGTTGAAGCCGTCGAGAATCAGATGCGTCGGCACACGCACGTCCGTTCCCCAGACTTCCTTCCATCGCACCACAAGCGTCTTGATCAGCGTGTCGCGCCTGGCGATCTGCTGCCTTACCTTGTCCCGCTCCGAGAAGTCTACGATTGGCGGCAGGTTGTCGAAGAGGGATGGCTGCACGCCTGCCTCAGCGATCATCGGCATCGAGGTCGCCGGCTTGGCTTCAAGCTGGCGCAGGTGGTCGATCAGGCGGTAGATAACCTTTCCGCCCAGGTAGCCCAGGCCGCCTTCTTCCTTCATCAGCAGGATGGCCAGCGTGTCGGCTTCCTTGATGAGTCCTTGCGTGTCGTCCATTAGGTTCGTCCTTTCGTTGTTGTTTGATGTCGAGGTTGAGGCGGGCCGGGAAGGTTACATCAGTAGGATCTACTTACGCCAGCCATCCGGCCCCTTGCATCCTTACGGCGCACCAGGCGCCTGAACGCCTGCCGCTGCTGGCTCACCCGAGGATGCACCCCATTTGTAGGCCGCGCGGTGATCAAAGTCACCTAATACGGCTTCGAGCTGTTCGCGCGTGAAGGATGGCCGCTCCTGCTTCCAGTCGCAGCATCCGATCAGGCGCTTGGCTATCTCTAGCACTTCTGTCCAGGCATCGGCGTAGGCCACGGCCATCCCGCTCGCGGAATGCGTCAGGGACAACGCTGGCACCTTGTGATTCTCAGTGTGGATGACGACGAGGCCAGGCGTCTGCGTATGGTGGCATGGCGTGATGTAGGTGCCGTATGCCGTATGCACGCGCTGGAATCCGTCCATCCTTGGCGTCTGCTGCTGCTTCTTCGCCCTGGTCGTCACCGCTCGATCCTCACGGGCAGCGCCTGACGCAGCACAAGAGGCCCGATGCTCTCAGGATCTTGCGCACCGGCATGCTGCCAGGTCGGACCTGCTGCAAGCGCAGGCGCAGCCACCTCGCTCACGCTACGCTTATGGCGCTTCGATGCCGTCTCGTACAGCTTCAGGAAATGCGCGCGGTCGGCAGCGATGTTGTCTGAGTCGCAGAGGCTTAGCCAACCCATCGAGCGCACAACGTCCTCGATGGCTGGATGCGACCAGCTGATCGCATCGTATCCGCCTCCCTTGCGCGGAACGCCGTAGCGACCGTACCTGCGAATGGAGGTCAGGACCTCCGCCCAGGCGTTGTCCACGTCAGGCGCTCCGGCCAGCTGTTCGGCCACGATGCCAAGCAGGGCAGCGATGGACGGGAACCTGTCCAGTCGCGTGATGGCCCGCTCGATGGCCTCGTTTACGCTGGCCTCGTCATACGGCATCAGGCGGATGGCATAGGCCTGCACGTTATCGGCGGTCAGCTTCACGCCAGGAAAGGCGTTCCCGAGGCGCTTGACGGCCTCGACGGTTGCAGCAAGCTCCATCAGTTGATCCTTTCGTTCTTCAGTGTTGCGTCAATCTTAGCAGCCGCGTCAAGCAGCCCGGCCCAGTCGTCCTCGCTAAGGCCTGCCGTGTCCTGTTTGTCATGCTTCGGCGGTTCCTCGCGCCATGCGCCGCTGCTGATCCAGTTGTCTAGGCGAGGCAGGTACTGGCTGCGGCCTTGCTCCTCGTAGGACTGCACCCAGCTCGATGCGGCATTCGCGATCCTGGTACAGGTGGCCATGTCCGGTTGCAGCTGGTCGGCGCGGATGGCCCAGATGACCTGTCGAGGATTGCAGCGCCTGTCGGCAGGCCAGCGCTGAAGGATGATGTGCGCAAGCTCCTTGTGATGCAGGCCGACTTCCCCCGCGCTCTGCGCCTGTGGCATGGGATGGTTCGTCATGTCCTGTACGGTCATGTTTTGTCCTGTTCCGTCATGTCCTGTCATGTCATGTACTGTATGGCCGGCAGGCTGCCCCGATCCTGCCGGAAGCCTGCCCGCAGCCTGCCCCATGTCTGCCGGTAGCCTGCCGGCAGTCTGCCCATAGCCTGCCGGCAGATTGCCGGAATCCTGCCGTTCGTCTGCCGGCTTGCTGCCGGTAGCACGC
>RFQA01000262.1 GCA_009925925.1 Betaproteobacteria bacterium
GACGCCGGTTTCTACCTGTGGGCGGATGTCAAGGGCAGTGACACCGAGTTCGCCCGAGACTTGCTCGCTCTTTACAATGTGACCGTCTTGCCCGGCAGCTACCTGGCGCGCGAGGCCAACGGGCACAACCCCGGTGCCGGGCGCATTCGTATGGCTTTGGTCGCTGAAACCGCAGAATGTGTGGAAGCGGCGCAGCGCATCGTTCAATTCGTTCGAAGCCGCGGCGCATGAGTTGCCGGACTTTGAAGCCTTCCCCCTGATTACTACCCTGAAAAAACCATGAGCCAACAACTCCAAACCGTTATCGAAGCCGCGTGGGAAGACCGCGCCAACATTTCTGTGGCATCTGCCCCCGCTGAAGTGCGTGAAGCCGTAGAACATGTGCTGAACGAACTCGACGCTGGCCGCTTGCGCGTGGCGACCCGAGAAGGCGTGGGCCAGTGGACCACCCACCAATGGATCAAGAAGGCCGTGTTGCTGAGTTTCCGCCTCAAAGACAACGAAGTCATTCAGTCCGGCGATCTGGGCTTTTATGACAAGGTCCCTACCAAGTTTGCCGGCATGAGCGCTGAAGCCCTAAAGGCGACTGGCGTTCGCGTGGTGCCGCCCGCTGTGGCGCGCCGCGGCAGTTTCCAGGGCAAGGGCGTAATCCTGATGCCTTCCTACTGCAATATCGGCTCCTATGTGGACGAAGGCACCATGGTCGACACATGGGCTACCGTGGGCTCTTGCGCCCAGATCGGCAAGCACGTGCACCTGTCCGGTGGCGTGGGTATCGGTGGCGTGTTGGAACCCATGCAAGCCGGCCCCACCATCATTGAAGACAACTGCTTTGTGGGCGCGCGTTCCGAAGTGGTAGAAGGCGTGATCGTCGAAGAAAACTCGGTGATTTCCATGGGCGTGTACATCGGCCAGAGCACCCCAATTTATGACCGCGCGACCGACACTGTCAGCTATGGCCGCATCCCGGCAGGCTCTGTGGTGGTCAGCGGCAGCTTGCCCAAGGGTGACGGCAAGTACAGCATGTACGCTGCCATCATCGTCAAGAAGGTGGACGCCAAGACACGGTCCACCACCAGCCTGAACGACTTGCTGCGCGACTAAGTTCTCCCCACCGGAAGGCAACTATGGCCACGACCACCACACCCCAGCCTTCAGGCACCATGGAGCGCATCCTGCGCCTCATGAGCGAGAAGAAGGCGTCTGACGTTTATTTGTCGGCGCACGCCCCTGCGTTGATCAAAATCAACGGCCAGTGTGTACCGATCAACAGCCAGACCCTGCCTTCCGACGCTCCCAAAAATCTGTTGGCGGAAGTGTTGTCGCCCCAACAAATTGAGATTTTGGAGCGTGATGGTGAACTCAATGTCGGTTTCCCGCTGGCGGGTGTAGGTCGTTTCCGGGTGAGTGCCATGCGCCAGCGCGGCACCATTGCAGCGGTGATCCGGTACATCAGCGTGGACGTGCCCCCCCTGCACAGCCTGCAGCTGCCCCCGGTGCTAGCCGACCTCATCATGGAAAAGCGTGGCCTGCTGCTGATGGTAGGCGCCACGGGCGCGGGCAAGAGCACGACGTTGGCGTCGATGCTGGACTACCGCAATGAGAGTGTGTCCGGCCACATCCTGACCATTGAAGACCCGGTGGAGTTTTTGTTCAAAAACAAAAAGTCGGTGGTGAACCAGCGCGAAGTCGGAACTGACACCGCCTCACTGCATGTGGCCCTGAAAAACGCCCTGCGCCAGGCTCCGGATGTGATTCTGATCGGTGAAATCCGGGATCAGGAGACTATGTCAGCAGCGATTGCCTATGCGCAATCCGGCCACTTGTGCCTGGCCACCATGCACGCCAACAACAGCTATCAAGCGTTGAACCGCATCTTGAGCTTTTACCCGGTCGAGGTGCGCCCCACCATGTTGGGGGACCTGGCTACAGCTCTGCGGGCCATCGTTTCGCAACGCCTGTTGCGTACCACATCCGGACTGCGCACACCGGCCGCCGAGGTGTTGCTCAACACCAAGCTGGTGGCCGAAATGATTGAAAAAGGCGACTTTTCAGCGGTGCGCGAAGCCATGGAGCAGTCCATGGCCGAAGGTTCGCAAACCTTCGAGGCCGACATCGCCCGCCTGATTCAGGACGGCTTGGTCGACCGCAAAGAAGGTTTGGCCCACGCCGACTCGCCCACCAACCTGATGTGGCGCTTGCAAAATGATTTCACCAAGGTGGCCAAGGCTGCTGCGGTGCCGGAAGAGGATGACGAAGCCTCCTTCACGGAAATTACCCTGGATGTGAAACACTGATGACGCAAACGCTGCAGCTCACCGAGCAACTGTTGTCCATGGCCTCGGTGACACCCTCTGATGGCGGATGCCAAGCCTTGATTGCCGATCGCTTGCGCCCTCTGGGCTTTGTGTGTGAGACCATTGAAAGTGGGCCAGCGGACTTCCGAGTCACCAATTTATGGGCCAAACGGCCTGCGGGTCCCGTGGGATATGCGCAAGCAGCTTCCAAAAGCATAGCAAAAACCTTGGTGTTTGCCGGACACACCGACGTGGTGCCCACGGGCCCTGCCCAGCAATGGGACAGCGCGCCTTTCGTGCCCAGCCACCGTGATGGGAAGCTTTTCGGTCGCGGCGCGAGTGACATGAAGACCTCCCTGGCGGCTTTTGTGGTGTCTATCGAAGAATTTTTGGCTGCACACCCGGCCCCCGAACTCAACATCGCCTTGCTCTTGACCAGTGACGAAGAAGGCCCGGCGCTCGACGGCACCGTGGTGGTCTGCAAGCAGCTTCAGGCCCGCGGAGAGGTGCTGGACTATTGCATCGTGGGTGAACCCACCTCGGTGGAAAAGACCGGTGACATGATCAAAAACGGACGGCGCGGCACCATGAGCGGCAAGCTCACGGTCAAGGGCGTGCAAGGCCACATTGCTTACCCGCACCTCGCCAAAAATCCGATTCACCTGTGTGCCCCCGCGTTAGCCGAGTTGGTGGAAATCGAGTGGGACAAGGGTAATGAATTTTTCCCGCCGACCACCTGGCAGGTCAGCAATATCCATGGGGGTACCGGGGCGAGTAACGTCATTCCCGGCCATGTGGTGATTGATTTCAACTTTCGCTTCTCCACCGAGTCCACCCCCGAGAGCCTGCAAAAACGGCTGGCTAGAGTGCTGGCCAAGCATGAGCTGGACTACGACCTAGCATGGACCATAGGCGGCCTTCCCTTCCTGACGACGCCTGGCCCTTTGGTGGATGCCGTGCGCGACGCCATCCGGTCAGAGACAGGGTTGGAGACCCAACTTTCCACGACCGGCGGTACCAGTGACGGGCGCTTCATCGCCCAGGTGTGCCCGCAAGTGATTGAACTCGGTCCGCCCAATGCCACCATCCACAAGATCAATGAATACGTGAAGCTCGCGGACATCGAGCCTCTGAAAAACATTTACCGCCGGCTACTTGAGAACCTGAACCAGGCGGAAACCGCATGAATTTGAAAAAACTGGTCGCACAGGCCACCGCGCAGCTCACAGAAGCCGGCGTGTCCTTCGGCCATGGCACCACCAACGCGGCGGACGAGGCCGCTTGGCTGGTACTGCACGCACTCGGCTTGCCGCTGGATACGAGCTTGTCAGACGAGGATCCAGAGTCGAATCGGCCTGTAGCGCCCGAAGAATATACGCGAGTCGCTACACTTTTGGGAGCACGCATCAGCACGCGCAAGCCGGCGGCTTACCTGACACAAGAAGCGTGGCTGCAAGGTGTGCCGTTTTACGTGGACGAACGCGTCATTGTTCCGCGCTCTTTGATCGCTGAACTGTTAGTCGATGGCAGCATCGACTACTGGCTCAAAGAAAGCACCCATCACGTCCTGGACCTGTGTACGGGCAATGGCAGCTTAGGCATCCTGGCCGCCATGGTCTATCCAGACGTGGAAGTAATTGGTGCCGACATTTCGGCGGACGCATTGGCCGTTGCACGTATCAATGTGGATAAGCACCAGTTGCAGGAGCGGGTGAAATTGCTGGAGTCTGATGGCTTGAAGGCTGTCCCAGGTGCGTTTGACCTGGTGTTGTGCAACCCGCCGTATGTGAACGCCAAGAGCATGGCAGCACTGCCCGCTGAATACTTGGCCGAACCCTTTATTGCCCTCGACGGCAATCAGGCAGGTGGTAGCGGTGATGGCATGGATTTCATCCGGACCTTGCTGGCTGACCTGCCGGCCAAGCTGGCAGAAGACGGCGTGCTGGTGCTGGA
>RFQA01000263.1 GCA_009925925.1 Betaproteobacteria bacterium
GCCATCGGACCTCCACACAGGGCTGCTAGGGATAAACCAAGTGCTGTATCCTGACTTAGAAGCCCTGCCCGATGGTTGTTTCTATTACAACGGCTGGCCTCGCCCTAGCGTGGGCCAAGACCTTGTACTGGAAATAGCAGGCCCAGCAACTACACTTGCAGTTGTTCAACAGATTTTGCAAGCGCATGGCATGGGCTGCCACCAACCCCGAAGGGCGCCCGGCTCGGGATGCCACCCGGTCCAGGCGCTGGGATTGCATATCCAACACACGGTGTGTCGCACTCGCCAGGCGGTCCATCAACAAGTACGCCGCCGCCTCGCAAACAGCAGTAGGGGTTGCCACCAACTCTGCCGCTGCAGTAGGGGTGGGCGCCCGCACATCCGCCACGAAATCAGCAATGGTGAAATCAGTCTCATGCCCCACCCCGCTGACGACGGGAACCGGGCTGGCGCTGATCGCCAATGCCAGCTGTTCGTCGTTGAAGGCCCACAGGTCCTCCATGGAGCCGCCGCCTCTCACCAAAAGAATGACATCCAGCGGAGTGCCCCGGCCGTCGACATCAACCGCGCGTGACATCAGCGCCTGCAGAGACCGCACCAGTTCACCCGGTGCCGCATCCCCTTGGACCGCAGCTGGAGCAAGAAACACGGGGATGTGCGGCACCCGCCTGCGCAAAGCGGTAGCAACATCGTGCAATGCGGCCGCGCCTAGAGACGTCACCAAGCCAATACTGCGCGGCATGGCTGGCAAAGGCCGTTTGCGGGCCGGGTCGAACAGCCCCTGGGCCTCCAAGCGAGCCTTGAGGCGCAAAAATTCCTCGAACAAGGTTCCTTGCCCTTGGCGACGCATGCTCTCCACGATCAACTGAAGGTCGCCGCGCGGGCCGTAGATATCCAAACGTCCGGAAACCTCGACCGACTCTACATCCCGAGGCGCAAAGTCCAGGTTTGTGGCGGCGCGCTTGAACATGGCGCAGCGGATCTGCGCGTCATGATCCTTCAAGGAGAAGTAACAGTGCCCGCTTGCCGCACGAGAGAACCCGGAAATCTCACCCGTTACCCGCACGGGGTTGAACCGGGCATTCAATGTGTCTGCCAGTGCCCTGCAAAGTGCATCCACCCGCCAAACACGGCGCAGTGCGTTGGCGTCTTCCATCATGGTCGCTCCAAGGGAAAAAACAGGTTGAGCGCCTCGAAGCGATGCTGCAAAAATGTCATGAAACTGCACCTCATAAGCGCGGGAGTATGCCCTCTGCAGCGGCATCCCACCCGCAGGCCCTGAAGTTGACACACTTTGGCCATTGCCAAACCACAGCAAGCCCAGGCACTGGGCCATAATCCGCAAGCTTTCAACTGCGCGGAGATCCTCTTTTGTTTTCCATCATTCAAGCTGCCGGCTGGCCGATCTGGCCCCTGATTGCCTGCTCCATCCTCGCTCTGGCCATCATCATCGAGCGCTTTATCAGCCTCAAAATGGCCAAAGTGGCGCCTCCCCGCTTATTGGATGAAGTACTAAGCGTGACCAAAACATCGGTACCGGGCCCGGATGTGGTGAGCCAACTGGAGAAGAACTCCGCCTTGGGCGAGGTGCTTGCCTCCGGTTTGCGTGCCGTCAATAGCGACCCGCATTGCTCGGAGGACGACCTTCGCGCCACCATGGAAGGCGCCGGCCGGCTGGTTGCGCAGCGACTCGAAAACTACCTGACTGCGTTGGGAACAATCGCGTCCGCAGCGCCGTTGCTGGGCTTGTTCGGCACGGTGGTCGGCATGATTGAAATCTTTGGCTCGCAAGCACCTGGCAGCACAGGCGGCGGAAACCCTGCGCAACTGGCACATGGCATCTCGATTGCCCTCTACAACACCGCCTTCGGCCTGGTGGTCGCCATTCCTTCCCTGATTTTCTGGCGCTACTTCCGCGGGCGGGTGGACGCTTACCTGCTCACTCTGGAGTTGAGCTCAGAGCATCTGGTCCGTCACCTCAAATCGCTGCGCAAATAAGGCCCGGCCATGAACTTCCGCCGCCAACATCAGGACGAACCCGAGATCAATCTCATCCCGTTCATTGACGTGCTGCTGGTGGTGCTCATTTTTTTGATGCTCTCCACCACGTACAGCAAATTCACAGAACTCCAACTCAAGTTGCCCGTGGCTGATGCGGATGCCCAGCGTGATTACCCCAAAGAGCTAATCGTGGCGGTAAGCGCCGACGGGGCGTATAGCATCAACCGCCAATTGCTGGCCGGTCGTAGCTTGGAGAGCCTGTCCGCCGCGCTCACTGAAAACGCAAAGGCCGGCAAAGACACTGTGATCATCATCAGCGCCGACGCCAGCGCCCGGCATCAGGCCGTGGTAACGGTAATGGAGGCGGCACGCCGCGCGGGCTTGAACCAAATCACTTTCGCAACCCAGTCTTCCGGCAACGCCGGCAAATAAAGCATGGCAGCAGCGCTGCACGCAGCCATCACCCGGGCCTGGCAAGGCCGCGGCGCATTAAGTACTGCCCTGCTTCCGATTTCATGGATCTACGGAGCGCTGACGGCGGTGCATCGCTGGACTTACGCCAGAGGCCTCAAACGCAGCGAAAAGCTGCCGATTCCCGTGATCGTAGTGGGCAATGTGATCACGGGCGGGGCCGGCAAAACCCCGACAGCGCTGGGCGTGGTCGCCCACCTTCAAAACCTGGGGTTCAAGCCCGCCATCCTTTCCCGAGGCTATGGCGGCAAGCACCAGTCGCCCACGGTGGTCTTGGACACCAGCACAGCCCAGGAAGTGGGCGATGAGCCCTTGGTGTTGCGACATTCCTCCGGTGTTCCCGTGGTGGTGGGGCGGGACCGTGTTGCGGCAGGCAAACTGCTCTTGCAGATCCATCCGGACATTACCCACATCGTGTGTGACGACGGCTTGCAGCACTACCGGCTCTTTCGTGACCTGGAAATTTGCGTATTTGACTCTCGCGGATTGGGTAATGGACGTTTGCTTCACGCAGGCATGTTGCGGCAGCCATGGCCCCGAACGCCTGTGATCGAAGCCGGTCAGTCCATTCAAAAGCTGTTGGTGTTGAAGACCGGTCAGTCCGACGTGGACGGGCACTTGGCAACGCGTGCCTTATCAGAAACGGCCATCAATGGGCACGGACAAACCATGGTGCTTGATGCGCTCCTGCAATCCGGGGCTCCTCTTCACGCCATTGCAGGAATTGCCCAGCCTGACAATTTCTTCAACATGCTGCGAGCAAGAGGATGCGTTCTGCGCACAACAGACGCACTACCAGACCACTATGATTTTGATAGCTACTCGCGCACATCTGACGGGGGCGAAGTGCTTATTTGCACAGAAAAAGACGCAATCAAACTGTGGCAACACCGCCCAGACGCATGGGCCGTGCCTTTGCTGCAAACCTTGCCCCCGTCTTTTCTGGCGGCACTAGACCAAGCGCTCGTGCCGCAGCACACTCCACCGGTATCATCCCCCCATGGACACACGACTCATTGAACTGCTGGTTTGCCCCGTCACCAAAGGGCCTTTGGAATTTGACCGCGAGAAGCAAGAACTGATTTCGCGAAGCGCCCGCTTGGCCTACCCGGTACGGGATGGCATTCCGGTTCTACTGGAAAACGAAGCACGGGTTCTGACTGACGCCGAGCTGGACGCCTAAGCATGACCTACACGGTCCTCATTCCCGCCAGACTCGCTTCTACCCGCCTGCCCAACAAGCCTCTGGTGGATATCGTCGGCCTGCCCATGGTGGTGCGTGTAGCTCAGCGTGTCAAAGCAGGACTCGATGCGTCCATCCGTGTCGTGGTTGCTGCAGACGACGCGAGCACTGTTGCGGCCTGCGAAGCCCACCAGATTGAATGCCTGCTGACGCGGGTGGATCATCCCTCCGGCAGTGACCGCTTGGCAGAAGCCTGCGCCTTGCTCGGACTCTCAGATGACGCTGTCGTAGTCAATGTGCAGGGGGACGAGCCTTTGATCGACACCGGCTTGGTCTCCGCCGTGGCCGACCTCCTGCAGGCCCACCCGCATGCCACCATGGGCACTGCGGCGCATGCCATCCACGACCTCGCTGACTTCAAGAATCCCAATGTGGTGAAGGTGGTCACTGACGCCAGCGGTTTGGCTCTGTACTTCAGCCGCGCGCCAATCGCGTGGTGGCGGGACGGATTTGCCAATGGCATTGATACTTTGCCGGATCCGGCCCCGCTGCGCCATGTGGGCATCTACTCCTACC
>RFQA01000264.1 GCA_009925925.1 Betaproteobacteria bacterium
ATAATGCTGATGTCGGTGGTTCAAGTCCACCTACGACCACCAAACAAGAAAAACCTGCCCGTCAAACCGGCAGGTTTTTTTTCGACCCCCCCCCAGCGCCTTCGCGCGCACCTACTGCTCTCGCCCATCCCCCCAGTTTGTTATCGCTTGACACGCTTTCAAGCTCTGATTCACGAACGGTTCAGCCACTCAAAATTGATAAAATTAATTAATTCACTTAATAACATTTTGATCAAATTTATTAAATAAAGCCACGTAAGTAATTTATTTGTGCAAACATTCGCACATTCATCATCCACTCAAAGGGGTTGCATATGCGAAATTGGACAAAAACCGCCGTCACAGGCGGATTGGCAGCGCTGCTGGTAGCGTGCGGAGGTGGCGGTGGGGGAAGCTCAGCGCCGGGGGCTTTCTCTGGCAAAGTCATTGACGGCTACATCGTGGGCGCAACGGTCTGCCTGGACTTGAACAGCAACACCAAATGCGATGCTGGCGAGCCCTCAGCTACCACCACGGCGGGCGGGGCCTACAGCTTCACCTACTCCGGTAGCGTGGCCGGCCTCCATGTGATCGCAGAAGTGCCGGTGGGTGCCATTGACGAGGACTTGGGCGCGGTCACTGACGCCTACAGCCTGTTCGCTCCCGCTTCAGCGCCCTCTGCCGTGACCCCCCTGACCACCTTGGTGTCTTCTGAAATGATGGCGAGCGGCAGCTCCGCATCCGAAGCAGAGTCCGCCGTCAAGACCAGCTTGGGAATCTCAGTGGATTTGCTCGCCAACAACTTCAAGGCCAGCGGCGACACCACAGTGCAAGACACAGCGCAAAAAATTGTGGCGGCTATCGCTGAAGCGAAGAAAACGCTGGACAACGACAGCACCGTTGCTTCGGAGGGGCTAACACCAGGTCAGATCATCAAACAGGCGGTCAATCAGGTGAAAAACGATGTGTTACCCGGCTTGATTTCTTCAGACGGCTCCATCACCAAAAGCGTAGCGGACATCAAGACTGACGCCAGCACCAACATCACCGGCAACCTGCAGAACATTGTTGCCAAAACAAAAACCGGCAGTGGCACGGTTCTCAGCATGAAGGATGCCTTCAGCGCTGGAATGGTGGTCGTACAAAAAGATTCCGGCAACTATCTGGTGGGCGAAAACACCATTACACCGTTCAGCGACTTGCCGGTAGTCGAGTACATGAAGATGTCTTTCGAAGGTGATGCGCCCACCTTCGCAGGCACCACCCAAAAAGTGCTTCTTGATTCAGGATGGACTGACACGATCGACACTGCGCGTCATTGGCTCTTGGTCGATGGTGTGTGGTCCCGCCGCGTATCCCAGGGAGCCATGACAGTGGCAGACAATTGCGTCAAAGTTCAGCGTACGTTGATCGGAATTCAGGACAAGTATTGCCTGGTTCGCCGCGACGTAACCGGAAAGACCCTCGGAAGCATTCTTCCCAAGCTATGCGAAAACATCGTCGGTTGCTCTGCAACCGCAGAACTACCGGCAGGTTCTTATGTCTACGACCTAACAGCCAGTGCTGTGGATGACCAATACGATTTTTATATCAGCGAAACTTGGGGCGGCTACCTGACGGCAGACTACACCGAGACCTACAACCAGGACCAGACCATGACGCTGGCTGCCTTTATCGCCTACACCTCTGATGAACAACACCGACAATTTGAAGGTCATGCTTGCAACACCGCATTCTGGTTCACGGAATACGACGACTCCACTAAAACCGGTAAGGTGAATTGGAAGCGCAACGAATCGGAAACCGGCTGTGATAACCCCACCCTCGCGGGTGACACAGAAACCACCAATTTCACCGTCAAGACAATTGGTGGGGTCGATATCATGGTAGCGGAAACGTCCCGCTTGTATCGCACTGGCACAGGAAACAACCCACGCCAGCTCCTCAAGGCCTTCGCCTATGTTCCAGCCGACATCGCTGATGGGCGCCCCTTGGGTGGTATCCGCAGTGGTGATGTGAAGCTTAAGAAATACAGCCAACGCGTTGAATTCAATGGCGACTTCCGCAGTAGCAGTCAAATTATGAGTAAGCCGGTCTACAAAGCAATTGAAACCGCTCTGACCCTGCCTGCCTTCCCGTTCTCGGATGAGACCATGAGTCCGAGCATGCTGCGCCGCCGCCGCTGAGACAGCACTGGCTCCCTGAAGCTCAATCCGCAGCGCGTAAGCCCTGCGGGTTTTTTTCTCTGCAGGGCTACTTCTCGCACTGCCGGTAAAATCAGGCACTTCATTCACAGCCTCTGGATACACACCATGAACCGCTGCACTCTCTTGTTTTGCGCCCTCAGCCTTGCGGCGACAAGTGGCATAGCGCAAACCGGCGCCACCCGCCAGAACCTCACCACCACCGATGGATCGGTCGTCGCCGTACGCACCTTCCCGGCCAACGCCCTGCGTGGAACCCTGGTCGTGCAGACCCCACCTGAAGTGCTGCTGGACACCAAAGCCGAGCGCCTCTCACCGGGCTCCCGCATTCGCGGCGCCAACGGCATGCTGGCTATGTCGGCCACATTGGTCGGGCAGACCTTGCCGGTGATGTACACCCGCGAGCCCAACGGCATGTTGCATGACGTCTGGGTGATGACTGAGCTCGAAGCCCAGCTCATCCCGGCCAAACCCTCGTACTCCAAATAAGTACGTGCGGCTCCAGGTCGCCAGCAGCACTCACTTACTTTAGCCGTTTAGCACCCTGGCGCCCGCGGAATATGCGCGAGCAGCTCCTGAATTCATAGCATTAGAACTAATCCGCCATGTCCAAAAAAGTCTTTATCAAAACCTTCGGTTGCCAGATGAACGAGTACGACTCGGACAAGATGGCCGACGTGCTCGGCGCAGCGCAGGGCTATGAGCCTACCGACGATGTGGAACAGGCCGACCTGATTCTGTTCAACACCTGCTCAGTACGCGAGAAGGCGCAAGAGAAAGTGTTCAGCGACCTGGGCCGCATCAAGCACCTCAAGGCCAAAGGCGTGCAAATCGGGGTGGGCGGCTGCGTGGCCAGCCAGGAAGGTGCCGAAATCATCAAGCGCGCACCCTATGTGGACGTGGTGTTTGGCCCGCAAACCCTGCACCGCCTGCCCGAACTGCTCAACGCTCGCAAAGCACTGGACAAACCCCAGGTAGACATTAGCTTCCCCGAGATCGAAAAGTTTGATCACCTGCCGCCTGCCAAGGTGGAAGGCGCGTCGGCCTTTGTGAGCATCATGGAAGGCTGCTCGAAATATTGCAGCTACTGCGTGGTGCCCTACACCCGCGGCACCGAGATCAACCGCCCGTTTGAAGACGTGCTGGTGGAGATTGCCGGCCTGGCCGACCAGGGCGTGAAAGAGGTTAACTTGCTGGGTCAGAACGTGAATGCCTGGCGCAATGCCATGGGTGACTCGGGCGAGATGGCCGACTTTGCGACCCTGCTGGAATATGTGAGCGACATTCCGGGCATTGAGCGCATCCGCTACACCACCAGCCACCCCAATGAATTCACACCCAGCCTCATTGCAGCCTACGAAAAACTGCCCAAGTTGGTGAGCCACCTGCACCTGCCCGTGCAGCACGGCAGCGACAAAATTTTGATGGCCATGAAGCGCGGCTACACCGCCATGGAATACAAAAGCACCATCCGCAAGCTGCGCGCCATCCGGCCTGACATGAGCATCAGCTCGGACTTCATCGTCGGCTTCCCCGGCGAGACAGATGAAGACCACGCCAAGATGATGAAGCTCATAGGCGACATCGGCTTTGACAATAGCTTTAGCTTCATCTTCAGCCCGCGCCCCGGCACGCCTGCCGCCAACCTGCATGACGACACGCCGCACGAGGTGAAGCTGGCCCGCCTGCAAGAGCTGCAAGCTGCCATCAACGCCAACATTGCCACCATCAGCAACCAGCGCCTGGGCACGGTGCAGCGCATCTTGGTAGAGGGCGGCAGCAAGCGCGACAACGGCGAACTGATGGGCCGCACCGAGTGCAACCGCGTGGTCAACTTTGCCGGCAACCCGCGCCTGGTGGGCCAGCTGGTGGATGTGACGATCACTGAGACGCGCAGCTACACCTTGCGCGGTGAGGTGCTGACGACAGAAACCATTGCCTGATCATTTCAGCGCTGGGTTTGCAGGGGCTCCTTTGGGAGTCCTTTTTTGCCTCCAGTAACGGGCATTTACAAACCTTACCGGCCGCATAGTCCGAATGCACCAT
>RFQA01000265.1 GCA_009925925.1 Betaproteobacteria bacterium
AGGCGAAGGCCCCGCCGCCCAAGCCGCACAGGCCGCAGCCATTGCCGCCGCCAAATTGCAGGCTGATCTGGCCGCCGCCACCACAAAAGCAGCCCAAGATGCGGCTGCGCAAGCGGGCTTGCAGGATTTGTTGCAACGAGAAGCCGGTCTGCTATCGCATGGCCAAAAGCGCCAGCTTGAAATCGCGATGTGCCTGGCTACGCAGCCCTCGGTGCTTTTGTTGGATGAGCCGCTGGCAGGCATGGGTGCCGAAGAAACCGAGCGCATGCTGGAGTTGTTGACCTCGCTCAAGGACAGCCACGCCATGCTATTGATTGAGCACGATATGGACGCGGTGTTTCGCGTGGCCGACGTCATTACGGTGCTGGTTAATGGGCAACTCATCGCTTGCGGCAGTCCCGAGGTGGTGCGCAATAGCCCCGAAGTGCGTGTCGCTTATTTGGGAGACCATTAATGCACCGCGCCGCTTTGATAACGATCGAAACCCAATGCGTGGTGCAGCACCTGTGCAGCGGAGCCCGCCATGATTGAGCCCATTTTGCAAGCGCGCGCCATTGAAGCCTGGTACGGCTCGGGCCAGGTTTTGTACGGCGTGGATCTGGATATTGCGCCCGGCCAAACCATGGGTTTGCTTGGGCGCAACGGCATGGGCAAGAGTACGCTGATCCGCACTCTGCTGGGCCATGTGACGCAGCGCAGTGGCAGCATCCGGGTCTTCGGGGTGGATGTGTCCAACAGTCGTCCGCACGAAGTAGCGCGTTTGGGCGTGGCCTATGTACCCGAAGGACGCGGTGTGTTTCCTAATTTGACGGTGCGTGAAAACCTGCTCATGGCGGCGCGTGCGGGTACCGATGGTCGCAGCGACTGGACGTATTCACGGGTGATGGAGACCTTCCCGCGTTTGGCTGAGCGTTTGTCTAATCTGGGCTCCGAGCTATCGGGTGGTGAGCAGCAAATGCTTTCGATCGGACGTGCCTTGATGACCCATCCCCAACTCATCATTCTGGACGAAGCCACCGAGGGTCTGGCGCCATTGATCGTGGCCGAAATATGGCGCGTCATTGAAGGTATACGCCAAAGTGGCATCGCCACCTTGATCGTGGACCGCGATTACCGCAAGGTATTGGAGCGCTCCGATACCGCCATCGTGCTGCAAAAGGGCCAAGTCGTCATGCAAGGCAATGGTCAGGACCTGCTGCATGACCCGGCGCTCGCGGGGTTTTTGGGCGTTTAGCGCAGCACCCGCAGCCCAAATAAAAACGGCACCCGCAGGTGCCGTTTTTTTGTGGAGCAAAAGCCGCCGCTTATTTGCGCTGCGCCTTCACCTTCAGGCGCCATGCGTGCAACAGCGGCTCGGTGTAGCCACTGGGTTGCGCCAGGCCTTTGAACACCAGGTCAGTGGCCGCTTTGTATGCCTTTGAAGTATTGAAATGGCCTGCCATCGGCTGGTACAGCGGGTCACCGGCGTTTTGGCCATCAACCACGGCAGCCATACGTTCGAACGTGGCTTGCACTTGCTTTTTGGTAACGATGCGGTGCAGTAGCCAGTTGGCAATATGCTGGCTGGAAATACGCAGCGTAGCGCGGTCTTCCATCAGGCCGACGTTGTGGATGTCGGGCACTTTGGAGCAGCCCACGCCCTGGTCAATCCAGCGCACCACGTAGCCCAATATGCCTTGCACGTTGTTATCCAGCTCTTGCTGCTTTTCTTTCTCGCTCCAGCCGGTGTTGGTGGCTACGGGAATCGTCAATAAGTCATGGAGCAGCCCAGCGCGTTCTTTGCGCAAGTCCACTGTTTCCAGTTGTTTTTGCACGTCACTGACCAGCACCTGGTGGTAGTGCAGGGCGTGCAGCGTTGCGGCCGTCGGGCTGGGCACCCAGGCAGTGTTGGCACCGGCTTTTGGATGGACGATTTTTTGCTCCACCATGGCCTTCATCAGATCGGGCATGGCCCACATGCCTTTGCCGATTTGCGCTTTGCCGCGCAGGCCGCAGGCCAGGCCGGTGAGCACATTGCTGCGCTCGTAGGCGGCGATCCATGGCGTGGCTTTCATGTCGGCTTTGCGGATCATGGGGCCTGCGTGCATGGCGGTGTGCATTTCGTCGCCGGTCCGATCCAAAAAGCCGGTATTGATAAAGGCCACGCGGCTGCGTGCAGCGGCGATGCAGGCTTGCAGATTCACGCTGGTGCGGCGCTCTTCGTCCATGATGCCCAGCTTGACGGTGCTTTCGGGTAGGCCCAGCAAGGCTTCAACGCGTCCAAACAATTCGTCGGCAAAAGCCACTTCGGCCGGGCCGTGCATCTTGGGCTTGACGATGTACACCGAGCCCTTGCGCGAGTTACGCACCAGGCCCGCGGCGGCATCGGCCTTGGTGCGCTTTAAGTCGTGGATCGCAATGGCCGTGGTGACCACCGCGTCCAAAATGCCCTCGGGGATTTCGTGCGTGCTGCCATCTTTGGCGGTGTAGGTGATGGCCGGGTTGCTCATCAAATGGCCCACATTGCGCACAAATAGCAGCGAACGACCATGCAACACCACGGGTTTGCCATCGGCACCGGTATAGACGCGGTCGGCGTTGAGGCCACGCACAAAACTCTTGCCGCCTTTGCTAATCGTCTCGGTCAGCGTGCCTTGCAAAATGCCCAGCCAGTTGCGGTAGGCCAGTACTTTGTCTGCGGCATCGACCACTGCGACGGAGTCTTCCAAATCCAAAATGGTGGACAGCGCCGCTTCCACCACCACGTCAAACACACCGGCGGCATCGGTTTTACCAATGGCAGTGCTGCGGTCGATCTGGATATCGAGGTGCAGGCCGTTGTGCTCCAACAGCACCGAAGACGGCGTTTTGGCCGAACCTTGGAAGCCTTTGAACTGCGCGGGTGTGGCCAGGCTGGTATTGCTACCGTCTTTCAAAGCGACCGCGAGCTTGCCGCTTTTCACGCTGTAGGCCACGCTGTCTTTGTGCGAGCCTTTGCGCAAAGGCGCGACCTCATCGAGCAGCTTGCGGGCGTAGGCGATTACTTTTTTGCCGCGCTTGGGGTTATAGGCTTTGCCGTTAGGGCCGACTTTGGTCGCTCCGCCGTCTTCAGCGATGACGTCGGTGCCGTACAGCGCGTCATACAAGCTGCCCCAGCGTGCATTGGCGGCGTTCAGCGCGTAGCGCGCATTGAGCACCGGCACCACCAGTTGCGGGCCGGCTTGGATGGCCAACTCGGCATCTACGTTTTTGGTGGTGATGCGCGATTTAGCGGGCAGGGGCGCGAGGTAGCCAATGTCTTTTAAGAACGCCTGGTAGGCCTTCATGTCGCTGATCGGGCCGGGATGGGCTTGGTGCCAGGCATCGATGGCGCTTTGCAAGCGGTCGCGTTCGGCCAGCAGGGCAGCGTTCTTGGGTGCCAGATCGGCCACGATCGCGTTGAAGCCTTTCCAAAAGGCGGCCGGTTTAACGCCAGTGCCGGGCAGCACTTCGGTGTCGATAAAAGTTTGTAACTCGGTGGCGACATGCAGTCGGCCAATAGTGGTGCGGGCGGTGGCCATAGGGGCTCCTTGGAAACGGACAGGGATGAGCGCGCAAGAACTTACGCGATGTGATACTTTATTCGATACTCTGACGCATACTATGAGTCTAAAAAGCAATCCATTCGTGACAAAAATGAATACATCCAAGCCTCTGCCTCTATCCGGTACCCGTGTGGTCGAGTTCACGCACATGGTCATGGGCCCTACCTGCGGCATGGTGCTGGGGGATATGGGCGCGGACGTGGTCAAGGTCGAGCCTCTGGCGGGCGACAGCACGCGCAAGTTGCTTGGCGTGGGTGCCGGGTTTTATCCGCTCTTTAACCGCAATAAAAAAAGCATTGCGCTGGATTTGGAAAGTGCTAGCGGGCGTGAGGTGGTGGCGCGCCTGGTGGCGCGGGCGGACATCGTGAGTGAAAACTTCAAGCCCGCGACGATGGAAAAGCTGGGGCTGGACTACGCCACCTTGTCGGCCCGCCATCCGCGATTGATTTACGTCAGTCACAAAGGCTTTTTGCCCGGGCCCTACGAGCATCGCACGGCGCTGGACGAAGTCGTGCAAATGATGGGCGGACTGGCCTATATGACGGGACGTCCTGGCGACCCGCTACGCGCGGGCTCTAGCGTAAACGCATTAGCGCGGCCATAGCGCCCATCGCGCCGAACACGCCGCCCATGATG
>RFQA01000266.1 GCA_009925925.1 Betaproteobacteria bacterium
GGCCAGCGTCGTGTTTGTGGGCCTTGCCTTGCGACTGGCCACTGCACAGCGCTAAGCCCATGACGCTGCAGGCTGCACAAGCCCTGCTAGACCGGGCTCTACAGGCCATGGCCGACCGGCATTGGGATGCCGCCTTGGAACTCCTGCGCAGCGCCATTGCACTGGCACCCGGGCAGGCAGCATTGCACACCAACCTCGCACTGGTGCTCGATGAGATAGGTGAGGCCGAAAGTGCCATGGAGCAATTGAGCATTGCACTGGGCCTGGAACCCGCCCAACCTTTGGTGCACCTGAACCTGGGGGTACTGGCCGCGCGCATAGGGGCCTTGGCGCTGGCCGAGCAGGCCTACCGATACGCCATCCAACTGCAAACTAGCCTCGCCGCAGCCTGGTCCAACCTGGGCAGCCTGCTTGACAACACCCACCGGGCGCCGGAAGCAGAAGCCTGCCTGCGCCATGCACTGACACTGGAACCCGGTAACGCCAGTGCCCGATTCAACCTGGCGTGCCTGCTGTTGCGCGACGGACGATATGCCGAGGCCTGGCCCCTGTGGGAAGCGCGCGATTGGCCGGTGCATCAGGCCTTGCCATGGTCCTGCCCGCGCTGGCGTGGTGAACGGCTGGAGGGTATGCGCGTCCTGGTGGTGCAGGACGCCGGCTTGGGCGACACCATCCAATTCGCCCGTTACCTACGCGGGTTACGCAGCCTGGGGGCATCACGTATCGACCTGATTTGCCAGGCGCCCTTGCAGGCCCTGATGCAGCAATTGCAAGATGTGCATACCGTGTGGACCTGGGCGGACAGTGCACAAGCACTGGATTGCGCAGCATGGGATGTCTGGATACCGGTGATGAGCCTTGCCGCGTACCCGGATGGCCAGGACACAACGGCACTTGAACCCCGGCCCTACCTGAAACCTACTGAGTGCCGCAAAGAAGTCTGGAAAAGCAGGCTCTCACCCACCCAAAAAGATCAGCGTCTGCGCATCTGTCTGGTCGCCCAAGGCAACCCGGACTTTCCGCATGATGCGCAACGTTCCATCCGTGACCTTGAGGTACTGGCGCCTCTGCAGAGCGTGTCTGACATCGAATGGATCCATCTACGCGGCAAATCGCTATCCCGCGGTTTCGACGCTGAAGAGCCCGCATGGGAACTGGGCGACTTGGTGGATACGGCAGGTCTGCTTGCGTGCGTGGATCTGTTGATTTGCGTAGATACCGCAATAGCCCATCTCGCCGGGGCCATGGGCATACCCTGTTGGCTGTTATTGCCAGACTACTTGTGTGATTGGCGTTGGCAACGGCGCGGTGCGCAAAGCGCCTGGTATGCCTCCATGCGCTTGTTCCGGCAGGTCACTCCGGGGGACTGGGCAAGTGTCGTCAACCAAGTGAACGACGCACTGCAGGCCCCCGGTGCGGAGGACGCTATTCGGTCTTTGCGCCTGCCTCAAACCAGCGCTTGATCACGTCGCGCTCCGCGTCGGTGATGTTGGTGGCGTTGTTCATGGGCATGATTTTGCTCACCACCACTTGCTGGTAGATCGCTTGGGCGTGGCTGGCCACAGCCTCGGGGCTGTCCAGCCGTACATTCTTCATTTGGACGGCAGCGCCGTGGCACATGTAGCAACGCTGCTCCAACACGGGCTTTATCTCTTGATAGCCGATTGTGCTGCTGGCGCCCGTGGATTGTGCAGTAGCAGCTCCTGAATTCATAGCAGCAGGCTGCGGTGCAGGTTTCAACCACACCAGCATGCCGATGATAGCCAGCACACCCACTGCCGCGTAGGGCCATGGGTGGGCATTCCGTCCGAGCTTGTAGCCGTGGCGCAGCACAAAAAACTGGCGGATGGCAGCGCCCGCAGCCATCATCACAATCAGCACCAGCCAGTTTTGCGGGTGACTGTAGGTGAAGCTGTAGTGGTTGCTCAGCATGGCGAACAACACCGGCAAGGTGAAGTAGGTGTTGTGCACGCTGCGCTGTTTGCCACGCTTGCCGTGGATGGGGTCTACCGCACGGCCCGCTGCGATGTCCGCCACCATGGTGCGCTGGCCTGGGATGATCCAGAAGAACACGTTGGCACTCATGCTCGTGGCCATCATGGCGCCCACCAGCAGAAAGGCAGCCCTGCCGGCAAACCAGTGGCATGCCAGGTAGGAGGCCACACACACCAATATCGCCACCAGCGCACCTACGATGGCGTCCCCATTTTTGTGCTGACCGAAGGCGCGGCAAATCGCGTCGTACGCCAACCAGAACACCACCAGAAACGACAGCGCAACGGCAATCGCTTCGTGCGGGTGCCACGCCATGACCGACTTGTCGATCAGGTAGGTGCCCGCGCTCCACAGGTAGGAGATGGTGAACAGCGAAAAGCCGGTAAGCCAAGTGCTGTAACTTTCCCAGTAAAACCAGTGCAAATTCCCCGGCAGTTTGGGGGGCGCGCCGGCAAATTTAACGGGGTGGTAGAAACCGCCTCCGTGCACTGCCCACAACTCGCCGCTGACGCCCTGCTTTTTCAGGTCTTCATCTTCCGGCGGGGTCAGGCTGCTGTCGAGAAACACAAAGTAAAACGACGAACCGATCCACGCAATGGCGGTGATGACGTGCACCCAACGCAGCAATAGGTTCGCCCAGTCCAGTACATAGCTTTCCATCCGGAGTTCTCCTCAATAGTCCAATCAACCGGCAGCGCCAGGGGCCGGGATGGGCACCGTGTCGTCCGTTACTTGCAAGAGTTGGGCCGCCACCGCGACCGCAATGATTTCAGGCCGTTTGTCCTTGACCACCGGCACACCGATAGGGCAGGTGACATGCGCCAGCTCCGCCTCGGTAAAGCCACGCTCGGCCAAGCGACGGCTGAAAGTTGCCCATTTGGTATGACTGCCGATCAAGCCCACGTAGGGCAAGTCTCCCCGGGCTCGCTGGCGGGTCAAACAGGCGGCCACGATGTCCAGGTCTTCCGCATGGCTGAAACTCATGATCAGTACACGGGCGCCCGGCGGCAAATCAGCGACCGCTGCTTGCACCGGATCGGAGTGCTCACAGCGCACATTCGCAGGTACAGACTCTGGAAATACGCCGTCCCGGCTGTCCACCCACGTCACGTCAAAAGGCAGACGCTCCATGACCTGCACCAAGGCCTGGCCCACGTGCCCCCCCCCGAACAAACCCAAGGGCCAGTGCCGGGGGGCCAAGCGTTCGCGCAGGGCAGGCGCATCGGCCGACTGCACCAGCTCAAAGCGTAGATGCACCTCACCGCCGCAGCATTGCCCCAGGCTGGGGCCCAAAGAAAAACGCCGCTCGATAGCGGGGATGTCCCGGCCCGCTTGATGAGATGTCAGCATCTCTCCGGCCAACGCCAGGGCGTCCAGTTCCAATCGACCGCCACCGATGGTTCCCACAAAGCCGTCAGCTGACACCGAAAGCCATGCACCGGCATCCCGAGGCACGGAGCCGCGGGTCGCCAACACGGTGACGAGCACCGCAGGCCCCCGATCCAGGGCTCTCAAGAGAGCTTGAAGGCTGCTCACAAACGGATACCTTTTCTGTGCCGGAGCCCGACAGGAACCGCATAATTTGCGGCACAGTACACCGGCGCGAAAAAACAAGGAGACACGCCATGACCAACCCTGCCACCGCACCCGTTGCCGCCCGTTGGAGCAACACCCGCCTGTCTATCAGCTTGGCGCTGCTGGCTGCCATCAGCGCCTGCAGTGTCAACAAGCCGGCTCCGCAGCCCACACCAGTGCCGGCGCCCGTCGTAGTGGCGCCCCCCGTGGCTCCGCCCCCGGTGGCAGCCAAGCCCGAGCCACAGCCCGCGCTCCTGTCCCAAGCGGCGACCCCGAGGGATTACCGCCGTGACGCAGCAAGCCACCTGTATGCCAAAAATTCCAACCGCATCTACAGCGGGAAAATGCCCCCACTGCTCTACGCAGTCGGTGTCTTGCAGGTGGATATTGACCGCATGGGGCAAGTGACCGACATCCGCTGGATGCGCGCGCCCAGCCACGCCCCGGAAGTCATGGCCGACATCGAACGCTCGGTCCGCGCGGCAGCCCCCTACCCCGCGCCGGTGCGTATGGGTCGTGTCACCTACACTGACACCTGGCTCTGGCATAAGAGCGGACGTTTTCAATTGGA
>RFQA01000267.1 GCA_009925925.1 Betaproteobacteria bacterium
CAGTGAGAGCCTCATTTACATGGAGTTTCCGGACCCCATTGATACCCAAGCCCGTGAATTGCTGGAGCTTTTCTCCCGCAATGTCGCCATTACGTATGACAGCCTGTTGCTACGGGAAGAAACCGAAAGCACCCAAAGGGACACCATTTCGGTGTTGGGTAACGCCATCGAGCGGCGTGACAGCGCATCGTCCCGGCACCTGGAGCGGGTGGGAGCCATTGCCGCATTGTTAGCCAAGCTCACTGGCAGCAATGAAGCGGAAGCAGAACTGATCCGCACCGCTGCCACCCTGCACGATGTCGGCAAAGCCTGCATCCCCGACCAGATACTGACCAAAGCCGGGCCGCTGACAGATGAAGAATGGAACGTCATGCGCACCCATTCCAGTGAGGGGCACCTGCTGCTCTCGCGTTCCGCCTCCCGGGTGCACGCACTTGGTGCCCTCATCGCCAGTGAGCACCACGAACGCTGGGACGGCGGCGGCTACCCCGCCGGTCTCAGAGGGGACGCCATCAGCCTCGTGGGGCGCATTTCGGCGATCGCAGACGTGCTTGACTCGCTGGTGAGCCCCAGCAGCTACAAACCCGCGTGGGAGCTCAGCACGGCTCTGGACTACCTGCGCCAAGGAGCCGGCACCCATTTTGACCCCATGCTGGTCAGTGTGCTGCTATCGCACCGGGCCGAAGTTGAACATATTTACCAAAGCTAGCTGAATCTGCTCGTCAATAGCCTAGCTCACCCACTCCCCCCCCTCTCTCGGACCGATAGCGGGGATTGCAAAAGACGGATAAACTTTTGCAAGCATTAAAGGCTTCGCAGAAAGCCTCACATTCAGGGTGAAGTCATGTTCCTTTATTTTTTGGGCGGGTTGACAGTCGGCATCGCGGCCGCCTATTGGCGTAACCGTTACCTGCAGAGGCAACGGCGCCGGATCCCGTCTGTCTGGCCACTCAAGGTGCGCCCCATGGTCAATAGCCGGGAGCGCAAAGTGTGGCTCTGGCTGACCAAAGTGATGTTTGACCAGCAGGTGCTGGTCAAACTGCCAGTGACCCGGTATACGGTCCCCTCCCGGCAAACAGAAGCCACCCACTGGTACAAGCTGCTCAATGGTGTCTACTGCACCTTCACCGTATGTGGGCTGGACGGCAAAGTCATCGGCTGTGTCGATGTGCCGGGCGCCGGCGGCTTATCGCTAGGGAACCAGACCCTTAAGCACACCCTTCTGGAGCAATGCAATGTGCGCTACTGGGTAGTAGACCCGGACAACCTCCCCCACCTGACACAAATCCGCACAGCGTTTCTGGGTGAGCATGCTGCAATGGTCGCGAACGACAAACAGCTGGATACACGTTTTCAAAACGTTCGCGAACATTTACAAGCCGCAGTGACTCGCAGGCGCCAGAGCAAGTCCGCTGAGGGCAGTACCTCCGGATTCACCCCCCTCTCCAGCGGAGAGTTTCAGGAAAGCCGCCTCGCTTCCGGTTGGGAATTGAATTCGTTTGTGAGCCCCTTGGACAGCCGGATGGACAAGCTCCAATAAGAGAAGCGACTAAAGCCGGTTCAGGTCTGCCCGGAGTTCGCGGGCCTTTTCCATCAGGCTCTGCTTGACCGACGGGTCCATTTTCTTCAGCTGTTGGTAGGCCATTCCGATGCGGGCGTTGTGTCCTAGCTTGGGCGTGTGTCGCTCGTAAAACTCCCAATAGAGTGCATTGAACGGACAAGCTTCCGGGCCGGTTTTGAGCTTTTTGTCGTAGCGGCAACCGGAACAGTAGTCACTCATCCTGTCGATGTAAGCCGCGCTGGACACATAGGGTTTGGTGGCCAGTCCACCACCGTCCGCGAACTGGCTCATCCCGACCGTATTGGGCAACTCTACCCACTCAAAGGCATCGATGTAGATGCCCAAGTACCACGCGTGCAAAGCCTCTGGATTCAAGCCTGCCAGCAACCCAAAGTTGCCGATGACCATGAGCCTTTGTATGTGGTGGGCATGGGCCATTTCCAGGGACTGGGTGATGGCGGCGGACATGCAGGCCATCTGCGTCTTGCCCGTCCAGAACCACTCGGGCAAATCGGCACTGTGTTCCAGAAAATTGTTGGATTCGTACCCCGGCATCTGCGCCCAATACACGCCGCGTACGTACTCACGCCAACCGAGTATCTGCCTGATAAACCCTTCGGCCGCAGGGAGAGGCACCCCACCGGATCGCCAAGCTGACTCCACACGCCCTACCACTTCACGCGGCGACAGCATTTTGGTGTTCAGCGCAAAGGACAGCATCGAGTGAAACAGCCTTTTGGCTTCCCGGCTCATGGCATCCTGGTAGTCACCGAAATGCTGCAGTGCATGGGCGGTGAACGCCTCCAATTGCTGCAGTGCCTCAACTCGGTCCACGGGCCAGCGGATAGCGTTCGCCGCCGGAAGACCAAAGGTATTAACCCCCGCCGCCTGAATCTCTTTCCAAAGTAAGCCGTGGTCATGGTTGGGCCTGAAATCGATCGGCTCAACGGGATCGCCTTTCCAAGCTTTTCGATTTTCCGCATCGAAGTTCCACTGGCCGCCCTCAGGCCCGCCATCAGAGTCCAGCAACACCCGGTGGCGTACGCGCATCTGGCGGTACATGGTTTCCATGAGCCAGCGCTTACCGGGTTTGAATATCTGCTTCGTCTCCAGCCGTCCGGTAAAAAAATGCTCGCTCGATACCATGCGGCTGGCATGGGTGCCGGAGGCTTCGGCCATGGCGGCGTATTCACGGAGCAATGCGTCCAGACGCCACTCATCCGGCTCCTGGTATTCAAAATGCGTTGCAGCCAATGATTGGACTAACTTCGCGATGTTTTCCACCAACGCGTTTTCACTTTCCGGCTCAGTTATCGAGATGTAGTGCACTCGATGGCCATCCGCCCTGAGCTTGGCGGCCATGGCGCGCATGGCGGCAAAGATAGCGATGACTTTTTGGGCGTGGTGAAGCACATAGTCCGTCTCCTGGCGGACTTCCATCATCAAGTACACCACTTGCGGGTCAATGGCTGCAAACCAGCTGTGTTGCGGATTGAGCTGATCCCCCAGAATCAGGCGAACGGTGTGGGCAGATGCCTCTGGTGCACTCATGACCCGGCACTCCACAAAGCACGGTAGGCGCCATCGGGGTCATGGTCAGCCGTTTGCTTGGCCACGTTAAAGCGACGCCCCCCACGAGGGTCTGTGCCCAAACCGGCGATATACAGCCAGTTCCCCTGGTTGGAATACACATCAAAATCCAGCAACTGCGACTCGAACCACGCCGCGCCAGCGCGCCAATCGCAACCCAGTTCATAAATCAGGAAGCTGGCCACCACCTGCCGCATCCGGTTCGACAAGTACCCGCTACAAGCCAACTCACACATGCCCGCATCCACCAAGTCGCAACCGGTGCGCCCTTGTGTCCACAAGGTGAATGAGCGCCGGTGGTGTGGCACCCGATCTGACTTCGCAGCCTCCAGCAAGCCCTTCGGGCGATAGAGGTCGGCACCGTATTGCAAATGCAGCCAACGGAAATAGTCCCGCCATAGCAGCTCAAACCATAACCAATAGCTGCCATCCGTGGTGCCATGCTCTCTTTCATGCGCTTTGAGGGCAGCCATTAACTCCGGGGCTGACACTGCCCCCAGCGCCAACCACGGCGACCATTTGCTGGAGTAGGCCATGCCAGTAAGGCCATTGCGCGTCGCCTTGTAATGCGCCACCCTGCCGGACTCCAGATAGCGTTGCAGATACGCATGACCACCGCCACTGCCCGCCAGCACCTCATCAAGATGCAGAACTTCGTCGTTGGATCCTGAAGATCCAGCGCGCCACTGAAATGCACTGCGGGGATCGGCCACAAATTTACTTGCAACTACCCCATCCACAAAGTCTTCGACGAATGACTCAGCGTCGGAAGCGAGGTCATAGCCCGTCACATTCACGGGAGCCGGCAAAGGGATGCGGAATGGAACTTTGACCCGCTCGACCTCGTTACGAAAACGGGTAAACACGCCCGGCAGATCGGCCACCGCGAAGGGAAGGTCCTCCGCCTCAAACAAAGTGCTTTGCCAGACACTGTGCACCACAATGCCAGACGCGCGCAA
>RFQA01000268.1 GCA_009925925.1 Betaproteobacteria bacterium
GCAAGAGCATCGAGACGAGGACCCACGGCCACGGCTGCCATGAAGTCAATGATCTCCTAGAGTCACCGGGGTACGTACGAATCAGATCCTAGCTCCAAGGCCCCGCAGCTCTATCCGGAACGTCCTTACGAAGTACGCTGGTTCCTATCGTCCGGCTCTTCAAGACCGATCGACCTGAGCAACTATGATTCTTGGACTTCCCATGCGCTTGAAGCCGGCAAGGTTGGCAATACGTAGCCTTCGTGACTGAAGCCTGTGCACGTTGTGTTGCTGGCTGGAGGCAAAGCCCTCTTTGCAGTGAATTTAGTTGCGATTTCGAAGGGCAAAGTAGCTGCGATACAGCGCTACGCTGACGACCATTCCCCATGTCATGCCCACAAACATGCCGCCCAGCATGCCCGGCAAGGACGACACTCCACCCTCAGCCTGCACGCGCACCAGCCAAATAGCCCCAAGGTTCATGCCCAGCAGCATCCATGCGGAGCACATGAAGTTCTGGGCAAACATGGAACATAAATACACACCGCAATTGGTACGCAGGGCACGCAGGCTCGGGATCGCAAGGAGCCCACCGATCAGCATGCCGGTATGCATGCCGGGCAGATATGCCAGATGGAGTTGAAAACTCTGTACCAAGTCCATACCTGCCGATTGCGTGCACAAGCTCTCCAGCTGTGCCGGACCCGCATGCAGCAGGTCATAAGCCAAGCCCAGCAACATGCCGCCAAAACCCAGTGACAACATGACATGCGGCGGCGAAAGGCCCGCGCGTTGCGGGCGAACCCAGCTCAGTGCCATGCAGCCGACAGCCACCGCGACAAGGGATAGCAGCGTCACGAGCAGCGATGAACTGGTGCCGCGCTGTGCCGCCTGATCCACGCCTTGCAGTGTGAATGCCACCAAAAACAATAACAAAATGGGCGTGAAGGTCGCTGTGCCAACCCCCCGCGCCAGCCAATGGGCTTGTGTTTGCAGTTTTAACATTTCAACAATCCGCTACCTGTCTATTGCTTCTTGCATCGGGGGTAAACCCCGTGGCAACAATCATTTGTACCGATACCATGAGTCGCAACTGAGCGACGCTTGCGCGGCATTGCAGTCTGACGACCTGACAGCCCGCACTTTACCCAGCATCTCGATTTTTTGGCTGTCGGGTGAACGAAGCGCGCCGAGGTTGCATGAGTGTCCTTTAAGTGGCACGAGTTAGTTTGGTCGTCCAACCATTTTGAACATTCAGCCTTGAGACGCCCGATGAAAACCTGTAGTCATGCAGACACTTCCCAAAAGCAAACAAACGCCAAGGTCAATTCCTGGCTCTATCTATTAGAGCGTTTCGATGTGGGCGTGGTCCACTTGGACTCGAACATCCGTGTGCTGGGGATGAACGACTACGCCAGACGCTGTCTGCCGGTGCAGGAAAAGATGCCTTTTGGGAAGATCGTGACCGACTTCCATCCGGAGGCTGCGCGACCCAAAGTCAAGTTTTTGCTGGGTCAAGCCGAGTGCCCGGTGAATAACGCACCCCCGATGGCGATGATGATCAACATACCGGAGCGGGTGCTGCTGATCAAGGTCTCCAAACTCTCTGACGAGCTGGGTGCGGCCACTGGTTACACCTTGGTTTTTTATGACATTACCGAGGTGGTGAGCCAAGAGGTCGATGACGCGCCCGGGGCCAAAGGCCAGGAAGTCGTCAAGCGGCAGTTTAGAAAAATTCCTACGGTCAAGCAAAACCGGGTTCTGTTGGTGGATGTACAAAGCGTGTCGTTCATTCGCAGCGAGGGCCACTACACCTGGGTGCATACGGCACAAGGCGGTCAGTTTTGCAATCTGACCATTGGCGATCTGGAGAGCCGACTGGATCCTCACTGCTTCTTGCGGGTGCATCGCAGCTACATCGTTAACCTGAGCCAAGTCGACGAGATTGTGCGGGATGACGGCCGTATGACCCTGCGCATGATGGGTTCCACGCCGGTGGAGATTCCGGTTTCGCGTTCCAGCGTTGCGCGCCTGATGGACCAACTGGGATTGACCGATGCGATTTCTGCAAAGGTCTGAAGCAAGCACATCGTTCGTGCGAATTTACCGGCGGCTCGTGCACTGAACCAAGCGTTTGATTGGTTTGATTCCCGCGTAGCAAAGGGCGTCGTTATGGTTTGAGTGGTGAAAGTTTGGTGTTCCCAATAAAAGAGGAGACGACATGATTCCACCCGCATTTGATTACCATGCCCCCAAAACCGTGAGTGAAGCTATTGGCTTGCTTTCGTCGCTGGGCGACGAAGCCAAGCTCTTGGCGGGGGGGCATAGCCTGCTGCCCATGATGAAGCTGCGATTTGCGGCGCCGGGCGCGCTGATTGATATCAACCGTATTCCTGAATTGCGCGGCATCACTGAGCAAGGAGGAGTGATTCGCATCGGCGCTATGACCAGCGAAAACGAATTGATTGCCTCAAAACTGCTCAACGAAAAACTCCCCCTGTTGCCTGAGGCCGCCAAGTTGATCGCTGACCCTCAGGTGCGCAACCGCGGAACGATTGGTGGCGACATCGCCCATGGTGATCCTGGCAATGATCATCCCGCCATCGCGATGGCACTAGATGCCACTTTTGTATTACAGGGCCCCAACGGGGAGCGCCAGGTCAAGGCGGTCGATTTCTTCCACGGGACTTACATGACAGCGTTGGCCGAGAACGAAATTCTCACTGCGATTTTGATAGCGTCATTCGCCGCTGGAACGGGCAGCGCTTATCAAAAACTCAAACGTAAAACCGGCGACTGGGCGACTGCGGGAGCCGCGGTGGTGCTTCGCATGAGTGCTGGTGTGGTCAGCCACGCCAGCATTGGCCTGACCAACGTTGCGCCCACCGCACTGCGAGCCCGCGAGGCTGAGTCCGCACTCATCGGTAAGTCCATTAATGCGGCAAGCTTGGAGGCCGCAGCCCATGCTGTGCGTTCCATCTGTGAACCGGCCGAAGACCTGCGGGGTGATGCCGAATACAAAACGGCCATGGCGGGTGAGATGACCAAGCGCGCTATTTCTGCAGCCGCAGCGCGCTGCAGTTAATCCAAAGTAGAACCCGATTTAACGGAGTACGACCCGATGAGCAAAAAAATCGTTTCCCTCAGCCTGAACGGCAAAAAAGTAGAAGAAGCCGTCGAACCGCGAACCTTGTTGATCCACTTTTTGCGAGAAAAAATGAGCCTGACAGGCGCGCACATTGGCTGCGAGACCAGCCACTGTGGCGCATGCACGGTAGACATTGATGGTCAGTCAGTCAAATCCTGTACACACCTGACAGTCCAATGTGAAGGTAGCGACATCAAAACGGTGGAAGGCCTGGCGAATGGCGGCGTTCTGCATGCCATTCAAGATGCGTTTTACAGAGAGCACGGCTTGCAGTGCGGTTTTTGCACACCCGGCATGCTGATGCGCGCCTACCGCTTCCTGCAAGACAACCCCAACCCGACGCCCGAAGAAGTGCGCCATGGCATGTCGGGCAACCTGTGCCGCTGCACCGGTTACCAGAATATCGTCAAGGCTGTGTTGCTTGCCGCCAAGAACCTTCAACAACAACCAGCGGTCACGGCCTGAAGCCCTCCGTAGAAAAATTAGGAGACATTCATGAATGCACCTTTGAGTGACCGCGAAAAAGCCCTGATGGGCATGGGCGAGTCCCGCCTGCGCAAGGAAGATGCCCGATTCATCCAGGGCAAGGGCAACTACGTGGACGACATGAAACTGCCCGGCATGCTGCACATGGACATCGTGCGTGCGCCTGTGGCCCACGCCCGCATCAAGCGCATCAACAAAGAAGCCGCACTGAAAATTCCGGGTGTGATTGCCGTGCTGACTGCAGAAGATTTGAAGCCGCTCAAACTGCACTGGATGCCCACGTTGGCCGGCGACGTACAAGCCGTGCTGGCCGATGAGAAAGTGCACTTCCAGATGCAGGAAGTGGCGGTGGTGATTGGCGAAGACCGCTATTGCACTGCCGACGGCGTAGAGGCTGTGGAAGTGGAATACGAAGAGCTTGAGGCGGTGATTGATC
>RFQA01000269.1 GCA_009925925.1 Betaproteobacteria bacterium
CGAAAGATATCCAATAATACGCCAAATACAACTAAATTGGTATAAATATTTAAAACATAAAAAAACAACAATCTCGTAAAGTGACGGCTTGCTGATCGGATTCATGATCGGCAAAAATGGGCGAAACGTTTATTTTTATTTTTCTTGTATTTTTTAATAAATTTGATACATTAGCGAAAAACAAGTCTGACTAAAGAGACCTTGACCATGGCAACCAACTTCCATCAACCGTCGGTGAACGCGCTCTTTGACGCGATGCCGCTGCCCATGATTACGTTCGGTGTCAACGGCGTGGCAACCTTTGCCAACCGTGCAGCCCGCTTGCATCCGGGCAAACCTGTCGAAGCGATGAGCGGGCGCGTCGTTATCAAGAATCTGGCTCAGGCCATCACACTGGGCCGGGTCAAACTGCCCTATGCCGCTGAAGTGGGTGTGGCAGACGGCAAGAAGCTCAAAGGGCAATTCATGGCAGGCCCCTCGGGGCTGGATATTGCCTTTGTCGCGCTGCCTGAAGAAAAAGAAGAGGCCCACGCAGGCCCCGGCGTGCAAAGCCGCATGGGCCTGGACCAAATCATTGAACTCTTGCAAGACGAAGTCGGCCCGCCCATGCGCAAGCTGACCGGCATGCTGGGCTCATTGCCCGAAAGCGAAGAAGGCAACCGCCTGGAACTTGCGGCTGACGAACTCAAAGAACGCCTGCGCCGCTTGGCGGACTTGCTGGCCGTGTTCGGCGAAGAGGCCATGATGATGGACGACCGCATGGACTTGGGAGCCCTGGTCACCCAAACCCTGGAGGACCTCAAACCCAAGGCAGTGCAGTCTAAAGTGCGCTTTGAGGTCAAGCCGCCCAATGGCACCCTACCTCCCATTTACGGCAACGCCCGCCTGATCAAGCGCGCCCTGTTTGAATGCTTTGATAACGCCCTCACCCACTCACGCCGCGAAGTCAAAGGCGGCGTGGCTTGCGCGGTGCAGATCAGTTACACCCTGACCGGTGAACATGTGCTCATCAGTGTGCGCAACCAAGGGGCCATTGCCCCTGAAGACAAAGGCATTGAAACCCGTGACCTGTTCGCCGCCCGCAGCCCCACCCAGGCCAACGGCCGCCTGGGGCTGCCGCTGGTGAACCGCATTGTCGGGCTGCACGGTGGGAATATGCGCATGTCGATAGTGGATGGTGAAGACACCCGCGTGATGATCGAATTCCCCACCGGCGCACCCCAGCGCGGACAAGCCAATTTGGATATGGAACAGGCCCAGCGCTATGCCGCAGACCTCGCCCAGTTGATGCAACGTCGCAAGAAGGAAGACGCAACATGAAACGCAAAGCCCTGATCGTGGATGACCAGCCCGACATCCGCAAACTCATCATGATGACCATGGAGAGCGAGGACTTCGACCTCTATGAAGCCGACAATGGCGAGACCGCATGGATCGTGGCCCAGAAACTGCGCCCCCAGCTCATTCTGCTCGACGTGATGATGCCCGGCGCATTGGACGGCTACCAGGTGTGTGAAAAAGTTAAAGGCGACCCCGCACTGGCAAGCAACACCAAGGTAATTCTGCTCACAGCACGTGGCCAGAAGACGGACATAGAGCGTGGCCACGAGGCAGGATGCGATGCCTACCTGGTCAAACCGTTCAGCCCGATCGAGCTGCTTGACACCGTAGACCGCCTGGTTCCCTAAGCAAAGGGCGCTACGCCATGAGTCTTACGCATTGGTGGCCCAAGGTCCGCCGTCACATGACGGCGCCCTTCAGCATCGGCACCATCATCATGGGGGCTACTCTGGCCGTCATGGTGTTGTTGACTGTGGTGTACAGCGCCTACACCTACCACCGCATTGCCGGCGAGACACTGCGGGTCGCGCAGACCAATGCCACGTCGGTCGCGCGCATGGTGGCCGGCAGCAGCGCAGCAGCGCTGGTGGCCGAGCGGCTCAATGCCTTGCAGGCCAATGCCATTGATGCCGTGCAACTCCCCGGCATTGACCGCATCAGCATTTACAAGCCGGATGGCACCAACCTCATGGAAGTGAGCCGCGCCCCCGATGGCGTGCATGTGGACACCGGCAAGCACCTCGGCGCCAGCCTTGTGGCCAGCGGGTTGCCTGAAGGTGGACTCGAGAGCGACCACTTCGTTGCCTGGCAGGAAGTCGACAAAGAGAACACGCTCAACAACGTCTGGGTGCGGGTGGACTACAGCCTGGAGGACCGAGACGCCGAGCTGCAACGCCTGTGGTTGCAGTCATTCTGGATGGCTCTGATCCTGACCGGTGTCGTCATGCTGTGTCTGCACATCATCATCCGCAAGGCTTTGGCACCGGTACGTGAGCTCACCGAGTTTGCCGCCCAGATTCCCCTGCGCATGGGCGACGAGGTCAACCTGCCCAAAGCCAGCGTGGAGGTGGGCCAACTGCAAGCGGCCATCAACCAGGCCAGCCGTGGCATGGCCTTGCAAGTGAACCGCGTGCAGGCCATTGTGAACACAGCGGCCGAAGCCATCATCGGGCTGGATGAATTCGGCCGTGTCACCACCACTAATCCGGCTGCCTCCAGCATGTTCGGTCGCTCTGAGGAAGAACTTTTGGGCCAGACTATCGAATGCTGCGTGCCCGGCCTGAATGAGCAGGCCTTGCACGAGATGTTCGGCCAGGGCATGGAGCACATTCTCAGCATTAGCCGGGTTACGCGCCACGACTTCATGGGCACCCGTGCGGACGGGACTTTGTTCCCGGTGGAAATTTGTCTGGGTGAGGTCAAAAACGACAAGACCCTGCGCTACGCCTGCATCGTGCGCGACCTGACCGACGAGCGGGCTGCCCAGGAAACCTCCGAACTGTACGAACGTGCACTGGCAAGCAGCCACAACGCCGTGTTCATTACCAACGGCAAGATGGAACACCAGCCCATTGTTTACATCAACGATGCGTTCCAGAAATTTGTCAACCTGCCCCGCTGGGACATTCTGGGCGAAAGCCTGGCCCTGCTGGCGATCGACCTGAACCGCTTCAAGGAGGTCAACGATCTCTACGGCCACGCCGCCGGCGACCAAGCCCAGCCGGATCAGGATCGCGTCTTCTCATGTCTGATCACATGGACCGTCCGGCGCTTGGACGCCAGCGGGGACGATGGTCGCAGGGCCGTCCGCCACTGCGGTTTCGCGCAAGCGAGCCCTCGGAAATCAGCACGAAATTGTCGCAAACGAGCTCGCACGCCGCCCGCCCGACAATTTCCTCCCGCGCAAGGCGAGAAACCGGGTGACGCCGCCGCCCCGTCTGGCTAGGACCAGACCACTATGAGCACCTCCAGCGCCCGTTACGTCTCCACCCGCGGCCAGTCGCCGGCACTCTCGTTCACCGACACCCTGCTCGGTGGCTTGATGATCGACGGCGGTTTGGCGATGCCGACCGCTTATCCGCGGTTCAGCCAGACCGAACTCGAGGCGATGCGCGGCCTCGACTACGCTGATTTGGCCTTTGCCGTGCTGTCGCGCTTCATCACCGACATCCCGGCCGACGATCTGCGCGCGCTGCTGCGAAAGACCTACACGCCGGCGGTCTATTGCAACTCGGTGAGTGGCTCCGACACCCGCCAGATCACGCCGCTCTACACGCTCGAGCCGGGTCTGCACCTGCTGGAGCTTTCCAACGGCCCGACGCTCGCCTTTAAGGACATGGCGATGCAGCTGCTCGGCAACCTGTTCGAGTACGCGCTGGCCAAGACCGGCGAGTCGCTCAATATCCTGGGGGCGACCAGCGGCGACACGGGTTCCAGCGCCGAATACGCGATGCGCGGCAAGCGCGGCGTGCGCGTCTTCATGCTCAGCCCGCACGGTAAGATGAGTCGCTTCCAGACTGCGCAGATGTTTAGCCTGCAGGATCCGAACATCGTCAACATCGCGGTCAAGGGCGTGTTCGACGACTGCCAGGACATCGTCAAGGCGGTGAGCAATGACCTGCCGTTCAAGACGCGGCACCGCATCGGCACCGTCAATTCGATCAACTGGGCGCGGGTCT
>RFQA01000270.1 GCA_009925925.1 Betaproteobacteria bacterium
GAGCTGCTCGCGCACATTCCATGAGCGCTAGAGGCAGATTTTGCTACTAAATGGCCCGGCAGGCCAGCATTAGCGGGGTTTGAGGACCATGTGGTCTTTGTTGAGCGTGATGTCGAACTTGGACAGGAAGGACTGTCCCAGGAGCGCTTCGTCGTCCGCCCCTCCGTGCAGGCCCACACCAATTTTGATGTTGCGCGCGTCCACCGGACCGATGGAAAGGCTCGCCCCCTCGACCACGCGCCCGGAGCGGTCCCCGTTGGCGGTGCGGAAAGTGGTGGGGGTGCCACCGGTCAGCCCGGCCTTGCGCGCAAACGCTTCGCTCACCGTGACCAGCGACGCACCGGTATCCACCAGAAACGTGACTTCCACGCCCTGAATGCGGCCTAGGGTGTAGAAATGTCCGTCCAAGGCGCGCGGGATGATCAGGTCGCCATTGGCCAGCACTTGGGCCTTTTTGGGCTGCAGGTAGAGGCTCATGCCGGCATAGAGTAGGCCCATCACCACACACCAAAAAATGATGAGCGGAATCAGCCCGATCTGGCGGGGCGCTGCAGCGTCCCCATCCCGGTCTTGAGGGCCCATCACCAAGCGGTGGTTGCGTTAGCGGTAAAAGGCTTCAACTTTGCCCTTGAGCTTGATCAGCAGGGGCTTGCCTTTGCGGTCCACCGTCTTGCCGGCGGGCACTTTGATCCAGCCTTCGCTGACGCAGTATTCCTCCACGTCCATGCGCTCTTTGTCGTTGAAGCGGATGCCGATGTCGTGCTCGAACACCGCAGCCACATGGTGGGGGCTACGGGGGTCGATGGACAGGTGGTCGGGCAGGGCGGGGCGTTCAGTCGTGTTTGTCATGGCCTGTATTTTCTCATTCCCGGACTGTTGGCTTATGGCTATCCCCGTACTCGCTCTACAAAAGCAGTCGCGGGCAAGGGTTTTGCAAACAGATAACCTTGGTATTGCCCGATGCCCTGGGTCTGCACCCACTCCAGTTGGGCCGGGGTTTCCACCCCCTCAGCCACGATGTGCAGTTGCATCAGCCGGCACATGGACACGATGAGCTCAGCCACCGGGCGGTTGGCCTCGATGTCCTGCACAAAAGTTTTGTCCACCTTCAGCACTTGAATCGGAAAACGGTTCAGGTAGGCCAGGTTGGAGTAGCCAGTGCCGAAGTCGTCCACGCTGATGGAGAAGCCCATGCGCCGCAAATCGTTCAGCGTTTCGTGGGTGTGGGGCGCCACTCCGAGCAGCATGGACTCGGTGAGCTCCAGCTCCAGCCGCGCGGGCTGCGCCGCAGTGGCGGTGACGATGCGGGCCAAGCGGTTCAGCAGCTCCGGGTCCCGGAACTGGCGGGGCGAGAGGTTGACGGAGATCTTCAGGTCTAAGCCTTCACGGGCCCATTGCACTTGCTGCCGCGCAGCCTGCTCAAACACCCAGTCGCCCAAGGTGTTGATCATGCCCGTGCTCTCGCAGGTCGGAATAAAGGCGTCCGGCCCTACCAGCCCGCGCTGCGGATGGTTCCAGCGGATCAGCGCTTCCGCCCCGCGCACCTGGCCGGTGGCCACGTCTACGCGCGGCTGGTAGTGCAGCTCGAACTCCTGTCGCGCCAGAGCGTGGCGGAGTTCTGTTTCCAGCTCCAGGCGCTGTTGCACGCGCTGCGCCATGGGCGACTCGAAGATGTTGAGGGCGTTGCGGCCGCTCTCTTTGGCGCTGTACATGGCGAGGTCGGCATTGCGAAGCAGGGTGTCCAGTTCCTTGCCGTGCTCGGGGTAAAAACTCACCCCTATGCTGGGTGTGACGATGACTTCCGCACCATGGAGTTGAATGGGTTGCGCGACCGTGCTGCTCAGGCGCCTGCGTACCAGGTCGACTTCTTCACGGATGTTGTGGGACACCATCAGGATGAGGAATTCATCTCCACCTAGCCGGGCCACCATGTCGCTGCTGCGGGTGATGGCCCGTAGGCGCTCGGCTACCTGCACCAGCAGGGCGTCACCCGCCGCGTGGCCCAGGGTGTCGTTGATGTCCTTGAAGTGATCGAGGTCGATGTAGATCAGTGCAGCCTCGGTAGCGCCTTCTCCCATGTCACGCAAGGTGTCGGCAAAGCGCTGCATCACATGGCTGCGATTGGGCAGGCCCGTGAGGGAGTCGTGCCGGGCGAGGTACTGCGAGTGGTCTTGCGCATGCTTGATGGCGGTGACATCGACTTCGCTCATGAGCACGGCGTCGCGCCCGGTCACCGCATCGCGGCACAGGCGCACCGACACCTCGTGCCAGCGCAGGTTGCGGGTGGTGTGGGCGGGCAGTGTCAGTGTGGCTTCACCGTGCAGTTCCAGCATGGCCAACATGCGCTCCAGCGCTTCGATGTCCTGAAAGCGCTCGGCCATGCGCATGTTGAGGTTGGGCACCGATTCGCGCGCAGCCGGGTTGCGGTAGAGCACCACGCCTTCCCGGTCATAGAGCGTGATCATCACATCGGTGTGCAGCAGGGCTTCCACCGAGCGCAGCGCCTCGGGGCGGTCCGGTTCAATGATGCGGCTTTCGCACAGCATGGCCATGCGCCCGTCTGTCAGGCGGATGCCGCTGAGCTGCATGTTCATGGACACCGGCACGCCGGCGGGGTAGATGGTCCACTGCTCGCTGAAGCTGGCGCCGTGCTGCACAAAGTCGCTCTGGTATTGCCGGAGCCGTTTGGCAACCGAGGCGGACATGTCCGTCCCCATATCGCGGTTGCACAGCTCCTGCAGTTCCGGTGCGCGCCAGAGGGTGAGCGCCGCATCATTGGCCCAGTGCACGCGGCTCTTGTCGATGTCGAACACCCAGATCGGCAGGCTGATGCGTTCCAGCAAGCGGAAGTGCTGCCTGCGTGCCTCCAGCTCTTCGCTTGTCAGCATAGTGGTTCCCTGTTGTTGGCTCGTATCTTAGAGGAGGGGCATCAGGGCAGCTGGCGGGTGAATACTTTGGAGCGCAAGGCTTGTAAATCCAAAACACGCAGTCCGCCGTATTCCACCTTGATGAAGCCTTGTGCCTCCAGGGCGTTGAGTGCTTCATTGACCCGTTGGCGCGAGAGACCGGCCAGGTACGCCAGCTCCTGCTGGGTGATGCGCAGCACCTCACCCACGCCGGGGTAAAGCACGGGGTTGAACAACGAGGCCAGACTGCGGGCGACACGGATGTCGGGGTTGGTCATGCGGTCGATTTCGCGTGCAGCGATGAACTGACCCAGGCGCTCATTGAGCTGGTTCATCACAAAGCGGTTGAAAGCAATCGAGTGGTCCAGCAGCCAATGAAAGGTATCCACATGCAAACCGGCGACCAGGCTCTTGCGCAGAGCCTGTATGTTGTAGCGGTAGGTCTCGCGCTTGAGGGCAGTTCCCTCTCCGAACCAGCCACCGGGCGGCACACCGGTGAAGGTCATGGTCTGGCCTTCGGCGTTGTCGCTGCTCATCTTCAACAGGCCATCAATCACCCCGAACCAGTAGGTCACCGGGCGCCCCATGCGGCACATGTATTCGCCCGGTGCCGCCTCTGCAATGCGCAGGTCATCGACGGCGCGTTCGCGGTCGGTGGAGGCCAGCAAATGCAGCCATGGGATGGCGTCCAACTCAGCGTCGGTCAAGGGGCGACGACGCTGGTGCAGCGTGGCGTCAGAGGCGTGTGCAGTGCGTGTGTGGGGCATGGTGAAAGCTTCAAGTAACCCGCGTGTAAGTTGCCGTTCAGCGAAGGGAAAACACCTACCGAGATTCGTCTTAATTGTCGTCCAAACGACAACCTGACGTCAAACGCCGTCCTACCATTCGCCCCATACCAAAGTCCGCGCCAAGCATGCAGCGGGCATAACGAGGTGACACGCAATGGGTACGCACACGACATTTCCGCAGCTCCTGCTGCAGCACGCGAGTCAGCGCCCGCAGGCCGCTGCCATGCGCGAAAAGGAATACGGCATCTGGCAATCACTGAGCTGGGGTGACTTGGCGGTGATGGTGGAGCATCTCGCTGCCGGCCTGCATCAGGCAG
>RFQA01000028.1 GCA_009925925.1 Betaproteobacteria bacterium
AATGCTATGAATTCAGGAGCTGCTAGCGCACTATCTATGGGAGCTAGGGGCTAATTTCTTACTGAAAAGATGCCGGCCATCGACCGCCGCTGCAGCGCTCAATACCCGCCAGATCGCGGCGGCTCTGCACGTCGCAGAAGCCCGCAGAAGCCAAGAGGCCGCGAACATAACCCGCTTGGTCATACCCGTGCTCGAACAGCAGCCAGCCGCCGGCAAGCAGGTGCTCCGGGGCCTGGCGGATGATGGTGCGTATGTCATCCAGCCCATCGGCACCTGCGGTCAGGGCTTGCCGAGGCTCGAAGCGCAGAGCAGGCAGGTGTTCGTCGTCTTCGCGAATGTAGGGTGGGTTGGACACAATGACCTGGAACTTGCCTTCTGCGCTGCTAAGCCAAGAGCCCTGGCCAAAAGCCACCTTCAACCCCAGACGTTGCGCATTGCCTTGCGCCACAGCCAGTGCTGCGTGGCTGAAGTCCACGGCTTCCACCTGCAATTCCGGCCGCGTGGCCTTGAGGGCCAGCGCAATCGCACCGCTGCCGGTGCCCAGGTCCATCACCCGGGCATGGTGGGTGGGCTCCAGGGTTTCCAGTGCCCACTCCACAAGCGTCTCGGTGTCAGGGCGGGGTACCAATACATCGGCGCTGACCTGCAGGTTCAGCCCGTAAAACTCTTTGTGGCCAACCAGGTAGGCGACGGGTTCGCCTGCCAGCCGTCGATTTGCCAGCCGTGTCAGCGTGATGAGCGCTTGCTCACTCAGAAGGTCGGTGTCATGTGCCAGCAGCCAGGCCCGCCCCGCCCGGGCCTGCCCGACTGCATGCAAAAGCAGCAGCCGACTGTCTGTCAGGTCCAGCCCCTGGCTTTGGAGCTGAGAAATCGCTTGCGCAATGGTGGGCATGATTGCTCTTAAATTGATAGCTGCTCGCGCATATTTTGTATGGATGAATGCACGAAATGGTTGAAAGACCGCTTATTTCCCGCTGCGCTTTCGACCTAAATAAAGTACAGTGAATCCACAAATAGATAAGGCCGATCTTGGCTGGAGCAGGCGTTGGCGAGGCGCCGTTTCGTTGGAGTGTTCTCAAAATGAGCCTTGTATTGTCCTCCGGTTCGTCCGCGCCACCTGCACGCCTGAGTGGCTTGTCGCTCAACGCCAAGATTTGTGTCGCGGCTACCGCCCTCGTGGTCGCCAGTCTGGCCATCACGGCCACTGTGATCGGCTTCAAAAGCAGTTCCACCGCAGAAGCTGCAACCATGGAGCTGGCCCGCACGTCTGCCCGCGAAGCGGCGGGGGCCTTGCAATCGAGGATCAAGGCCAATCTGTATTCCGTGATGGCACTGTCCGGCGCCATGACCACTACCAAGGCGGCTGGCTTGCCCTTGCAACGTCCGCAAATTGACGAGATCACCAAATCTACCCTGATGAGCTCCCCGGACTTTGTGGGTGCCGCCGTCACTTGGGAGCCCAATGCGCTGGACGGCAAAGATGCCGAGTTCGCAGGCAAAGCGCCGCTTTACGATGCAACCGGACGCCACATGCCCTACTGGACCCGCAAGGCCGGTGGCGGCTTCCATGTAGACCCCATCGTGTTCGACCCCGCGCCGGGGGGCCAATGATTGGTACGACATTCCCAAGAAAACCAGCAAGGTGTTTTTCACCGAACCCTACATCTACCCGATTGAAGGCAAAGATGTGCTGATGGCATCGCTGGTGGCGCCCATTCTGGTGGAAGGCAAGTTTCAAGGTGTTGCCAGTGCGGACTTCGCGCTCACACAGCTGAACACCATCCTGGCGGAAGTGAAGGTCATGAATGGCGGTAGCCTGGTGTTGATCTCGAACGGCGGCTTGTATGCGACCAACCCCGATGCGGCGCTGATCAACAAAAAGGCCGAGGACATCCCCGCAGCCGGTTTGGAGGCGGTGCAGAAGGGGCAGATTTACGAGTACACGGACAGCAGCAAAGTGATTCACTTGTTGCAGCCCTTGGTGATTCATCCGGACGCGGCGCCCTGGGCGGTGCGTATGAGTTTTCCTCAAAGTGTGGCAACCGCATCGTCGCGCCAGCTGACCTTCTACACCTTGGGTGCCGCATTGGTGTGTGCCCTGGCTACGGCGGTCATTCTGGTTGCGGTAGTGTCGCGGCTCATGCAGCCCCTGCGGGCCCTGAGCAGCGCGATGGCCGATGTATCCAGCGGGGATGCGGACTTGCGCACCAAAATCGCCGTGCACGGCAATGACGAGCTGGCCGCGATCGGTAATGGATTTAACCAGTTCGTCGCCAAAATCCATGGGGTGTTGGCGCAAGTGCGCAGCAGCGCCGACAGCGTGGCCAACGCCAGCGCCGAGATCGCCCAAGGCAACAATGACTTGAGTGCCCGTACCGAGCACCAAGCCAGCTCGCTGGAGGAAACCGCGGCCAGCATGGAAGAGCTCAACAGCACGGTCAAGCAAAACGCCGACAACGCACGCCAAGCTAATCAACTGGCCATGAGCGCTTCAACGGTGGCGGTGCAAGGCGGCGAAGTGGTGGGACAGGTGGTAGATACCATGAAAGGCATCAACGAAGCCAGCCGCAAGATCAGCGACATCATCAGCGTGATCGACGGCATTGCCTTCCAAACGAACATTCTCGCGCTGAACGCTGCTGTGGAGGCTGCCCGTGCCGGGGAGCAGGGGCGTGGCTTTGCGGTGGTGGCCAGCGAAGTCCGTTCTCTCGCAGGCCGCAGTGCAGAGGCCGCCAAAGAAATCAAGAGCCTGATCAACGCCAGCGTCGAGCGCGTGGAGCAGGGCACTGCTTTGGTCGACAAGGCCGGTGAAACCATGACCGAAGTGGTGAGCAGCATCCGGCGAGTGACTGACATCATGGGCGAGATCAGCGCCGCCAGCAATGAGCAAAGTGCCGGTGTAGCGCAGGTGGGTGAGGCTGTGACTTCGATGGACCAGGCGACACAGCAAAACGCAGCCTTGGTGGAAGAGATGGCAGCCGCGGCCAGCAGCTTGAAGAGTCAGGCCAATGACTTGGTGCAGGTGGTGGGAGTGTTCAAGCTCTGAAGATCGCTGGAGGCTGGAGGCATTGGTGCTCGTTCTAGCGTTTGGGCGGCAGCGCGCTTTGCTCCGTGCTCCTCGGAGGCGTATGAGCATGCACCGGGAGTTGGGACGGCTGGGCGTTTTGCGCAGGTCAAGGAGGAGCCCGCAAAGCGGGCGGGGGACACGGAGCAAAGCGTCCAGCCGACCCAACTCCACCCAAAAAGCAACTCAATTCAAACTGTTTTCCAGCGCCGCCAGCTGCTGAGCCGCTTCGTGGGCTTGCAAGGCTTCAATCACGTCGCCCAGGTCGCCTTCCATGGCTCGGTCCAGCTTGTAGAGCGTCAGGTTGATGCGGTGGTCGGTCAAGCGGCCCTGCGGGTAGTTGTACGTGCGGATGCGGTCGCTGCGGTCGCCACTGCCCACCAGACTCTTTCGCTCGGCTGCGTCTTTGGCGGCTCGCTCGGAACGCTCCTTTTCATGGATGCGGGCGGTCAGCACTTTCAGGGCCTGGGCTTTGTTGCTGTGCTGGCTGCGACCGTCCTGGCATTCGGCCACGATGCCGGTCGGGATGTGCGTGATACGCACCGCCGAGTCTGTCTTGTTGATGTGCTGGCCACCGGCACCGCTGGCGCGGTAGGTGTCGATCCTCAGGTCCGAGGGGTTGATCTTGGCGGCCTCCACCTCGTCCTGCTCAGCCAGCACGGCAATCGTGCACGCGCTGGTGTGGATGCGGCCTTGGGTTTCAGTCGCCGGCACACGCTGCACGCGGTGGCCTCCGCTTTCAAACTTCAACATGCCGTAGGCGCCGCAACTGCCGCTGCTGGTCTGGGTGCTGCCTTCAATGCGTAACACCACTTCCTTGTAGCCGCCCAGCTCGCTTTCCGAGGCACTGGCAATTTCCGTTTTCAGACCGATGCTGTCGCAATACCGGGTGTACATGCGGGCCAGGTCACCGGCAAACAGGGCGGATTCGTCACCGCCCGTACCGGCTCGGATTTCCACGAACGCAGGGCGCGCATCGTCCGGGTCCTTGGGCAGCAACATGCGCTGCAGCTCGGCCTCTAACTGGGCCATCTCGGCAGTGGCACCGTCAATTTCTTCTTGCGCCATGGCCAGCATGTCTTCGTCACCCGCCGCATCACTCAGCATGTCCTGCCCGGTGGCCAGATCAGCCTCGCGCTGCTGAAAGCGCTCCCAACGCCCCGCTACCGCCGCCACATCGGTGTGCTCGCGTGACAGCTTGAGGAACTGCTCCATGTCTTTCATGATGTCTTCACGCGAAAGCAAAAACTCCAGCTCCCCTTGGCGGTCTTTGTACTTGGCAAGCTGTTGGCGGAGAAACGGTTTCATGGGTAAGAAATTCTGGTGGTGAACATCGCAACGCCGGTAAAGGCCTCGTCGAAGCGAAAAAGCAAAATGTGGCTGTTAAAGCTCCCCGCTCAATCGGCGGGGCGAGAGGGGCTGGGGGAGAGTGGGATTCCCCTAAAAAGGAGCGCAGCTAACGCTTGTTCCGCAAGAAAAAGTGCGAAATCGCGTTGCCCGCCCGTTCACGCGCTGCAGCGTCCCCGGCGTGCAACTCAGCCATGGCGCCATGCAGCATCTTCTGGCTCAGGCCGCGGGCCAAGCTTTCGAGCACCGCGTCCACATCTTCGCCCTTGGCCAACATTTTGCGGGCGCGGGTGAGTTCTGCGGCGCGCCATTCTTCGGCTTGGGCGTTGAGCTGCTGGATCAGGGGCACGGCGCTGCGCTGGTCCACCCAGTGCATAAAGCTTTGCACCCCGGCGTCCACAATGGCTTCGGCTTGGGCTACGGCGGCCTGGCGGTTGGCCTGCGCCGTTTGCACCACGCCTGCCAGGTCGTCCACGGTGTAGAGGTACACATCTCCCAGCGCTTTGACTTCGGGTTCAATGTCGCGCGGCACGGCCAGGTCGACCATAAACATGGGGCGGTGCTTGCGTTTTTTCAGTGCGCGCTCCACGGCGCCCAAGCCGATGATGGGTAGGGTGCTGGCGGTGCAGCTGATGACCGCATCAAATTCGTGTAGCCGCTCAGGCAAGTCGGCCAGACGCATGACCTCGCCGCCGAAGCGGCTGGCCAGTTTTTCGCCCCGCTCCAGCGTGCGATTGGCAATGGCGATGGCCTTGGGGTTCTTGGCCGCAAAGTGCGTGGCACAGAGCTCAATCATTTCGCCCGCACCCACAAACAGCACCTTCACCTTGGCCAGGTCTTCAAACAAATTGCCGGCCAGACGCACCGCTGCAGCGGCCATGCTGATGCTGTGCGCGCCGATCTCGGTGGAAGTGCGCACCTCTTTGGCCACTGCGAACGAGCGTTGGAAAAGCTGGGAGAGCGTGGTGCCCAAAGCGCCAGCTTCGTCGGCTGCGCGCACCGCATCTTTGAGCTGTCCCAAAATCTGCGGCTCGCCCAGCACCATGCTGTCGAGGCCACTGGCGACGCGGAAAGCATGGCGGGCGGCTTCCTGGTCTTCCAGACGGTAAGTGTGGGAGCGTAGTTCGTTGGCAGATATGCCGCCGCTTTGGGCCAGCCAGGCGAGGGTGTGGTCCAGCGCGGCTTCATCGCCTGCGCAGTAGATTTCGGTGCGGTTGCAGGTGGAGACAATGGCCGCCTCCGGGGGGCGGGCCATGCTCTGGCGCAGCCCGTGGAGCTGCGGCGCGATCTGGTCACTGGCGAACGCAAACCGGCCCCGCATATCCAGCGGTGCGGTGGTGTGGTTGATGCCTAATGCCCAGACTGCCATATGTTTAGATGACGATTATAAAATCCAGCGTCTACTCACCCCGCCAAAGCCTCGATTGGCCTTTGCAATGACCGCTATGGGCCCACTCGATTTACTGAACCACCTGTTGAATTTTGCGGCTCCTGCCTTGGTGGTCGGGCTGTTGCTGGCGATTCTGGCGCCGCTTTTGTATAGAAAAGTGCCGGTAGCGCGCACTCTTTCTGCGCAGGCAGCTATTAATTTTGTAGCGGGTCTAGGGGCATTGGTAGGCGGGCTTGTATTCTTCGGGCGTGACGGCAAGATGGCCAGCTACGCCGCCATGGTGCTGGCCTGTGCTGTCAGCCAGTGGTGGGCCATGCGCCGCTGACCCTGGCACGCAAATTTTGGAACTTTATGCCCTCACGTTTCAAAGCCGTTCTGTTTGATCACGACGGCACTCTGGTCGAATCTGAAGCGGTGCACCACGCGATTTGGAATCAGGTGCTGCAGCCCTACGGTGTGCAGATTCCCGTGGAGTTGTTCATGACGGACTTCTCGGGCGTGCCCGCTATCACCAATGGACATGACATCAAGAAGCGCTATGCGCTGGCCCCGGACGCCGCCGAACTGACGGACACCAAAAACGGCATGACGGCCGAATACCTTGCAACCCACGCCTTCCCGCTGATGCCCGGCGTACGCGAATCGCTGGCCCGTCTGCAGGCAGCTGGCCTGCGCAAGGGCGTGGTGACCGGGGCACGTATGTTCGCCATTGCTGCGACATTGCGCTCGCACGCGCTGGCGCCGGAGTTTGAGTTCGTGATATCTGCGGACGAAGTCGTTCACAGCAAGCCAGCACCCGAGTGCTACCTGCTCGCCTTGGAGAAGACGGGCTTGCAGGCCCATGAAGCAGTGGCCTTTGAGGACACTGAGCACGGCGTCGCCTCGGCGATTGCGGCGGGGCTGGCCTGCGTGGCGATACCCACCGTCATGTCTGCAGTGCAGGACTTCAGCGCCGCCACCGTGGTGGTGCCGGATATGGCTTCTGCCGTCGACTGGGTACTCAGGCAGGGCTGAACAAGTCCACCCGGTCGGTGATGATGCCGTCCGTGCCCAAATCGATCAGACGCTGCGCAGCGGGCTCGTCATTGACCGTGTAGCTCAGGGTGCGCATGCCGGCCGCTTTGGCTTGCGTCACGGTGCTGGTGTCCCAGAGCGTGTGCTTGCACACAATGGCCTGGCAGCCAAGACGCAGGGCCGTTTCCAGCCAACCGCTCCAGAGTTCGTCCAGTAGCAGGCCACGGGGCAACTCAGGCTGAGTGTCCAGAGCGCCTTCCAGTGAGTCGGGCGCGAAAGAAGTCAGCAGGGGTGGCACGGACTGTCCCGCCCACAGACGGGCGGCGTGCTGTGCCACCACTTCGCCGGTGTGACGTTCGGTACCCGGGGTGGGCTTGATCTCGATGTTCAGAAAGTAGCCGTTGCGGATGCAATAGGCGGCAATGCCGTCCAGCGTGGGAATGGTCTCGCCCGCAAAAGCGCGGCTGTGCCAAGCGCCGGCATCGAGCCGGCTCAATGTGGCCCAGGGGTGGTTGCCGGCGATGGCCTCATTTGCTACATCTTTGATAGCTACTCGCGCTTGATCCACTAGCGCCAGCGCCTTGTTGGATGCATCAGTGGTGCGGGTGAGGGTGGCATCATGCAGCAGAAACGGTACGTTGTCCGTACTCAGCTTCACGTCGCATTCGAACATGCGGTAGCCGTGGCTGGCGCCTAGGCGGAAGGCGGCCAGCGTATTTTCCGGTGCCAGCTTGCCGGCACCCCGGTGGGCGACCCAGCGCGGGTAGGGCCAGGCGGGGAGGTCGAACACGTTCTCTGCACTCATACCGACTCCAACCGTTTGCCGGTAGATGCGTCAAAGTGGTGGATGCGGTCTGCGCGCGGTGTTACATGCAGGGTGCTGCCCAAAGAGGGCACTGCGGCCGACTCTTCGATGCGAATGATGACGGTCTCATCCGCATCCGCGGCGTTCAGTTTATGTGCCCATTTGCCGTAGATCAGCCGCTCAGCCCCCAGCATTTCCACCGCTTCCACTTGCAGGGCCCAGCCGCCCGACGTGATGTCCAGGTGCTCGGGGCGGATGCCGGTGATGACGCCGGGCTTGGCGTCTGGCGCATTTTTGAGCAGGTTCATGGGTGGCGAGCCGATGAAGCTGGCCACAAAGGTGCTTGCCGGGCGGGTGTAGACCTCCTCGGGCGTGCCGAACTGCTCCATCACACCGCCATTCATGACGATCATGCGCTGGGCCAGCGTCATGGCTTCCACTTGGTCGTGGGTCACAAACAGGCTGGTGATGCCCAGCTCGCGGTGCAGCTTCTGGATTTCCAGCCGGGTCTGGGCGCGCAGCTTGGCGTCCAGGTTGGAGAGCGGCTCGTCAAACAAAAACACCTGGGGCTGGCGCACGATGGCCCGGCCCATGGCTACGCGCTGGCGTTGTCCACCCGACAGGGCTTTGGGTTTGCGCTCCAGGTAGGGGGCCAATTCCAGAATCTTGGCGGCCTTGTCGACGCGCGCCTTGATCTCGTCCATGGGCACATTGGCGATCTTGAGGCCGTAGGCCATGTTCTCGAACACGCTCATGTGCGGGTAAAGCGCGTAGTTCTGGAACACCATGGCGATGTCGCGGTCGCTGGGTTCCAGGTCGTTCACCACCCGCCCGCCAATGGAAATCTGGCCGTCGCTCACCTCTTCCAGGCCGGCCACCATGCGCAAGAGCGTGGATTTGCCGCAGCCGCTGGGCCCGACGATGACGATGAATTCACCATCCTGAATCTGGGCGTTCACGCCATGGATGACCTGGTTGGCCGACTTGCCGCTGCCGTAGCGCTTGATGACGTTCTTGAGTTCGATGGAAGCCATAAATCTTTGTTCCTATTACTTTTCGGTGTCCACGAGGCCTTTGACAAACCACTTCTGCATGAGCATGACCACCAACGCGGGTGGCAGCATGGCCAGCATGGCGGTGGCCATGACGATGTTCCATTCGGTCTGGGCGTCTCCGCCCGAAATCATTTGCTTGATGCCGATGACCACCGGGTACATGTCCTCCTTGGTGGTGACCAGCAGCGGCCAGAGGTACTGATTCCAACCGTAAATGAACTGGATGACAAACAGTGCCGCCATGCTGGTGGCCGACAGAGGCACCAGAATGTCTTTGAAGAAGCGCATGGGGCCTGCGCCGTCCACTCGGGCGGCCTCCACCAGCTCATCCGGCACGGTCAGGAAAAACTGCCGGAACAAGAAAGTGGCCGTAGCCGATGCAATCAGCGGCACCGTGAGGCCGGCATACGTGTTGAGCATGCCCAGATCCGCCACCACCTGGTAGGTGGGGCCTATGCGCACTTCCACCGGCAGCATCAGCGTGATGAAAATGGCCCAGAAGAAGAACATGCGCGCCGGAAAGCGGAAGTACACGATGGCAAACGCCGACAGCAGCGAGATGGCAATCTTGCCGATGGAAATGATCAGCGCCGTAATCAGGCTGACCATCATCATGCGACCTACGGATGCGTGCGTACCTGTTCCTTCGCGCCCGCCAGTGAGCGCGGTGACATAGTTGTCCCACATATGGGCACCGGGCCACAGCGGCATGGGGGACTGCACCACTGCATCTGCCGTATGGGTGGAGGCCACAAAGGTGATATAGATGGGGAATGCCACGATGAGCACCCCGACGATGAGAATGGCGTGCGACAAAAAGTCCAGCCAGGGGCGACGTTCGACCATCAGTAGTTCACCTTTTTCTCAACAAAGCGGAATTGAACGATCGTCAATGCGATAACGATCACCATGAGCACCACCGACTGGGCTGCCGAGCCGCCCAGGTCCATGGCCTTGAAGCCGTCGAAATACACTTTGTAGACCAGAATGGCCGTGTCTTTGCCGGGGCCGCCTTTGGTGGCCGCATCGACGATGGCGAAGGTGTCAAAGAAGGCGTACACCACATTAATCACCAGCAGGAAGAACGTGGTGGGGGAGAGCAACGGGAACTGGATGGTCCAGAACCGGCGCCAGGGGCGCGCACCGTCCATGGATGCGGCCTCAATCAGCGACTTGGGGATGCTCTGCAAGCCCGCCAGAAAGAACAGAAAGTTGTAGGACAGCTGCTTCCACACGGCGGCCATGACGATAAGCGCCATAGCGTGGTTGCTGTTGAGCAGCGGGTCCCAACTCGCTCCAAGAGCGCGGATGCCGTAACTCACGATGCCGATGCTGGGCGCAAACATGAAGAGCCATAGCACGCCGGCCACTGCAGGGGCTACGGCGTAAGGCCAGATCAGGAAAGTGCGGTAAATGCCCGAGCCTTTGACCACGCGGTCGGCAAAGATCGCCAGCATTAGCGAGATGCTCAGGCCCAACACGGCCACCAATGCGGAGAACATCGCAGTGGTCTTGAAGGAGGCGAGGTAGGAGGCGTCGTTCCAGAGGTTGCGGAAGTTGTCGAGCCCGACAAATTCCACAGAGGTGCCGAAGGCGTCGCTTTGTTGCACTGACTGCATAAGCGCTTGAGCCGCCGGCCAGAAAAAGAAGACCGTGATGACAATGACCTGCGGTGCAATCAGCACCCAAGGCAGCCACGCGGATTTGAATACCACCCGTTTTTCGTTAGCCATAGTTGTTATGCAAGGTGTGGGGACCCAAATTGGGATTTCGGAAATAGAAAAACGGAGTGGCCACCGCAGCGGCCACTCCGTTCAATCAAGAAACGATTTATTTGTTGGCTTTTTCGAAACGGGCCAACAGTTCGTCACCACGGGTCACGATGGAGTCCAGAGCTTCCTTGGCAGTTTTCTTGCCGGCCCAGACTTGTTCCAATTCTTCGTCTTCAATCGCGCGGATCTGCACGTAATTGCCCAAACGGATACCGCGGGACTTGTCTGTCACTTTGCGGATCATCTGGTTCACGGCTACATCCGTACCGGGGTTTTCTTTGTAGAAGCCGGACTTTTCGGTCAGCTCAAAAGCTGCAGTCGTGATGGGCAGGTAGCCGGTGCGCTTGTGGCTGGCAGACTGCACTTCAGGCGTGGAGATGAAGTCGAAGAACTTGGCAATGCCTTTGTACTCTTCCGCTTTCTTGCCGGCCATGACCCACAAGCTGGCGCCACCGATGACGGTGTTTTGCGGTGCGCCAGGAACGTCTTTGTAATAGGGCAGGGGTGCAATGCCATAGGCGAACTTGGCGTTTTTCTTCACGTTGCCGTAGAAGCCGCTCGATGTGGTCATCATGGCGCACTCGCCGGAGACGAAGCTGGCTTCCGGCACGTTGGCACGGCCCTTGTACACAAACAAGCCTTGCTTGGCCATGTTGGCCAGGTTTTCAATGTGGCGCACGTGCAGTGGCGAATTGATCTTCAGGCGGGCGTCTGTACCGGCCAGGCCGTTTTGCTTGGTTGCGAACTCGACGTTGTGCCAGGCAGAGAAGCTTTCCAGCTGGGTCCAGCCTTGCCATGCAATCGAAATAGGGCACTTGTGGCCACTGGCCTTGAGCTTGGCGGCTGCCAGAGCCACATCACCCCACGTGGCAGGTGCCTGGTCAGGGTTGATGCCGGCTGCCTTGAAGGCGTCCTTGTTGTAATAAAAGATGGTGGTGGAGCTATTGAACGGGAAGCTCAGCATCTGGCCATTGGGCGCGGTGTAGTAACCGGCCACAGCAGGCACGTACACCTTGGGGTCGAATTTGTAGCCTGCGTCTGCCATGACTTTGCCGACGGGAACCACGGCTCCCTTGCTGGCCATCATGGTGGCAGTGCCCACTTCAAACACTTGGAGGATGTGGGGTGCATTGCCGGCGCGGAAAGCGGCTACCGCAGCGGTCATGGATTCGTCGTAGGTCCCCTTGAAGGTGGGAACAATTTTGTAGTCTTTCTGGCTGGCGTTGAATTCCTTGGCCAGGTCGTTCACCCATTCGCCGTTCACGGCGGTCATGGAGTGCCACCACTGAATTTCGGTCTGCGCTTGGGCGATGCCAGGGATGGCGAATGCGGCCGCGGATACGGCAGCAATGGAAAGAGCTCTGCGGGTAATGGACATGGTTGCCTCCTGAATGTCGAATGCGGCGATGCTAGGTGCGCCGCATGTCAAATATGTGTCACTCTCATTACAACCTGAGAATTTTGACCGATTGGTCAGGGGTTTCCATTAGAAAAGCCCGTGTATAGGCGGTGCGGTACCATCACAAACCTACCAAAAAAGGCCTTTTTGGGGCCTATGGCAGCAACTAAACACCCTGATGAACGCTCCCACCTCGCTCAATCACCTCCTCAGCGCTGCCCAGCCGGGCGCGCACGCGCAAGAGCGCATTCGTGAAATCCCGTACAACTACACGTCTTTCTCTGACCGGGAAATCGTGATTCGTTTGCTGGGTTCTCAAAGCTGGGAGTTGTTGAACCAGCTGCGTGGCGAGCGCCAGACCGGTCGTTCGGCCCGCATGCTCTATGAAGTGTTGGGCGATGTCTGGGTGGTGCAGCGCAACCCGTACCTGCAGGACGACCTGCTGGACAACCCTAAGCGCCGCGGCCAATTGGTCGATGCCTTGAACCACCGCCTCTCCGAGGTGGAGAAGCGCCGTACTCCCGAGGCTGACCCCGAGCGGGACGCCATGGTCGGCCAGTTGCTGGTGGCAGCACGCGCAGCCGTCAAAGCGTTTGACGCTGCCTTTGTGGAAGTGGCTGCCCTGCGCAAGAAGACCCAGAAGCTGCTCTACAAGCTCACCGCCAAAGACAACGTCAAGTTTGACGGCCTCTCACGCGTAAGTCATGTGACCGATGCGACCGACTGGCGTGTGGAGTACCCCTTTGTGGTGCTGTGCCCCGACTCGGAAGAGGAAATGGCCGGTCTGGTGAAGGGCTGTATCGAACTCGGGCTAACCATCATTCCCCGTGGAGGCGGCACCGGCTACACGGGCGGCGCGATTCCCCTGACTTGGAAGAGCGTGGTCATCAACACCGAAAAGCTCGAAGCCATGACCGAGGTGGAGATGAAACGCCTCCCCGGTCTGGACCGCGATGTGGCCACCGTGTGGTCCGAGGCCGGTGTGGTCACCCAGCGGGTGGCGGATGCCGCCGAGCGCGGCGGTTATGTGTTTGCGGTGGACCCTACTTCTGCCGAAGCCTCGTGCATTGGCGGCAACATCGCCATGAACGCGGGCGGCAAAAAAGCCGTTCTGTGGGGCACTGCCCTGGACAACTTGGCCAGCTGGCGCATGGTGACCCCGCAGGCCGAGTGGCTGGAAGTGACCCGTATCAACCACAACATGGGCAAGATCCATGACGTGGAAGTGGCCAGCTTCGAGCTGCAGTACTACAAGGCCGACGGCAAAACGCCGATCCGCAAAGAGCGCCTCGACATTCCCGGTGCCACCTTCCGCAAGGAAGGCCTGGGCAAAGACGTGACCGACAAGTTCCTGAGCGGCCTGCCCGGCATCCAGAAAGAAGGAACCGACGGCCTGATCACCAGCGCGCGCTGGGTGGTGCACAAGATGCCTGCCCACACCCGCACGGTGTGCCTGGAGTTCTTCGGCAATGCCAAGGACGCGGTGCCCAGCATCGTGGACATCAAGGATTTCATGTTCGCCGAGCAAAAGCGCAGCGGCGTGTTGCTGGCCGGACTGGAGCACTTGGACGACCGCTACCTGAAAGCGGTGGGTTACGCCACCAAGAGCAAGCGCGGTGGCTTCCCCAAGATGGTGCTGTTCGGTGATATCGCCGGCGACAACGCCGACGATGTGGCTCGTGTTACCAGCGAAGTGGTGCGACTGGCCAACGGCCGCAGCGGCGAAGGCTTTGTGGCCATCAGCCCCGAGGCCCGCAAGAAATTCTGGCTGGACCGCAAACGCACTGCTGCCATCAGCAAGCACACCAACGCCTTCAAGATCAACGAAGACGTGGTGATCCCGCTGCCCCGCATGGCCGAGTACACCGACGGCATCGAGCGCATCAACATCGAGCTGAGTTTGCAAAACAAGCTGTCCCTGTGCGATGCGCTGACCACTTTCTTTGAGCGCAGCGATTTGCCCCTGGGCAAGACGGATGACGCCAACGACATTCCGTCGGCCGAACTGCTGGAAGACCGTGTGGCCCAGGCGCTGGATCTGGTCGCGCAAGTACGTGGCCAGTGGCAAGGTTGGCTGGATGGGGTGGAAACCCTGTTCGCCCAGCTGCAGGACCACACGCTGCGCGCCAGCTGGAAGACCCAGTTGCGTGCACCGCTGCAAGCCATCTTCACGGGTGCGGCGTTTGACGCCATCTTGGCCGAGTGCACCGCCATTCACAAACGTGTGCTCAAAGGCCGCGTCTGGGTGGCGCTGCACATGCACGCCGGTGACGGCAATGTGCACACCAACATTCCCGTCAACAGCGATGATTACGACATGCTGCAAGCCGCCCACGGTGCGGTCAAACGCATCATGGCGCTGGCCCGCAGTCTGGACGGCGTGATCTCCGGCGAGCACGGCATCGGCATCACCAAGCTGGAGTTCTTGAGCGAAGCCGAGCTGGCCCCCTTCATTGCCTACAAAGCCAAGGTGGACCCCGAAGGCCGCTTCAACAAAGGCAAGCTGCTACGGAATCAGGAGCTGCCCGCGCAGGATGGTGAAGCCTTTGCGCCGCATTTGACTGCGGATGGCTCTACCATCTACGCGGACTTGACCAATGCCTATACGCCGTCGTTCGGCCTGATGGGGCACGAGTCCCTGATCATGCAGCAGAGCGATATCGGCGCCATTGCCGATTCGGTCAAAGACTGCCTGCGCTGCGGCAAATGCAAACCGGTGTGTGCCACCCACGTACCGCGCGCCAACCTGCTGTACAGCCCGCGCAACAAGATTCTGGCGACCTCGCTGCTGGTCGAGGCTTTCCTGTACGAAGAGCAGACCCGCCGGGGCATCAGCGTGAAGCACTGGGAAGAGTTTGAGGACGTGGCCGACCACTGCACGGTCTGCCACAAGTGCGAATCGCCTTGCCCGGTGAAGATCGATTTCGGCGATGTGACCATGAACATGCGCAACCTGTTGCGCAAGATGGGGCAGAAGTCTTTCCGCCCCGGCAACGCGGCCGCCATGTTCTTCCTGAACGCGACCAACCCCGAGACCATCAAGCTGATGCGCTCGGCCATGGTGGGCGTGGGCTTCAAGGCCCAACGTCTGGCCAACCAGGTCTTGCGCTTGGCCGCCAAAAAGCAAACCGCCAAGCCGCCGGCGACCGTGGGCACCGCACCCATCAAAGAGCAGGTGATTCACTTCATCAACAAAAAGATGCCCGGCGGTCTGCCCAAGAAAACGGCGCGTGCCTTGCTGGACATTGAAGATGCGGATTACGTGCCCATCATCCGCAACCCGAAGTCCACCACAGCAGAAACTGAGGCGGTGTTCTACTTCCCCGGGTGCGGCTCGGAGCGCCTGTTCAGCCAGGTGGGCTTGGCCACCCAAGCCATGCTCTGGCATGCCGGCGTGCAAACCGTGCTGCCACCGGGCTACCTGTGCTGCGGTTACCCCCAGCGCGGCTCCGGCCAGGCGGACAAAGCCGAGAAGATGATCACCGACAACCGGGTGCTGTTCCACCGGGTGGCTAACACCTTGAACTACCTGGACATCAAAACGGTAGTGGTGAGCTGCGGTACCTGCTACGACCAGTTGCAGGGCTACGAGTTCGACAAAATCTTCCCCGGCAGCCGCATCATCGACATCCACGAGTACCTGCTGGAAAAGGGCATCACCCTGGTTCCGGAGGGGGGCGCGGGTGCGGGCTATCTGTACCACGACCCCTGTCACAGCCCGATGAAGCTGCAGGACCCGATGAAGACAGTCAAGGCCCTCGTGGGTGATGCGGTTTTGAAGAATGACCGCTGCTGCGGCGAATCCGGCACGCTGGGCGTGACCCGCCCCGACATCTCCACGCAAATCCGCTTCCGCAAGGAAGAAGAGTTGCGCAAGGGCGAAACCGCTTTGCGTGCCTTGACTGCGCCCGAGGGGCAGGCGCCCAAGGCGGAAGGCAACGTCAAGATATTGACCAGCTGCCCGAGCTGCCTGCAGGGCCTGAGCCGCTATGGCAACGATCTGAACAACGGCTTGCTGGAGGCCGACTACATCGTGGTCGAAATGGCTAACCAGATTCTGGGTAAGGAATGGTTGCCTGAGTACGTGCAAACCGCCAATGCCGGTGGCATTGAGCGCGTGCTGGTGTAAGGGGGCGCTATGGCAGGTTTGACCGCTGGCGCGCCGACCCCGCAAGACCTTACGGTGCACGGCCAGAGCCGTGTGCTGGAAGTGGGCTTCTCGGATGGGGCCCGATTTCGCATTCCGTTTGAGCTGATGCGCGTCTACTCGCCATCTGCCGAGGTGCAGGGCCATGGCCCGGGCCAGGAAACCCTGCAAACCGGCAAGCGTGACGTGGAACTGGAGGCGCTGGATCCGGTGGGTAACTATGCGGTGCAGCCCCGTTTTTCCGACGGGCATGACACGGGCATCTACACCTGGGACTACCTGTATTTTCTGGGTTCACAGCAGGCCCGCCTTTGGCAGGATTACGAGGACAAGCTCAAGGCCGCGGGTGTTGAGCGCGATGCAGTCATGACTTCCAAGGGCGGTCACGGCTGTGCCAGCCACTGACGTACCGACCTGGTTGCTATCATTTCAGGAGCTGTTTGCGCATATTTCATGAGCGCTAGAGCCCCATTTGGACTAAAACTATGAGTACTACCCATTTCGGTTTCAAGTCGGTCGATGAGTCGGAGAAGGCGCGCCATGTGCGCGGAGTCTTTGACTCCGTCGCCCCCAAATACGACCTGATGAACGACCTGATGTCAGCCGGCTTGCACCGCGCCTGGAAGGCCTACACCGTGCTGGTGGCCAACCTCAAAGAGGGCGACAAGGCCTTGGACATTGCCGGCGGCACCGGCGACTTGGCCATGGCCTTTTCCAAAAAAGTCGGCAAGTCCGGCCAGGTGGTGCATACCGATATCAACCAGGCCATGCTCTCCACCGGTCGCAACCGCCTGCTGGACGCCGGCATTGTGTTGCCCACGCTGGTGTGCGACGCCGAGAAGTTGCCCTTCCCTGACAACTACTTCAATGTGGTCAGCGTGGCCTTCGGATTGCGCAACATGACGCACAAAGACGTGGCTTTGGCAGAAATGCAACGGGTCTTGAAACCCGGTGGAAAGCTGTTGGTACTGGAGTTTTCCAAGGTGGCGCCGCCCCTGGAGAAGGTGTACGACTGGTACTCCTTCAAGGTGTTGCCCCGTTTGGGCAAGCTGATCGCCGGAGATGACGCAAGTTACCGCTATCTGGCGGAATCCATTCGCATGCATCCGGGCCAGCAAGAGCTAAAGACCATGATGCACAAAGTGGGCTTCGGTCATGTGGACTATCACAATTTGACTGGCGGCATTGCTGCCTTGCATGTTGGAATCAAGTGCTGAGATAACTACAAATTTTGGAGAAGACATGAAACTTTGGGCATTGGCTTTGGCAGTCGCGCTGACCCTCTCGGGCTTTGACGCAGAAGCCGCCCGACGCCTGGGCGGAGGCAAGTCGTTCGGCAAGCAGTCGAGTAACGTGACACAACGTGAAGCAGCCAGTCCGGCACCAGCATCTCCCGCTGCGCCCGGTCAGAGCGTGAATAACCCAGCCGCCAAACCGGTACCTGCGGCAGCACCCGCCGCCGCGCAGGCGCCTAAGCGTCCTTGGGGTGCTATGTTGGGCGGCCTCGCGGCCGGGTTGGGCTTGGCCTGGCTGGCGAGCTCACTGGGGCTGGGCGAAGCCTTCGGCAACGTGCTCATGTTCGGCTTGCTGGCCCTGGGTGTGATGATGCTCATCGGCATGTTCATGCGCAGCCGCAAACCCGCCGCGCAGGCGGCTTCCCCGTTTGCCTTCCAGGGTGCTGGCCCGGCTCCGGTGCAGGACTTGAAACAGTACCGGGCCGAGAACGTGGGTAATGATGCTTCAGCCCGCCCGTGGGAGCGAAGCAGCATGGCCTTCGAGGCGCCGCAGCCTGCGGCTCAAGGTGGCTCCATGATCGGCTCGGCGTTGATGGGCTCGCAGACTTGGGGCGTACCGGCTGGTTTTGATACAGAGGGTTTCCTCAAATCGGCTAAAGCCAATTTTGTGACTCTGCAAGCGGCTTGGGACCGGTCCGACGTGGCAGCGCTTCGCGCCATGATGACGGACGACATGACCCGCGAAATCCAGACCCAATTGGCCGAGCGCGAGACGCACACCGGTGCCGGCGTGAACCACACCGATGTGGTGATGATTGATGCCCGTTTGCTGGGCATTGAAGAGCTGCCTGATGAGTACATGGCCAGCGTGGAGTTCTCCGGCATGATCCGGGAAGAGCCGTCTGCAGGACCCAGCCCGTTCCGCGAAGTCTGGAACATGACCAAGGCCAAAAACGGCAGTAGCGGTTGGTTGGTGGCAGGTGTACAAGCCCTGCAATAAACCCCAACCCCGATGAGCAAGCTTCTGGCGCGCCTGCCCCACTCAGAAACACCGCAGAACCGGCTCCGCCGTGCTGTGGGTGTTGCCCCCCAGCAAGGGGTAGGGCGAAGCGACACGCAGTGCGCGCCGCCACGGGGGTGAGCCATAATTCAGTATGGCAACACAGTCCCCCTTTTCCATGCTGGAAGGTCTCTTCCAGAACTTTCCCTCCGCCCTGACCCCGCCGGCTTGGGCCATCGAAGAAAGTCACCGCCGGGTGGTGCTCTTGCTCAACCATGTGCTGCAGCAGGAGCCTCAGGCCATGGAACGGCTGGCGCGCCAGAAAGGCCGCGTCATTCACACCCAGTGGCGTGAATTTACCTTCCGTGTGCAGGCGACCCCCGCCGGTTTGCTGGATCTGGCAGGGCCGGACGCCAAACCTGACCTGACCCTCACGATTACCGAAGACTCCCCCTTTGCGATCGCACAAGCGGTCATGCAGGGTGGCAAGCCGTCTGTGCGCATCGAAGGCGATGTGCAGTTGGCAGCCGAAGTGAACTGGATGGCAGACCACGTGCGCTGGGATGTGGAGGAGGATCTCTCCAAGATCTTGGGTGATGCGCCTGCGCACATGCTGATGCAGACCTGCCGCACCATGGGCCAAGCCCTGCAGCAGTTTGTCGGCAAGCGCGGCGCTGCGTCGTCGGAATCCAGCGGCAAAGCTCCATGAGCCGCCTCGGCCGCGGGCTGTTCATCGTCTGGGTCGTTCTGCGATACGGGCTGGACGAGCTGGTGCTTACCAGCTTCCAAAAGCCCTGGTTGCGCTTGATTGCCCGTATTGTCTCTATCGGCCGTTCTCTGGATGAGCCGCGCGGGCAGCGTTTGCGCGAAGCGCTGGAGCGCTTAGGGCCCATATTTGTGAAGTTCGGGCAGGTGCTTTCCACCCGTCGGGATTTGCTGCCGCTGGACATCGCCAACGAACTTGCCAAGCTGCAAGACCGCGTGCCCCCTTTCGACTCGGAGGTGGCGGTCGCCACCATCGAGCGCGCACTGGGCAGGCCGGTGTCCGAGATTTTTGTGTCGTTCGAGCGTACGCCAGTGGCCAGTGCGTCGATTGCGCAAGTGCACTTTGCGGTCCTGAAAGATCGCGCCGGCCGTGAGCGTGAGGTCGCTGTCAAGGTACTGCGTCCCAACATGCTGGGTGTGATCGACAAAGACTTGGCACTCATGCGCATGATGGCCGGTTGGGTCGAAGGGTTGTCTGCAGACGGCAAGCGCCTCAAACCCCGCGAGGTGGTGGCCGAGTTCGACAAGTACCTGCATGATGAGCTGGATCTGGTCCGTGAAGCATCAAGCGCCGCACAACTGCGGCGAAACATGGAGGGGCTAGATTTGGTCCTGATCCCTGAGATGCTCTGGGACTATTGCACGACCGAAGTGCTGGTCATGGAGCGCATGCATGGTGTTCCGATCAGCCAGATCGACAAACTCCGCGAGGCGGGCGTCGATGTACCCAAGTTGGCCCGCGATGGCGTGACACTGTTTTTCACCCAGGTCTTCCGCGACGGGTTTTTCCACGCCGACATGCACCCGGGTAACATCCAGGTCAGCCTCGCGCCGGAGACCTTCGGTCGCTACATCTCTTTGGATTTCGGCATCGTCGGCACTTTGACCGAAGTGGACAAAGAGTACCTCGCGCAGAACTTTGTGGCCTTCTTCCGCCGCGATTACAAGCGTGTGGCGGAGTTGCACATAGAGTCCGGCTGGGTGCCCGCTGCCACACGGGTGGATGAGTTGGAAGCCGCTGTCCGCGCTGTGTGTGAGCCTTACTTTGACCGGCCGCTCAAAGAAATTTCGTTGGGGCTCGTGCTGATGCGCTTGTTCCAGACCTCCCGCCGCTTCCACGTGGAGATTCAGCCGCAGCTGGTGTTGTTGCAAAAAACTCTGCTCAATATCGAAGGTTTAGGGAGGGATCTGGATCCTGATTTGGATTTGTGGGCGACAGCCAAGCCCTTTCTAGAGCAGTGGATGCTGCAGCAGGTGGGTCCACAAAAGCTGATCCACGAACTCAAGGCCCAAGCCCCTCGGTATGCCAAATTGTTGCCGGAGCTACCGGGACTGCTGCATCAGTATCTCCAGCGCCAAGGCGGTGGCAACGAGGAGCTGATGCGGGAGCTGCTGCAAGAGCAAAAACGTACCAACCGCCTGTTGCAAACCCTCATGGCAGTTGTCATCGGCTTCTCGGTGGGATTGGTGTTGGTTCAGCTATGGGCGCGCATCCGCCTGTTTTGACGGCGCACCTATAATTGAGGGTTTTGCAACTTCAGGTCTGAGCTCTACTTCCATGCCCATTTACGCCTACAAATGCGAGTCCTGCGGGTTTGCCAAGGATGTATTGCAGAAAATCTCCGACGCACCGCTGCAGGATTGCCCGCAGTGCCACGCACCTGCCTTCAAGAAACAACTGACGGCCGCCGGTTTTCAGCTCAAAGGCTCCGGCTGGTATGTGACAGACTTCAAAGGCGGCAGCGCTCCAGCGACTGGCGTGGCGCCAGCTACCGGCGACAGCACGGCTGCCAAGCCTGCAGAAACCAAGTCTGAAGCGCCTGCGGCCGCACCCGCAACTCCTGCGGCGCCCAGCACCCCGTCATCCACCACCTGAAGCGGAGCACCTGTGCCCATCAAAAAATACCTGCTCACCGGCCTGATGGTCTGGTTGCCGCTGGCCATCACCATTTGGGTGTTGCTGTGGTTGGTTGGCTTGCTGGATGCCGTATTTGCAGGGGTCTTGAGCGGGGTCTCTGCCATTACTCCCACAACCTCAGCGCCGACCATCGAGCGACTGCACGGTATTCCCGGCCTTGGCGTGGTGCTGGTGTTTGCGGCATTGCTGGTGACCGGCGCATTGGTCTCCAATGTCGCCGGGCGCTGGTGGGTGAAGCAGTGGGACAAGTTGTTCACCAACATTCCCATCGTCAAGTCCATTTACAACAGCGTGAAGAAGGTGTCAGACACCTTGTTCTCCAGCAATGGAAATGCCTTCCGCACCGCTTTGTTGATTCAATACCCCCGCGAGGGCAGCTGGACCATCGGGTTCCAGACCGGTACGCCGGGTGGAGAGGTGGCATCGCACTTGGGCGCCGAGTTTGTCAGTGTCTATGTACCCACCACGCCGAACCCGACCAGCGGTTTCTTTTTGATGCTGCCCCGCAAAGACGTGATCGAGCTCGATATGAGCGTGGACGAGGCGCTGACCTATGTGATTTCCATGGGATCGGTGGCTCCAACTGCCCACGTCCCGACAGCGCCCACTGCGCCCAAATAACCTTATTACTAACCCGCCGCACATCTTGCGGCGAATTGAAAGCACTCTATGGCTATGCGTTCTCATTATTGCGGTCTCGTGACCGAAGCCCTGTTGGGTCAAACCGTGACTCTGTGTGGTTGGGTCAATCGTCGTCGTGACCACGGTGGTGTGATTTTTGTGGACGTGCGTGACCGCGAAGGCTACGTGCAAGTGGTTTGCGATCCGGACCGCGCCGAGATGTTCGAGGTGGCTGAAGACATTCGCAATGAATACTGCGTGCAGATCAAGGGTCTGGTGCGTGCGCGCCCCGAAGGCACCACCAATGACAGCCTCAAGAGCGGCAAGATTGAAGTGTTGTGCCACGAATTGATTGTGCTGAACGAATCGGTGACTCCTCCGTTCCAATTGGACGAAGACAACCTGTCTGAAACCACCCGCCTGACCCACCGCGTGTTGGATCTGCGCCGCCCCTACATGCAAAACAACCTGATGCTGCGCTACCGCGTGGCCATGGAAGTGCGCAAGTTCTTGGACGCCAACGGTTTTGTAGACATCGAAACCCCGATGTTGACCAAGAGCACGCCCGAAGGCGCGCGTGACTACCTGGTGCCCAGCCGTGTGCATGATGGCCAGTTTTTCGCGCTGCCCCAGTCGCCCCAGTTGTTCAAGCAGCTGCTGATGGTCGCGGGTTTCGATCGTTACTATCAAATTACCAAGTGCTTCCGCGACGAAGACTTGCGCGCAGACCGTCAGCCGGAATTCACCCAGATCGATATCGAAACCTCTTTCCTGACCGAAGAGGACATCCGTGACATGTTCCAAGGCATGATCACCACCGTGTTCAAGAACACCATCGGTGTGGACTTGGGCGAATTCCCGGTCATGACCTACCAGGATGCGGCCCGTTTGTACGGCTCTGACAAGCCTGACTTGCGTGTGAACCTCGAATTCGCCGAACTCACCGACGTCATGAAGGACGTGGATTTTAAGGTGTTCTCCGGCGCTGCCACCATGAAGGGGGGCCGTGTGGTGGCCCTTCGTATCCCCGGTGGTTCTGCCGAAAACGGTGGTATCAGCCGTGGCGAAATCGATGCCTACACCGAGTTCGTTAAGATCTACGGTGCCAAGGGCTTGGCCTACATCCGCGTGAACGACCTGTCCAAGGGCCGTGATGGTCTGCAAAGCCCGATTGTGAAGAACATCCACGACGCAGCCCTGAATGCGGTGCTGGAGCGCACCGGTGCCCAGAACGGCGACTTGATCTTCTTCGGCGCCGACAAGGAAAAGATCGTCAACGACGCCATCGGTGCCCTGCGCATCAAGATCGGCCACAGCGAATTCGGCAAGAAAAACGGCCTGTTCACCGGTGGCTGGAAGCCGCTGTGGGTGGTGGACTTCCCGATGTTCGAATACGACGAAGAAAGCCAGCGTTACACCGCTGTGCACCACCCCTTTACAGCACCCAAAGAAGGCCACGAGGACTGGATGGTCACCGCGCCTGAAAAGTGCATTTCCCAAGGCTACGACATGGTCTTGAACGGCTGGGAAATGGGCGGTGGTTCTGTCCGTATCCACCGTGCAGACGTGCAGCAGAAGGTGTTTGATGCCTTGAACATCGCACCGGAAGAAGCCCAACTCAAGTTCGGCTTCCTGCTCGATGCCTTGCAATACGGCGCGCCACCCCACGGCGGTTTGGCGTTCGGTCTGGACCGCATCGTAACCCTGATGACCGGCGCGGAATCCATCCGTGACGTGATTGCTTTCCCCAAGACTCAGCGTGCCCAGTGCTTGCTGACCCAGGCCCCGAGCCCGGTGGACGAGAAGCAGTTGCGCGAATTGCACATCCGCTTGCGCAATGTGGATTTGGCCAAAACGGCCTGAAACGCATAGACACTCTCGAAGGGTCATGCACAATGAAAGGGCACTCTTGGAGTGCCCTTTTTCTTTGTGAGACCCATGACGAACCGCTTCAAAATTCCCCTGTCGGTATTGGTGGTGATCCATACCCCGCAGCGCGAGGTACTTCTGATTCGGCGGGTGGAGTCTGACCCCGCCGCGCCTCCTTTCTGGCAGTCGGTAACCGGCGCCAAAGACACTGAGGATGAGGACTGGGCGATTACAGCCGCCCGTGAGGTGTGGGAGGAGACAGGGCTGGATTGCAGAACTGGTGGCCCCCTGCAACACAACTTGACGGACTGGGCTCTGGAGAACGTGTACACCATTTATCCGCGTTGGTTGCATCGCTATGCCCCTGGAGTCACGCACAACACCGAGAGAGTGTTTGGTTTGCTCGTTCCTGAAGTATGTGAAGTAACGCTCGCACCTCGGGAGCACACTCACTATTGCTGGTTGCCTTGCGCTGAGGCGGCCGATTTGTGTTTTTCGCCGTCCAATGCAGAGGCCGTGCTGCATCTTATGCACATGCCATCCAGCCATGAGGAGGCGCGCGCATGAAGACTTTGCGCGTGGTGACCTACAACATCCACAAGGGTGTTCAAGGGCTGGGGCCTCTGCGTCGTTTGGAGATCCATAACCTCAGCCACGCGATGGAGCTTATGGATGCGGATGTGCTGTGCCTGCAGGAGGTCCGAAAGTTACACCAGCGTGAGGCGCGGCATTTTCCGCATTGGCCGCAAGCTCCGCAGGCGGATTACCTGGCCCCGGCAGGCTATGAGGCCATCTACCGCACCAACGCCATCACACGCCATGGAGAGCACGGTAACGCTTTGCTGAGCAAGTGGCCGGTGGTGCAACATCAGCATGAAGACATGTCGGACCACCGTCTTGAACAGCGGGGTTTGCTCCATGTGGAGTTGGATGTAGCGGGGCAGAGTGTGCATGTTTTGGTAGTGCATCTGGGACTTATCCGTGCGGGGCGGGGGCGTCAATTGCAACAACTGACGCGGTTCATTCAACGGGAGATTCCACCGGACGCCCCCCTTTTGGTGGCTGGCGATTTCAATGACTTGCCCGCCTGGGTGGCCCGGCAATTGGCCCCTGCCGGATTGAAGGCGCCTGTGACCACGCCATGTGTCACTTTCCCGTCACGCCTGCCGCTGGTGCAACTCGACCACGTGCTGGCGCGAGGACTCACACCTGTAAGTGCTACAGCGCCCAGGGGCATGAGTTGGGCGCGTATGTCGGACCATCTGCCCTTGATCACGGAATGGCAGCTGGCAGCGGAAACGCCGGCATGTTGAGGTCTGCCGCTTTTGCCTCTGGTCACGAGCTGCAGCTTTTGCAGGGTGGGGGGCAATACTTCCCTGCGTTGATCAGCGCTGTCGATGCCGCGCAGCATGAAGTCCGCTTGGAGACCTATATCTTCCATTTCGATGTACAGGGCATTCAAGTGGCAGAGGCCCTTGAACGTGCTGCATTGCGGGGTGTTTCCGTGTATCTGGTGATGGATGGCGTGGGCACGCCAGATGTACCGCTGGATTGGCAACACCGATGGAACGCCAGTGGAGTGCGTTGGCATCAATACGCCCCTCTCGGTTGTTTGGGCTTGTTCATTCCGGGACGCTGGCGGCGAATGCACCGGAAGTTGTGCGTAGTCGACGGTGAGTCGGCCTTTTGCGGCGGCATCAACATTCTGGATGACCTTCTGGACCCGAATCATGGGCCACTGCGAGCGGCACGTTTGGACTATGCGGTCAGGGTGCGGGGCCCTTTGGTGGCGCAATGCAGGCAGGCGATGGTGCAATTCTGGGCACGCTTGGAAGCCAAACTGCAAATAGAGCGACTGCACTGGAGGGAGATACGAAGGAATTGGCCCGCGTTGGCCTGGCTGCCAAAGCCAGCTGCTTTGCCTTTGGTGGAGACACCTATTGCAGGTAGCTTCGCCGCTTTGGTACTGCGTGACAACGTTCGCAACCGTACCCGCATTGAAAGGGCTTACCTCAAAGCGATCGGGGAGGCCCGTAGCGCGATTGTCCTGGCCAATGCTTATTTCCTGCCGGGTGCCCGCCTGCGCAGAGCGCTCAAGCACGCGGTGCGCCGTGGTGTTCGCGTACAGGTGGTGGTGCAAGGACAGTACGAATACTTTATGCAGTACCACGCCTCTCGGCCGGTGTTGAGCGAGCTGGTGCTGGCAGGTGTAGAAGTGTACGAATACACCCCGGGATTTCTGCATGCCAAGGTGGCAGTGGTGGATACCATTTGGGCGACGGTCGGCTCGTCCAATCTGGACCCCTTGAGTCTCTTGTTAGCCCGTGAAGCCAATGTGGTGGTCCATGACGTGGATTTCGCCCAGCAACTGGATGCAGCCTTGTGTGCTGTCATTCAAACGTCAACACGTAGGTGGGATCTGGTGGCAGATGCAAAACGACCCTGGCACCAGCGGGTGCGGGACCGTCTGGCTTTCGGATTGATGCGGGTTTTGCTCTTCTTCAGTGGTTCCCGCTATTGATTTGATAGCTGCTCGCGCAGT
>RFQA01000271.1 GCA_009925925.1 Betaproteobacteria bacterium
CTCCTGCCCAGCGCCGAGGGCAAGGCGGAACCCAGCAAGCGCCGCCCCCGCGTGCGCGAGGCACTCTCGCCCCAACACGTCCACCTTGTCGTCTTCCGGCTTGGGCTGTGCAGGCTTGCCGAAGGCGTGTTGGGGCGAGAGTGCCTCGCGCACGCGGGGGCGGCGCTTGCTGGGTTCCGCCTTGCCCTCGGCGCTGGGCAGGAGCTGCGACAGCAGCTTGTGCGCCATGTTGGGGTTGCGAAAAAACGCTTCAAACAACTCGCGGTAGACCACTCTGTCCTGCTCGCGGCTGATGAGCACGGCTTCCAGTGCGGCGCTCAAGTCTTCGCGGTGCCCCAGCCCCACGGTGAGGGCTGCCTCGGTAGCCAAGGCAATGCGGGCGGGGTCTACCCTCACACCGGCACGGCGCAGCGTGCGGCCGAACGCCGCGAGGTTGTCGCTGAACTTGCCAAGGCGCGCGTCACCGAGTTGCATGTGTCAACCCTCGTCACCTTCCGTGGGTGCTAACAGCTGATTAGCCATCTGGTGATTCAGCGCGGACACATCATCACGCTGCTTGAAAAGAATGCCCGCGGTGTCAGTCAGCAGTTCGGGGTCCAGCACCAGGGTGTCCAGCGCAAGCAGGGCCTTTGCCCACTCCACGCTTTCGGCGATGCCGGGTGCGCGCTGAAAACTACTGACAAAGGGTTGGCTGCGCAGCCGGCTCACCACGTCTGCCACCTGCGCAGTCAGTGCGTCAGATGCTTCGGGCACTTGTGCGCGGATGATGTCAAGCTCGCGCTCCCTCGCGGGGTAGTCCAGCCAGTGGTACAGGCAGCGACGCTTGACCGCATCGTTAAGTTCGCGCGTGCGGTTGCTGGTCAAAATGGTGACCGGCGTTACTTGTGCCTTGACCGTGCCCATCTCTGGAATGCTGACCTGGTACTCGCCAAGGTACTCCAGCAAAAAGGCCTCAAAGGGCTCGTCGGCGCGGTCCACTTCGTCGATCAACAGCACCGCACCCGGTGCCGGCGCCTGCAAGGCTTGTAGCAGAGGGCGGCGGATCAGGTAGCGTTCTTGGTAGACCTCGCGCTCGATGGTTAAGACGTCGATACGTGCCGAACCGCCACCGGGCCGCCCCAAGGCGGTGAGCGCCCCCTCGGGGGGCAGCGAGGACACGCCAGTGCCGAGCGTGGGGGCCAGCTCCGCCGCACGCATGTGCAGCAGCTGAGCGGCGTAGTTCCATTCGTACAGGGCTTCGCGCTGCTCCAGGCCGTCGTAGCACTGCAGGCGGATCAAGGCGCGCCGCAAGGCAGTTGCCAAGGCCTTGGCCAACTCGGTTTTGCCCACGCCGGGCTCGCCCTCCAGCAACAAGGGGCGCTGCAGCTTGAGCGCCAGAAATACGGCTGTCGCCAGGCGCCGGTCCGCGAAGTAGCCGCAGGACTGCAAGGCGGTGATCAGGGCGTCGACCGTTGGAAACACCATCTTGGACACTTTCTTGCTATGTTTTCAGGAGCTGCTCGCGCATATTCCATGAGCGCTGGAGTTAAAAAAAGCCCCGCATCCACAAGAATGCGGGGCTTGTGCACTGCGGGGCCTCAGCCCAGTAGCTTGGCCACCGCGCGCTGGGTTTGCACGCTGATCAGGTTGGCCCGGTAGGCGGCGGTTGCGTGAATGTCGGCGTTGAGCTCACTCGCGTCGATCTTCACGGCAGCCGCAGAGGCCACGGTAAAGCTCTGGTTGAGCGCGGCCTCCAGCCCGGCGTGGCGGAACACGCACTGGCCGGCACCGGTTACCGCAACCCGCACACCACTGTCAGTTTGCGCCACATACACGCCCACCAATGCAAAACGCGAGGCCGGCTGGTTGAACTTCATGTACACGCTGCGTTTGGGGATGGGGAAACTGATCGCGGTGATCAGCTCGCCTTCGTCCAGCGCAGTAGTGAACATGCCGACAAAGAAGTCGTCTGCCGCAATCTTGCGCTTGGTGGTGTGGATGGTGGCACCCAGCGCCAGTACAGCGCTGGGGTAGCAAGCCGCAGGGTCGCTGTTGGCCACGGAGCCGCCCAGGGTGCCCATGGCACGGACTTGCTTGTCGCCAATGTGGGCAGCCAAATCCGCCAGGCCGGGAATGGCGGCTTTGACCTCGGCGCTGTTAGCCACATCGAGGTGGCGAGTCATGGCACCGATGACGATGGCATTGCCCTCGCGCTTGATGCCGGCCAGCTCCTTGATGCCGGACAGGTCAGCCACGGCGCCGGGTTGCGACAAGCGCAGCTTCATGGAAGCCAACATGGTTTGCCCACCGGCCAGCACCTTGGTGCCGCCAGCGGCCAATGCAGCCGCTTCCTGCACGGTGGAGGGACGCTCTAGAGTGAATGCGTACATGGTCTGGTTCTCCTGTGCTTAAGCCTTGGCCGACTGAATGGCTTCCCACACGCGGTGGGGGGAGGCGGGCATGTCAAAGTCTTTGACGCCCACTTCGCGCAGTGCATCGAGCACCGCGTTGATAACCGCCGGCGGCGAGCCGATGGCGCCTGCCTCACCGCAGCCCTTGGTGCCCAAGGGGTTGTGGGTGCAAGGGGTGCAGATGTTGTCGATCTTGAACTCAGGGAAATCGTCTGCCCGGGGCATGGTGTAGTCCATGAAGGAGCCGGTCAGCAACTGGCCCGTTTCCTTGTCATACACACAGTTTTCCAGCAGCGCCTGGCCAATACCCTGCACCAGACCACCGTGCACCTGGCCTTCCACAATCATCGGGTTGATGATGGTGCCGAAGTCATCGACTGCCGTGAACTTGTCCACGCGGGTCTTGCCGGTCATGGGGTCGATTTCGACCTCGCAGATGTAGGTGCCACTAGGGAAGGTGAAGTTGGTGGGGTCGTAGAACGCGGTTTCGTTCAGGCCCGGCTCCAACTTGTCCAGCGGGTAGTTGTGGGGCACGTAGGCAGTGAGCGCCACTTGGCCGAAGGTCACCTTTTTGTCGGTGCCCTTGACGGTGAACTCACCATTAGCGAACTCCACATCGGCGTCGCTGGCTTCCATCAAGTGGGCCGCAATTTTCTTGGCCTTGGTCTCGATCTTGTCCAGCGCCTTCATGATGGCCGCACCACCCACCGAGATGGAGCGAGAGCCATAGGTGCCCATGCCGAAAGGCACACGGCCGGTGTCACCGTGCACGATGTCCACCGCGTCTACGGCAATGCCCAGGCGCGCTGCCACCACCTGTGCGAAGGTGGTTTCGTGCCCCTGTCCGTGGCTGTGGGAGCCGGTGAACACGGTCACACTACCGGTGGGGTGCACACGCACTTCACCGCACTCAAACAAGCCGGCGCGAGCGCCCAAGGCACCTGCGATGTTGCTGGGTGCGAGGCCGCAAGCCTCGATGTAGCTGGAATAGCCGATGCCGCGCAACAGGCCCTTGGCCTTGCTGGCTGCCTTGCGGCTTTCAAAGCCGGCGGTGTCGCCCAATGCTTGCGCTTTGGTGAGGCAACCGAGGTAGTCGCCCGCGTCGTACTGCAGGGCCACCGGTGTCTGATACGGCCAGCTGTTGATGAAGTTGCGCTTGCGAATTTCCTCCTGGGACAGGCCCAACTCCCAGCCGCAGCGGGTCACCAGGCGCTCCAGCAGGTAAGTCGCCTCGGGGCGGCCGGCACCGCGGTAAGCGTCAACGGGAGCTGTGTTGGTGAACCAGGCGTCCACCTCCACATGGATCAGCGGGCAGGTGTACTGGCCGGCCAGCAGCGTGGCATACAGGATGGTGGGCACCGCGGTCGAGAAGGTCGACAGATAAGCGCCCAGATTGGCGTCGGTGTGCACCCGCATGGCGAGGAACTTGCCTTCCTTGTCCATCGCCATTTCGGCGTGGCTTACGTGATCACGGCCGTGCGCATCGGTCAGGAAAGATTCGCTTCGCTCGCAAGTCCACTTGATGCTGCGGTTGATTTGCTTGGAGGCCCAAGTCAAAGCCACGTCTTCGGCGTACAGGTAGATCTTGGAGCCGAAGCC
>RFQA01000272.1 GCA_009925925.1 Betaproteobacteria bacterium
TGGTTTTCTTCAACTTTTCAAATGCATCGTCCGCGGCCTTTTGGCCTTGGGCGATCCGGCTCAGGGTGTAAGTCGCTTCTTCCGCATTGCCTATCGCCAACCCCACTACGGCAGCCCGCAAATTGCGAACCTGCACATTGATGCCTAGTTGCAGCTGGGCGGCAAGGATCACCTTGACCGCACTTTCATCCACGATGCGGTTGACATGGTCATTGATCTTGCCGATCCGGTAGATGGATGTGCCGCTGATGGCCAGAAGCAATGCGATAAGCAAGCCAAAGCCTGCGGCCAGCTTGGTGCTGACTTTCCAAGAGCCAAATGTGTGCATGGCGCCCTCCCTGTTTTTTGTAAGCACATGCTAAGCCCAGCCGCGATAACTGGGAAGCCCAAAAGCTTAAAAAACCTGATTGGGGTGCGCGCGCAACAGTGGCCACGCAAGTGCCGCGGCCCTCAGGGAGTGCACGCTTGGCTCAGCATGTCCAAGGCCAACGCCTCGGCCACTTTGATGCCGTCCACACCCGCCGACAGAATCCCACCGGCATACGAAGCCCCTTCACCCGCGGGGTACAGGCCGCGCACATTGGTGCACTGCAGGTCCTCACCGCGCGGAATCTTGATGGGGCTGGAGGTGCGCGTCTCCACCCCAGTCAGCACCGCGTCTGCCATGTCAAAACCCTTGATCTTTCGACCGAAAACAGGGAGTGCCTCACGCATGGCCTCAATCGCATAGGCCGGCAATGAAGGTGCAAGGTCGCCGAGTTTCACACCCGGCTTGTACGACGGCGTGACGCTGCCGAACTCGGTGGACGGCTTAGCCGCAATGAAGTCACCCACCAACTGGCCGGGCGCTTCGTAGGTGCCGCCGCCCAGGGTGTAGGCGCCGCTTTCCAGCTGCCGTTGCAGGGCAATGCCTGACATGGGGTGTGCTGTTTTCGGGTCTTTGGCCTTCATGGTGGCGGCCTCTGCCGCATAGCGCTTGCCTTTTTCTTCGCCGAAGGCATGCATCATGGCTGCTTCATCGTCCGGGTAGTCGGGCGGATCAATGCCCACCACCATGCCGGCGTTGGCATTGCGCTCGGCGCGGGAGTACTGGCTCATGCCGTTGGTGACCACGCGCCCCGGCTCGCTGGTGGCTGCCACTACCGTGCCGCCGGGGCACATGCAGAAGCTGTACACCGCCCGGCCATTGGCCGCGTGGTGTACCAGTTTGTAGTCCGCCGCGCCCAAGAGCGGATGCCCCGCATGGCGACCCCAGCGCGCGCGGTCAATTACGCTTTGCGGGTGCTCGATCCGGAAGCCCACCGAAAACGGTTTGGCATGCATGGCCACGCCGCGCTCGTAGAGCATGGCAAAGGTGTCCCGCGAGCTGTGGCCCAGCGCCATGACCACGTGGCTGGCCGGCAGCTGGTAGCGGCTGCCATCCGCAAGGTTTTCGACCACCAGCGCCCGTATCGATTGGGTGAGTAGCTCCTGATTTGATAGCGGTTCGCCCAACACCACATCCGTGACACGTTGTTCAAAACGGATCTCTCCGCCCAGCGCGATGATCTGCTCGCGGATGCCTTCCACCACCTTCACCAACTTGAAAGTGCCGATGTGCGGATGCGCCTCGTACAAGATCTCTGACGGCGCGCCATGCTGCACAAACTCGTGCATCACCTTGCGGCCCAGAAAGCGCGGGTCTTTGATCTGGCTGTAGAGCTTGCCGTCCGAGAAGGTGCCGGCACCTCCTTCACCGAACTGCACATTGCTCTCGGGGTTGAGGTTCTTTTTGCGCCACAGGCCCCAGGTGTCTTTGGTGCGTTGGCGCACCGTTTTGCCCCGCTCCAGCACGATGGGCTTGAAGCCCATTTGTGCGAGCACCAACGCTGCGAACATGCCGCAAGGGCCAAAGCCCACCACCACGGGGCGCTCTTGCAGGTCGGCAGGGGCCTGCGCCACCATGCGGTAGGCCATGTCAGGGGTGGCGCCGATGTGCGGGTGGCCGGCGTGGCGGGACAGCAGGGCGGCTTCCAGCGAGGCATCTGCCAGCGTGATGTCGACGATATACACCGCCAGCAAATCCACCTTGCGCGCATCGAAGCTGCGCTTGAAAACTTGCAGGCTCGCTATGGCCGTTACGTCAATGCCCAAGGCTTGGGCGCACAGCCGTTGAAGCGCCTCTACAGGGTGGGCGACAGGCGCGCGATCAGCCTCGGTTTCCGAAGGTGCATCGGAGGCGCGACGCTCCTCGACGGGCAGGGCAGACAGGGGGAGTTTGAGTTCAGTGATGCGGATCATGGCGGCTCGTGGTTATCAAGCAAGGCCGCGATTTTACGCGCCGACTCAGTGCGGGCCGTGCTGCCGCGCCTCGGAGGGGCTGTGTCCGAAAAGCTTGCGGTAGTCGCTGGCGAATTGGCTGAAGTGCCAGAAGCTCCAGTCGGCCGCCACGTCGCGTACGGCGCTGTCCGGTTTGCGTAGCAGGTCTCTGCGCGCTCCGTTGAGCCGCAGGATGCGCAGGTATTGCACCGGCGTCATGCCCAGTACGTCTTCAAAGCAGTACTGCAGGGTACGACGGCTCACGAACAGGCGCTGGCACAGGTCGGGCACGGTGATGGTCTGGTCATGGTGGGCCAGCAGGTAGTCGCGTGCTTTGGCGACGATGCGCTGGCGGCGCGCCAGGCTGTCGCGCACCGCACTGTCCACCACGCCGGTGTCCAGCAATGGCAGCAAAGCGTCCAGGGCCAGATGCTGCGGGTCCGTCGCAGATAGGGCATCGCCTGCCAACAGTGCGTGCAATGTGTGCAGGCATTGGCGGCGCGCGGCCGGTGAGGCCTGGACCACTTCGGCACGGCTCAGGCGTTCCCAATCGAGTTCAAAGCCCATGCGTTGTGCGGCATCGTGCAAGGCATCCTGCCGCACCACCACCCCAAAGATGGTGTAGTCCGCCGGTGTGACGAGCTCGAATTCGCAGTGTCCCGGGCGCACCAGCACGCTGTCAGGTGTTGCGGTGCGGCCGTTGATGCGCGTAGCCTGGGCTGAGTAGGGCAGGCCGAACCACAGGGCATCCGGCCAGACGCAGCAGGTCTGCCGCATGCCCTGGCTGGTGCTTTCCCGGAAGACCTGCATGTCCGGCAATTGCATTTCCTCCAGCAAGCCGTGGAAGGTGCCCGGGGTGGTTTGGTCGTAGCACTGCTCCCAGTTGGTGAGGTTGCCGGCGTGCTCGTCCGCATCGCGTGCTTCGATGACACGGAGGGCGGTGGTGGGAAATGGCGGCGACTGCATGGGCGGGCGATGAATGTGTGCGGAATGTAGACCAAGGCAGTCGCACCGTGAAGGTGCGCAATGCAGGTTTGCCGATTTTTGATACCGGCTTGCCATCCGACTGCCTACATTCACCGCTAGCAAACCCCATGCCGGCGTGCATGGGTGCACTTTCTCAATCCATGTTGGAGGAACCACATGTCAACGTCACAACCCTCATCGGGCGCCCACGCGCTCAAGCCGGTGCTCAGCACCTTGCAGCTCTGGGGCATCGCCGTCGGGCTGGTGATTTCCGGCGAATACTTCGGCTGGAGTTTCGGCTGGGCCTCTGCCGGCACTTTGGGTTTCACCGTCACCGCCCTGTTTATCGCGGCGATGTACACCACCTTTATCTTCAGCTTCACCGAGCTGACCACGGCCATTCCCCATGCCGGCGGCCCCTTCGCCTACAGCAAACGCGCCTTCGGCCCCACTGGCGGCTACTTGGCCGGAGCGGCCACCCTGGTGGAGTTTGTGTTTGCACCGCCCGCCATTGCATTGGCGATTGGTGCCTACCTGAACGTGCAGTTCCCGTCGCTGGACCCCAAGCTGGCAGCTTTGGGTGCCTACCTGGTGTTCATGACGCTCAACATCGTCGGTGTGCAGATTGCTGCCACGTTCGAGTTGTTCATCACCATCATCGCGATCTTTGCCAGCCATCTTGCGGGCGGAGCAGACCGTGTCATCGATCTGGCAACAAGCCAGGA
>RFQA01000273.1 GCA_009925925.1 Betaproteobacteria bacterium
AGGTGGACGACGTGATCATGGGCTGTGGCACGCCTGAAGGCGCGACCGGCGCCAACATTGCCCGCCAGATCGCCCTGCGTGCCGGCTGTCCGGTCACTGTGTCGGGCATGACTATCAACCGCTTTTGCTCGTCCGGCCTGCAAACCATTGCCACCGCTGCCCAGCGCGTGATCGCCGGCGAGGGCGATGTGTATGTGGCCGGTGGCGTGGAGGCGATCTCCTGCACCGGGCAGGAAATGAATATGCACATGTTGCAAGACCCTTGGTTAGTCAAGAACAAGCCGGAGGTCTACTGGGCCATGCTGCAAACTGCTGAGCAGGTCGCCAAGCGCTACAACATCGGCCGCGAAGCCATGGACGAATACGGCGCCTCCAGCCAGCAGAAAGCCAGCGCTGCGCTGGAAAAAGGGCTGTTCAAGGATGAAATCGCGCCCATCACCGTCACCATGGGCGTGGCCGACAAGGTCATGGGCCTGATGACCAAGCAAGTCACCGTGAGCGATGACGAAGGCATACGGGCCGGTACCACCTATGACGGCATCAAGGACTTGCGCTCCGCATTGCCGGGTGGCCTGGTGTCTGCAGGTAACGCCAGCCAGCTCTCCGACGGTGCAGGTGCCACCGTCGTCATGCACGAAAAGCTGGCTGAGCAGAAAGGCCTCAAGCCTTTGGGTCGCTTCCTGGGCTTTGCTGTGGCTGGTTGCGAACCGGACGAAATGGGCATCGGCCCCGTGTTCGCCATCCCCAAGGTCCTGAAGCGCCTGGGCTTGACCATGAACGACATCGATTTGTGGGAACTGAACGAAGCGTTCGCCGTGCAAGTGCTTTACTGCCGCGACAAGCTGGGCATCCCTGCCGACAAACTCAACGTGAACGGCGGCGCCATTGCCGTGGGTCACCCCTTCGGCATGAGCGGCCAACGCCTGACCGGCCATGCCCTCATCGAAGGCAAACGCCGTGGTGCCAAAAAGGTCTGCGTGACCATGTGCATCGGCGGCGGCATGGGCGCTGCAGGTGTGTTTGAAGTGCTGTAACCCGCACGACAGCTTTTGCCATCTGAATCGAGCCGGTCTGCGCACAATTCGCAGTCCGGCTTTTTTATTTTCTTGAGGTTTCGTCCATGACCTTGCGTACCACCCTCGATTTCCTGCTCCACGACTGGCTGGACTCCACCGGCCTTACCAGCCGTGAGCGTTTTGCAGACCACAACCGCGAAACCTTTGACGCTGTGCTGGACACCTGTGAGCGCATTGCGCGGGAGAAATACGCGCCGTTCAACCGCCTGGTGGACACGCAGGAGCCGCAATTTGATGGTGAGAAGGTCACCTTGCCGCAGGCCACCCACGATGCGTTCAAAGCCTATGCCGACTCCGGCATGTTGAGCGCCGCGCAAGATTACGACATCGGTGGCATGCAGCTGCCCTACAGCGTGGAGGCCGCAGCCAATGCATTTTTTGCCTGCGCGTCGGTCAGCATAGGCTCCAGCTTGTTGTCGGTGGGCAATGCGAATTTGCTGATGGCCCACGGCACCGAATTGCAAAAGCAGGTGTTCGCCCACAACGAGTTCTCGGGCCGTTGGGCCGGCACCATGTGCCTGAGTGAGCCGCAGGCCGGCTCGTCTCTGAGTGATGTGGCCACCCGCGCAGTGCCGGATGGGGAGGGCTTTGAATCTGACCCGCTGGGCGCGCGTTACCGCCTACGTGGCAACAAGATGTGGATCTCCAGCGGCGAGCACGAGCTCACGGAAAACATCGTGCATCTGGTGCTCGCCAAAATTCCTGATACGGACGGCAAGCTGGTTCCGGGCACCCGCGGCATTTCGCTTTTTATCGTTCCCAAGAAGATGGTGAATGCGCAGGGTGAGTTGACGGGCGTGCGCAACGACGTGGCGCTCGCCGGGCTGAACCACAAACTGGGCTGGCGCGGTACGACCAATACCTTGCTGAACTTTGGCGAGGGCAAGTTCCCGGTGGATGGCCAAGCGGGAGCCGTAGGTTACCTCGTGGGGCAGCCGGGCAAGGGTCTGGCGTGCATGTTCCACATGATGAACGAGGCCCGGATTGGAGTGGGCATTGCCGCCACCATGCTAGGTATGGCGGGCTACTACGCCTCGCTGGACTACGCCAAAAATCGTCCGCAAGGGCGGCCCATACAAGCCCCCACGCTCCGCGCTGACGCGTCTTCGCTGCCCCCCGAGGGGGCGCACTCCGCCTTGGGGCGGCCCAGCGGCGGAGTCGGTGCCGGCAAAGACGCCGCTGCTCCGCAAACCCGCATCATTGAGCATGCCGATGTGAAGCGCATGTTGCTCACGCAAAAAGCCTATTGCGAAGGTGCATTGGCCCTCGAGTTGTACTGCGCCCGCCTGATTGACGAGCAACACACCGGCACCGCACAAGACGCCGAAGAAGCCCGCTTGTTACTTGAAGTGTTGACCCCGATTGCCAAAAGTTGGCCCAGCGAGTGGTGTCTGGAGGCCAACTCACTGGCGATCCAGGTGCACGGCGGCTATGGCTATACCCGTGACTTTCCCGTAGAGCAGTACTGGCGCGACAACCGGCTGAACATGATCCACGAAGGTACCCACGGCATTCAGGCCATGGACCTGCTGGGCCGCAAGGTGCTGATGGAGGAGGGCAAAGGCCTCACGCTGCTGAGCCACCGCATCATGGCCACCGTCAACCGCTGCAACGGCATTCCCGCGCTGGCGCCCCATGCCAAGGCACTGGCCCGCGCGCTGCAGGATGTGGGCGTTGCCACCCAGAAGGCCTGGTCGACCGGCGTGCCCGGCGAGGCCTTGGCCAATGCTGTGCCGTATATGCAAGCTTTCGGCCACACCGTGCTTGCCTGGATTTGGCTGGACGTGGCCGGATGCGCGCTGGACAACGACCCGCAGCAGGAGTCCTTGGAGACGCAGGGCCATGTGGGGTGCGCAAAATTCTTCTTCCACTATGAGTTGCCAAAGATCAATGCCTGGTTGGGTGTGGTGCAATCGAGGGATCTGACTTGTGCAACATTCCCCGAAGGAGCTTTCTGATGGCATTTTTCAAGAAATACAACGGCACCACCAACGCCCGCTTGGTGCGCATGGAGCGCCTGATCTGGACGCTGATTTACGGCGGCCTGCTGGCCATGGTGCTGGGCTATTTCATCGACCAGCAAGAAGCGCAGGACGCAGCGCTGTTCTACAACCTGGGCGGCCTGGCGGTAGCCGGTGGCGTGGTGATGGTATTCATCCGCTCACGCCTGCGCGAGGAATAGTCCCCGGTGTGACGGCATATCGCCGCCGGGACAGGCGGCGTACACGGCACTGCGCACAATGCCGACCACGTTTTTGACAACCAAGGGCAGACACCATGACACGCACCATCCAACAACTCTTTGACCTGACCGGCAAAACCGCGCTCATCACCGGCGGCTCCCGCGGCTTGGGCCTGCAGCTGGCCCATGCCTTGGGCGAAGCCGGCGCCAAGGTGCTGATCAGCTCGCGCAAAGCGGCAGATCTGGAAGAAGCGTGTGCCGAGTTGCAAGCTGCGGGTATCGACGCACGTTGGGTCGCTGCCGACTGCGCCAAAGAGTCCGAAATTCAACGCCTGGCCGATGAAACCCTGCAGCGCCTGGGCAATGTAGACATTCTGGTGAATAACGCCGGCGCCTCCTGGGGCTCCCCCGCTGAAGACCACCCGTTGGAGGCCTGGGACAAAGTGATGAACCTGAATGTGCGGGGCTACTTTTTGCTGAGCCAGATCATCGCTAAGAAGAGCATGATCCCGCGCAAAACCGGTCGCATCATCAACCTGGCCTCGATTGCCGGGCTCAACGGCAACCCGCCGGCCATGCAAACCATTGCCTACAACACCTCCAAGGGCGCGGTGATCAACTTCACCCGCGCCTTGGCTGCCGAATGGGGCAAGTACAACATCACCGTCAACGCCGTGTGCCCGGGCTTTTTCCCCAGCAAGA
>RFQA01000274.1 GCA_009925925.1 Betaproteobacteria bacterium
CATCGGCTTCGGCTTGATCCAGCTCTTTGCGAGCCACGATACCTGCCTCAAACAGCTCGCGCTGGCGGGCCAAGCCCTTTTGAGCCAGTTGGGCGTCAGCCTGCGCGCGCGCCGCCTCGGTTTGTGCCTGCCCAAACTCTGGTGATGCCAGAAGCGCCAAAGCAGAGCCTGCGCTTACTTTCTGACCCACATCTGATTTGATACTTAACACCCGACCACTAAAGGCGGGGTATACGCGCTGGGTGCGGTCTTCGTTCCAAATGAGCCGTGCGGGCAGGTCGGCCCGCACGGGTTGTGCGGCCTGCACCGTGTAGACCTGCAGCAGCTTGAGTTGTGGGTGGTCGGCCACAAAGCGCAATCGGCCCTCTTGCACGATCGGTGCCGGGGCTTGGGCCTTGGGTGCCGGCGCCTCCGAGCATGCGAACAGCAAAAAAGCAGAACAGGCCAAAGCGGCCCATGTCAGAGGGTGTGAATGGGTGTACATAGCGGTCAGGGTTGGGTATTACGGTTGAGACAAGGCGGCTAAATAGGTGGGGTCGGTGCGCAGCCGCCAAGCTTCGGTGGCTTTAGCATGCTCGGTACGGGCGGCCAGGGCTTCCAGACGTGTGGCGCGCAACACGCGCCGCGCGTCGAGCAGGTCGGTTAGTGACAACGCGCCTTTGCTGTAGGCCAGTTCGGCTTTGTCGGCCACACGGCGAGCACGGGGCAAAACGTCTTGGTCGTAAGTGCGCACGCGCTCACTGGCGCTGGCGACCTCGTCGTACAGGGTTTGCAGCTCGGACAGCACTTGCCGCTTGGTGTTTTCTAGGTCGTTTTGAGCGTATTGCAGCTGCGACTGGGCGCGCGCAATTTCGCCTTGGTAGCTGTAGCCCCATTGCAGTGGCACCTGCAAGCGCAGCTCCAGTAGGGCGGTAGAGGTGCCGGGGTAGTGGTCGTAAGAGGCGCCCCAGGTGATGTCGTTGGCTCGCAGGGCTTGGCTGAGCTGAGTGTTGGCTTGGGCCGCCAGTACGCGAGCTTGCGCAGCGCGTACTTCAGGGCGGCTGTCTGTCAGGGCCGACCAGTCTGTCTTGGGGGTGGATGCCACCATAGGGTTTTGCGGCCAGAGGTCTTGTGCCCTGAGTTGCGTGGCCGGTGTGGCCACACCACTGGCTTGCCACAGCGTTTGCGCCGCACGCTGCACCTCGCGCTGAGCGATGCGCAGGTCGGCTTGGGCGCGCTGCGCTTCAATTTCAATGCGTTCCAACTCTTGCGACGACAAGTCGCCAGCCTGCACGCGGCGCGCCGCACTTTGGGCCAAGGTTTGGGCAAACTGCGCCAGTTCTTGCACTTCTCGGATGCGGTCTTGTGCTTCCAGCAAGCCAAAAAACGCCGCCTGAGCACGCAGTACTTGGCGCACGCGCACGTCTTGCGTGTCGGCCGAGGCAGCAGCTGCGTTTTGGCGCGCCTGTTCCACGCGGTGGGCGCGCTTGTTGCCGCGCTCCCAAGTCCAGTCCATGCCAAAAGACTTGTCCACACGCTGCTCGGTCAGCCAGTTGCCGGCGCCGGTGCCGTTTTGCAGGTCCATCTGACTGAGCTTGCTGGTCAAGACCGGCAATGGTGCGCGGTCTGCGCTCACCACATCGGCTTGTGCCGCGGCTTGTTTTTGGCGTGCCAAGGCCACCTCTAGGTTTTGAACCGCGGCACTTAAAGTCTCTTTTAGGCTGAGCGAGACGGTTGCGACGGTTGTGCTTGCGGTTGATGTCTGAGTGGCGGGGTCTATGGACTGCGCCATTAGTGGGGTGATGCTGTTCAGCAATGCCGCGGCCAGCAGCGCGGTCTGCATTTGGGCCCACCAGCTTGGTCTTGAATGTGTAAACATGTGCGTATTCTGAAAAACGTCAACTGACCAATGCCTGACTTCAGGCGGCGGTTGTTGCGCGGGTTAACCCGCAGACTTGTGGCTTTATGGTGTTGATCGAGGTGCAAGGCCCCCCTTTATGAGAATTTTGCTGGTTGAGGACGATTTGGTGCTTAGCGAGGTCATGTCGCTGAGCCTGACGCAGGCGGGCCACCGTGTGGATGTGGCGCTGCACTTAAAAGACGCGCAACACTTTTGGGCGGTACAAGCGTTTGATGTGGTGCTTTTGGATTTGAACTTGCCCACAGATGACGGCCCCAACGCCAAGCAGGCCAGTGCGTTGACCCTGCTGCGAGAAGCCCGAGCGCGGGGCGACAGAACCCCCGTGGCGCGCCCTTGGTACCGACGACGAAACCCGACTTGGCCACTTGACCCTAGACCGCAAGGCGCGCCGACTGTCTTTAAACGGCCAGTTGTTGGAGTTGCCCACCCGAGAGTTTGAAGTGCTGTGGGAGTTGATGACCCCAGTGGGGCGCGTGGTGAGCAAACACCAGCTGTCTCAAAAACTGTCGTCTTTTGATGAGCTGTTGGCCCCCAATGCCTTGGAGGCTTTTATTTCGCGACTGCGCAAAAAGCTGACCGGCTCTGGGGCGCACATACGCACCCTTCGCGGCTTGGGTTATCTGCTTGAGCCTTCAGACGCCATCACTGAGGTGCCCCGTGGCTAACACCCTCCCCAAACCCTCTTTGCGCAAGCGGCTGGTGCGGCAAGTCCTCACGCCCTTGGCGCTGACGTGGCTTTTGGGGACGTCCATGACGGTGGGGGTGTCCTATTTTTACGCAGCGAAGGCCTTTGACCGCGCCTTGCTGGACGACGCCATGGCTATGGCATCGCGCGTGGTGCTGGGTGCGCAGGGGCTGACGTTGGAGCTGAGCAACCAAGAAATGGGCTCCGCCCTGTTCGACCAAAGCGAGCGGGTGTACTTCAGTGTGCGCCGCCTGGACGGCTCTTTGCTGGCTGGGCATGCTTCTATAAAGGCGGCGCTTCCGCAAAGCCCTGCCAAGGTGCTGTTCTCAGAGGTCATCCACGAAGGCCAGTGGTTGCGAGCGGTCAGTGTGTTGCAAGAGCAGCCTTTGGGCTTTTCGGTGGTGATGGCTCAAACCAAGGGCAGCCGCCAAGCGCTTTTGGAAAAGGTGGTGAGTCTGTCGGTGGCACCGCAATTGATTTTGTTGGTGCTCATGGCGCTGTGGTTGCGTCACATCATTGGCTTGGAGCTCAAGCCATTGGACGACTTTCAACAAACCATAGACCGCCGGGACGCGCGCGACTTGCGGCCCCTGCTGGTGCAGGCCCAAAACACCAATATTGAACGGTTGGGTAAGGCCATCAACAACTTGCTCGACCGTTTGAGCCACAGCATGCGGGCTCAACGTGAGTTTTCGGGCAATGTGGCGCATGAGCTGCGCACGCCGCTGGCGGGCATCAGAGCGTCGGCGGAATATGCGCTGTCGCACCCCGACCCCGCGGTCTGGCGTGAGCAGTTGCAGCGCATTGCCAGCAGCGAGCTGCGTGCCGACCGCTTGGTAGAGCAGCTGCTGGCCCTGGCGCTGGCCGAAGAAACCGACACCGGTGTGCCGCTGGAGCTGGTGGATGTGGACGCTGTGGTGCGCGACACCGTGTTGCGCTACCTGCCGCGTGCGGACACCGCGGGGGTGGACTTGGGCGTTCAAGGCATCGACCAGCCCGTGCAGTGGGTGGCCAACCTGGCCCTGATGGAAGGCGCTCTGAGCAACCTTTTAGACAATGCCCTGCGCTACGGGCGTGCGCCGCAAGGGGGCAGTAGGGTGACCGTATCGGTGTCTGTGGCTGGGCCCGACACCCACCACCAAACACTAGAACTATCGGTCACCGACAACGGCCCGGGGCTGAGCCCGCAAGAGCGTCAGCATTTGATGCAGCGCGGTGTGCGCGGCCTGCATGCCGAACGGCTCGGTCAGGGGGCGGGTTTGGGCTTGGCCATTGTGTCCAAGTTTGCACAGGTCATGCACGCGCATTTTGAGCTCAGCCCCGCACCAGAGGGGCAGGGCCTGTG
>RFQA01000275.1 GCA_009925925.1 Betaproteobacteria bacterium
GCCGCCGCCAAGGCCAAGGCCGAAGCCAAGCTGGCTGAGCTGTCTGCTGCCAACCCCGTGGACGAAAAAGCCGTGGCTGCTGCCAAGAAGTCTGTGGCTGACCTGAGCAACGAGAAGACCGCCGCGGGTACCCTGTTGGGTTCCAACCTGGGCGCTGCTCTGAAGGCTGCCGGCTACCCCGCCAAGGCTGACATGGCCAAGTTCGACAAGGTCAAGGTCGTGATCATCCTCACCTACCTGGTGCTGTTGGTGACTATGGTCTACGGTCCTATTGCCGCCATGTTGGTGGAAATGTTCCCGACCCGCATCCGTTACACCTCCATGAGCTTGCCGTACCACATAGGTAACGGCTGGTTCGGTGGCTTGTTGCCTACTACTGCCTTCGCTATCGTTGCGCAGACCGGTAACATGTACAACGGCTTGTGGTACCCCATCATCATTGCGGGTGCAACCGTGGTGATCGGTGGCTTGTTCATCAAGGAAACCAAAGACGTTGATATCTACGCCAACGACTGATTTTTGCGAGTGAAGTGAGTTAATGCCCCGGACTCCAAGCCGGGGCAATTTCCAGGCTCTCCGCACCGGGGAGCTTTTTTTTTGAAAGAAGTGGTATGTGGAAAATTGCTGTGGGTTTTGCGTTGTTTGCCGGCTTGGCCTTGTACATCCTGAGCAAGGGTGGAGATATCGATATGAGTGGTGAGAAGCACGGTGCTGACGCGACGCACAGCGCAGCGCCCGCAGCCACCTCTTCAGCGCCGGTCGCGGCGCCTGCTACACCTGCTGCCAGCGAAACCAAATAAGGGTTTCTGGATAGGGAAAACGAGGGGGCCTGCGGGCCCCTTTCTCATGATGGGTGCGAGGGGTGCAGTTCTAAAATACCACTCATGAAATTCACAAAAACGGAAGTTGGACAAAAAGCGTTTAAAGAGCGGTCGCCCCTGTTTTCGGCCCGTCAACGCTCTGCGTTTATTCTGTTTGATGGTCAAAAGACGGCAGACCAAGTTCTTTCGGCCACCGCTGGTATGGGGGTGACCCAGGCGGATCTGGAGCACCTCGTTGAACAAGGGTTTCTATCGCCAGAAATGAACCCGGCCAACGATTCCAAGCCCCTCTCCATCGTGGCTACTGCCGAAGCCGTGGGGCTGGCCGAACAGTCGGCCATGCCTGCACAGCCGGTAAGCGACCGCACGCCCCAGCAGCGCTACAGCGATGCCAAACCCATCGCCACCAAACTCACTGCCGGTCTTGGATTGCGAGGATTCATGCTGAACTTGTCGGTCGAGTCCGCTGCCGGTTACGACGACCTGCTGGCCCTTCTGCCCAAGATCCAGGACGCCGTAGGCACCAAAGCTTGCCGCGAATTGGAGCGCGCACTCAAGGGGTAATCAAGCCTGCCTAGAATGTCTCTCCCCATCGTAGAGAGCATTCACCATGACCCAGGGCACCATCCGCATTCGCGGGGCGCGACAGCACAATCTCAAGAACCTTGATCTGGATATCCGCACAGGGGAGCTGACCGTGGTCACCGGCCCCAGCGGTTCGGGAAAGTCCAGCCTGGTGTTCGACACGTTGTATGCCGAGGGTCAGCGCCGCTACGTGGAAACCTTCAGCGCCTATGCGCGCCAGTTCTTGGACCGCATGGACAAGCCCGCCGTCGACAAGGTGGAGGGCGTGCCGCCCGCGATTGCGATTGACCAGACCAATCCGGTGCGCTCGAGCCGGTCGACTGTGGGCACGATGACGGAGCTCAACGACCACCTCAAGCTCCTGTTTTCCCGCGCCGGCAGCCTGTTTGACAAAGACACTGCGCTGCCCGTGCAGCATGACACTCCCGAGACGATTTACACCACGCTGCTGCAGCGCGCCGCAGCCGAAGGTAATCCGCGCTTGGTGCTGACCTTTCCTGTAGAGCTGCCGGGCAAGGCCACCCCTGACGAAGTAACCCAGTGGCTGAGTGCCAGCGGCTTCACCCGGGTGCAGGCGGAGCGCGAGGTTTCCACCGTCAATGGGGTGCGCAAACTGCTGGATGTAGTGGCTGACCGCTTCCGCATCGATGGCGTGGAAAAAGCGCGGGTGCTGGAAGCCATTGAGACTTCTTTGAAGCGCGGCAGTGGGCGTTTGAATACTTATGTATTAAAAGAGGCTGTAGCCCAGGTAGATAGTGCGCAAGTAGCTCCTGAAACCATAGCAAATTTGGTCCCTGAGGTCTGGCGCTTTTCGACCGGCTTGCACTGCCCGCAGAGCGATATTCGCTACACCGACCCGATTGCGTCCATGTTCAGCTTCAACTCGGCTGTGGGCGCCTGCGACGCCTGCCGTGGTTTCGGGCGGGTGGTGGGGGTGGACTATGGCTTGGTCATCCCTAACGACAAACTCACCCTGCGCGCGGGTGCCGTCAAGCCCATGCAGACGCCCGCCTGGCAGGAGTGCCAGGACGACCTGATGCGCCACGCCGAGGCCAGCGGTATCCCGCGTGACACGCCTTGGTACAAGCTGACTGCAGAACAAAAGCACTGGGTACTCAAGGGCTCACCGAACTGGAACGGCAAGTGGAACCAGCACTGGTTCGGGGTGGACCGCTTCTTTGAGTACCTGGAGACCAAGGCCTACAAGATGCACATTCGCGTGCTCTTGTCCAAATACCGCAGCTACACCACCTGCCCGACCTGCAATGGTTCGCGCTTGAAGACCGAGAGCCTGCTGTGGCGCATAGGCACCAAGGACCAGGCCGACATGGCGCTGGACCCGGCCAAGCGATTTATGCCCAAGGGCGTGAAGTGGTCTCGTGAGCAGTTGGAAGCGCTGCCCGGTTTGTCGCTGCACGATTTGATGTTGATGCCTTTGGATCGGCTCAAGCGGTTTTTTGATGCGCTGCAATCCGATTTGGGCATCTTTGGGGGGGCGGAGCCCGGCGTGCCGGCAGGGGCCTCATCAACTCGCTTTGCGAGTAGCAAATCGGCCCCTTCCGGCACACCGGACTCCGCTGTGCGTTCGGAAGATGTGGCTCCGGAGAAAACTGCGCCTACCGCTTCTGAGGCGGAGCACAAGACCCTCAAGCTCTTGTTTGAAGAGGTCGGTACCCGCCTCAAATACCTGTGTGACGTGGGCATTGGCTACCTCACTCTGGACCGCCAGAGCCGCACGCTGAGTGGCGGCGAGGTGCAGCGCATCAACCTCACCACCGCGTTGGGCACCTCGCTGGTCAACACACTGTTTGTGCTGGACGAGCCCAGCATCGGCCTGCACCCGCGCGACATGAACCGCATCATCGTGGCCATGCAGCGCTTGCGCGATGCAGGCAATACGCTGGTGGTGGTGGAGCATGACCCGGCCGTGATGCTGGCTGCCGACCGCATGATTGACATGGGACCCGGTCCGGGTGAGAAGGGCGGTCAGATCGTATTTGACGGTACCACCGAGGCCCTCAAGGGGGCAGACACCATGACCGGCGCCTACCTGGGCGGTCGCAAGCAGGTGGGCATGGGCTTCAAGCGCATGGTTGCGCCCAATAACCCGCGCTTGATTTTGGAGGGCGTGACCGAGCACAACCTCAAGAACGTGTCGGTGGAAATTCCGCTGCAGCGTTTGGTCTGCGTCACCGGAGTTTCGGGCTCCGGCAAGTCCACGCTGATTCAGGACGTACTGGCCCCCGCCTTGTTGCGTCACTTCGGCAAAGCCACCGAAACACCGGGTGCCCACACTAGCCTGCTGGGGGCAGAGCAGCTCAGCGACATGGTGTTTGTGGACCAGTCGCCCATCGGCAAAACGGCACGCTCCAACCCGGTGAGCTATGTGGATGCGTGGGA
>RFQA01000276.1 GCA_009925925.1 Betaproteobacteria bacterium
AATTGATTGGACCGTTACAGGTGACGGACTCGGGTCATCGACAATAACCATCAGAATGTCCGAGTTGTTCATCCCTGCGGTCGGGTAGTTCAAAACAAGAATACCGCCGGACATATTACCGCCGAGAGTGCCAGTCCCGTTTGCGGTGTAGATCAGCGTTCCGCCGTTGTAAGTCGTATTGATAACGGCGTAAATAAGGTTCTTATCATAGTAAGGAAGCAACCAGCTATTAAAGTCGATTGTTCCGGCGGTTGCGTTGAAAATGTACTCGGGAACATTTGGATCTAGGACTCGTTTCATATTTTCACCTCACCCAAAAATCATTGCATTTATAACTGTTTTGTCGATCAGATCAGTTTGGTTGTCTATGTTGCCTTGAATAGATCCCCAATAAACCGTCGGGCTAATGAAGTTAGGTGTACCGACGATGTCCGAGCTCGTCGAGTCAAAGTTCTGAAGTGTTTGCTCGACCCGGTAGATCAGTGCGACGGGATAAGATGCAGGTACGCCAGTAAAAGAGTAGTTGCCGCTGCTATTAAAACTTGTAGCAACAGGGGAACCAAGCGCCGTGAGAGGCGTGTTGAAAGTAGGCTTACCACCTGAGATAGTAGAGACAAGCGCGTCAGTAGTGCCTCCGAAGTCGTCGAGGACGACTGTAGCGCCCGGTGGGAGCGCAACCGTGCCGCTTGTTCCTGAGCTAATCGTGACAAATCTGGTTGTTCTGACATACTTTCCTCCTATGACTGCTGCTGGTCCATTGACCCAAGATCCACCCTGCCCTAGCATTACTCCCCCACCTCCATGAGGTAAAGCGTGCCGGTTGCGGATGCTGCAATCACGGCGAGCCTCTCTCCGTCCTTCACGCCAAAGAACTGATAGATTCCTCCAGCGCAGAAAATAGAACTTGCAGATGTTGCAGTCGGGTTATCTCCAAGCTGGATAAAGCAATCAACGGTCGTAAACAGACGGATCATGGTGGTCCGGTCATTGAAAAACGCGGACCGAAACGATGACAGACCGATCGCGATGGTTTGATTCACAGCGCTGCTCGCCATTGGAGCAGGGAGCTCGCGCCTGGTATCGACTACGGTCGAGAAAGCACCCGAGCTCATCGTCCACCGCCTTGCGGGATCGTGTACCCGCTGAACTGGCTCATGAGGTCTGTCAGACCGTTTTTGTTTGCGGTGTCCGCCTGGCTCATGTCCTTGGCTGCCACAGCGACCTGCTGAGCTGCCGCTGCCATCTGAGCTGCCTGGGCTTGCTTGGCACGCTGCTGGCGAATGAACGCGACCTTCTCGTCCGAGATGATCAGCTCCGGATCTACGCCAAGCATCTCGGAGTAGATGTCGGCCCACTTGTCGGAGTCGAACTTGTCGAGCACGTCGGGCTTGGCCTGGGCGACCATGCCCATGTTTGCCACGAACCGATCGACCGAATTGGTGCCTACCGCCCGCTGAGCCTGGGCCAGCATCGAGACGAACTCGACGTTTAGGTCTTGACCCTGGAGCTCCTGAGGAGGAGGCGGAACGATGCCGGTCTTGATCATCCGCTCGAACGTCATGGTGATCATTGGGTCCAGGAGCTCGTTGTGCAGGCGCTCGAGCACAGGCCCGAGCATGAGGAGCTTCTCCTCGTGGCGCTCGGCCACTTCGGTCGCGGTCATGTTGGAGGTCGGTGCCTGGGAGATCATGAGGAACAGGTCTGCGTAGAAGCTCGAGCTGATCCTCTGGCGCACGTCCTGGATGTCCATCAGGAGATGAGACAGGTCCAGATTCACCTCGAATGCTGTTCGGATGCCGGCATTCGGACCGGATGAATCCACAAAGCTGATCCCGCCTGGGAGCGAGTCGATGTCCCGGTTCTTGAGCGAGGTCGGGACCTGGAGCGGAGGCTTGGTCTTGTAGTCAATGCCTTGAGCTTTTCTCAACTGCTCGTGCTGAAGCTGCTTGATGTCCCCAAGCGCTTCCATCGCGGGAGAGTGCCCGTAGATGTCGCCCCCTGCAATGGCCCAGCGTGGGCACAGAGCGGGAAACTGATCAAAGCCAGACTCGCGCAGGATCTTGTTGTAAGGCGCTCCGAGCTCGAAGTAGACCGACTTGAAAGCCTTATTCTTTGCATCCTTCTTCGAGATGTCTCGATCTTCCCTGGGCTCGATCGCATGGACGATCGTGACCCAACTGTCCAGGCTTCCGCGGTCCCAAAGGTTCTGCACGGTGTTCGAGCAATTCTTGTAACCGAACTCGGTCACGAGCTCGTGGACGGTCTTGTCGAACTCGCGATAAAGCGTTGTCACTTCGCCCCTGAAGTTCTGAGCGATCGCGTACTCTCCGATCGTGAGCGGGTAATGGCGAATGACGTCGTTGTAGTCATCCATGACCACGGAAGCAGCCGTGCCGAACGCGCCGAGCTCCTCGTAGATCGAGTGAAGCGCCCGATAGGTGTTGGACTTGGCGAAGATGTGAAGCATCATCTTGGTCACGTCGTTGAGCCAGACTTTGACCGGAGCATACTTTGCCAGGTCTGGATCTGCGGTCCCGAGCTTGAACCAGGGACGCGCAGGCGAGGTCATGCCTGCCATCATGCCGGCAGCGAGAACGCGCAAAGCCTTGGTGCCGGTGGAGTCGTAGATCGCGTTGTGACGGCGCTGCCCGCGGTTGCGGTCCTGGACGAAGAATCGCCCGTTACGCGGGAGCAGGTAGTCTGAGATCTCTTTCCAATGCGAGTACCAGGTGGCTCGCTCTGTTTTCAGGTGTCCCCATCGGATCAGGTATTGCGTTCTGTCGGTAAGATATTCTTCTTGTGGTTATACCCGTAGACGCGGTCCCCGACGGGGAGCCCCCCTCGCGGATCGGGTTAAAGTTGCTGCCGTATAGAGCGTTTGCCGCGTTCGCCCTAGATGGGAGGATCGCGTTCTGGTTTGCCAGGTCTCGTCTCTTCTGCTCGGCTGCTCGCTGTTCAGCTACCACGGCTTGATTCGGTTGTGCTGGGCCTGGCTTTCCGCCCAAAGAGTCGAAAGCGTTTGTTACAAACGTGATCGCGTCGTTTACGGCATCTGTAACAGGCTTGCACATACTTAGGCACCCAAGAGCGTGTTAGTACCGATTTGACCTGACTGTGCTCCCATCGGACCGGTGAGAGATGTTGATCCGGCAGCATCGGGCCTCCCGTACAAGGCTTCTTCAGGCTTTGCTTTGCGTGGCTTGATGGCATCGGCCTTGGAGAGCTCTTCGGCACGCTTGGCTTGTTGCTCTGCCTGCTGCATCTGGCTTTGCATAATTTGATTTGTTTGCTCGCGCCGCTTGTCTTCAATGACGGTGGACGCTGCAAATCCAGCTCCCATCATCAAGCCTGCGGTCAAGATACCCCCGGTAGGATCGCACATAGGTTCACCTCAAGTTCTCTAATGGATCGTATTCCCTGACCCGATGCTCACGCGTACCGAAGCGATCGATCAGGCTCTTTTTTGCCACTGGCTGAGCGAAGGTAAGAGCCAGCGCATCGCCCAGGTCGGGCGACGGCAGGCCCCGCTTCTTGATGTCATCCTTGGGCTCGAGCTGGACTCGGCCCGCGGAGTCGTACCAAAAGATTGGCGCTGATAGGTCTTGCTTCAGGTCCACCATGTTCGGGATCGCGCCCCCGAGCTTGAGCCATTCGCGCATCTCAAACCACATCTCGGCTCGCTTGTTGAGATACTTGGGATCGATCGGCCTTCCCCCGAAAGCGACTTCGACCACATCATGGCCCAACTGCCTCAGCCGATCGATCACCCCGGAGCCTGCT
>RFQA01000277.1 GCA_009925925.1 Betaproteobacteria bacterium
CCCTGCATCTTGCCGGGTCCGGTATAGGCCGCAATGCCCTTGGTATCCAGCGACGCGGGGTCCACATGCATGCCGGAACCGGGCTGCAACAAGTTGACCACCACCAGGCCGATGATGAGCGCCACCGTAGACACCACTTCAAAGTACAAGAGCGCCAGACCGCCGGTCTTGCCGACCTTTTTCATGTCTTCCATGCCGGCAATACCCACCACCACTGTGCAGAAAATGATGGGGGCGATGATCATCTTGATCAGCTTGATGAAGGCATCGCCCAGCGGCTTCATGTCTGCCCCGGTCTGGGGGTAAAAATGGCCGAGGAACACGCCCAATGCCACCGCAGTGAGCACCTGGACGTAAAGGGATTTGTAGAGCGGTTTGCGCCCGGTAGTGGATGACATGGTGGGTCTTCTGGAAAGGGGTTGATGTGCCTATGTAATGAACCCGAAGCGGGCACTCGCCAAGGCGCGCTACGGACTTCAAAACAGGGCGCAACGATACGGCGCCCACCCTTCTGCGCCTACTGTGGCGTTCAACAGTAGGGTTAACCCTTGGTTTTCCAGTGACAATACAGCCAGCGCAAAGCCACCCCATGCAAGACAACCCACAGCCATGGGTCCAGCACCGCATCAAATGCATTGCCTGTGGGCAGACGCAGCAACACAAACAGTAGAAGTGCCACCGGCGCCAACCACGCACTCACCCGTCGCACGGCACCCGCCTGCAGCAGCGGCAGCACCGCCAACACCGACAAGGCCAGCAATACCGGTTGCCCAAAACCCAGCGGGTACAGGGCCGACGGCAACTGCGCAAAGGTGTCAAGCAGTAACGCCCAGCCCAACAGCGCGCCGCACACCACCAGCCCGACCTCCCAGCGCAGAGGGCGAGTTGCGGTTTCCGTAGCGCGTGCCACCGTTGGACACAGTGCCGCCCAGCCCACATACGCGCACGCCAGCGCACCCAACACACTGGGCGCCTGAAAAGCCAGGCCCAGCCAATAGGCGGCAGACAGGTTGCCGGGCATCAGCACCCACAGCCCCAGCACTAGCGCAATCACACGCCGCAGCATCAAGGGCACGGACATCCGTGCCAAAAACGCCGCACCACCGCCGGCCAGCACCAGCGCCCAGCCCATATGCAGCCACAGCTGCATCACCACCAGATCAGGCAAAGCCGGTGTACTCATGGTTTGCCTCCCACCGCAAAGCGCTGCCACGACAAGGTGGCCCGGTCTACGGTGTAGGCGATCCAAAGCGCGTCATCTGCCCACGCCATGGCGGGGTAAGAAAACTCCGCCTCCTCGCTGCCCTGGCGCAAGGTTAGTTGCGGGGTCCATTGCAGACCATCCTGGCTGCGGCTCAACTCCAGCTTGGCTCGCCCTTCCGGCGTAGTGTTGTGGGCCAGCAGCATTTGTTGCGGCCCCAGTCCGAAAGCGGCCACCGCAGAGTCCGGGTTGCCCAGCGCAAGGTCCGGCAGGTCCTGCCAATGGGCGCCACCGTCCTCGGTGCGCACAGCAGTTACTTTGCCGTTATGGCGTTCGTCACGCATGAGCGCTATCCATTCAGAAGGGCTGCGCGCCAGCAGAGAAGGCTGCAGTTGGTAGGCGAGTTGCGACATGCGCGTCAAGCCAGCGAACTCACCGTTCGCATCCAGCCGCACCGCGCTGGGGTACTTGAGCCCCAGCTCAAAGTGCACAGGCAGTACCGCGCCGCCATCCTGCAAGGGCATGACCGCGTTGCGCGCCAGAAAGCTGGTGTTCCACAACCACGACAGGGGCAGCACCCGCACCGGCTCAAACGCCAGGTCATTCAGGTCTTGCGAGGCACTGCTCTGGCGCAGGTGCAGCACGCGGCTCGCCGCCCAGCCACCCCAGCCGGTCGCCACCACAAACAGGTGCATGCGGCCTTGTCCGTCCTTCCACGCCACCGGGTTGCCCAAGCGGCGCAAGCCGTGGCCCAGCACATCGCCCATGGTGTGGCGGTTGACCACAAAGCGCGGCTCACGCCAGCGGGCGCTCGCGCGGTCCCACTGCGTTGCGGCAATCTGCACCAAGGGACCGCTCTCGCGCTCACCCGAAAACCAGAACAGGCTCAGCGCTGACGGGCTGCCGGCAGGCATGGGCAGCAAGCTGCTGGCGTGCGCCGCCGTCGTGCCGGGCGGCATGGGCACGTCGCCCATCGCCACACGCTGCAACCGGGCTGCCTCCACCGGTTGCCCCTGCACGTTGATGGCCGGCATGAGCGCCTGAGCCAACGGCATGGGAGCCGGACGCACCCGCGCATCCACCGCCCAGAGGCCGGCTACCAGGGCAGCCGCCAGGCCGGCACGCGCAGTGAAAGAAGAAAACAACATGGGGGGTGATCTTAGTGGGCGCCGGCAAGGCCTTGGAACTGGCGCGACAATGCGCCCTTATGAAAACCTTGCTCTCCATCGCACCCTTGGGTTTCCCCTGGCAGACCCTGGACCCTTTCCTGTTCTGCGTGCATCACAACGACGCCTATCCCGCAGGCAACGCGCAGCTCGCGCCGGACCCGGCCCTGCTGGCCGGGCGCAACATCGGCCAGGACTTCGCCGGCAAGGACGGCTGGAGCATGTACCACGGCGATACGGTACCCGGCTTTCCCTCGCACCCGCACCGTGGGTTTGAGACCGTCACCATCGTGCGCAATGGCCGCATCGACCACTCGGACTCGCTGGGCGCCACCGCCCGCTTTGGCGGTGGTGATGTGCAGTGGCTCACCGCCGGCAAAGGCATCGTGCACTGCGAGATGTTCCCCCTGCTGCATACCGAAGCGCCCAACCCCACCGAGCTGTTCCAGATCTGGGTGAACCTGCCGGCCAAAAACAAAATGGCCGAGCCGCACTTCACCATGTTCTGGCATGAAGACATTCCCCGACTCACCGCCACCGATGCGCATGGCAAGACCACCGAAGTGGTTTGCATTGCGGGCAAGCTGGGCGACAAGCAAGGTCTGCCACCGCCCCCCGATTCGTGGGCGAGCGAGCCCGGCAGTGACCTTGGCATCTACACCATCAAACTCAGCCCGGGAGCGAAATGGACGCTGCCCGCCGCCCGGAGCGCGGACACCCGGCGGGTGCTGTATTTCTTCAAAGGCGGCGCATTGCAAGTGGCAGGGGAAGACGTGCCTGTGAAGTCCGTGATGGTGGTGCAAGCCGACCACGACTGCACTTTGGCGAATGGCGATGCCGAGAGCGAGCTGCTGGTGCTGCAGGCCCGCCCCATTGGCGAGCCGGTCGCGCAGTACGGTCCGTTTGTGATGAACACCCAAGCCGAAATCCACCAGGCCTTTGCGGACTATCGCCGCACCGAATTCGGCGGCTGGCCCTGGGGCGCCAACGACCCGGTACACCCGCGCGACAAAGGCCGCTTCGCCAAGCACGCGGACGGGAAAGTCGAAGAACGGGGCTAGCCCTCTGATCAGGGGCGTGGGATCAGGCCCGCCATGGTGCGGGCTGCGTCGGTTGCCTGATGCGCCAACCCTTCGCGCACGGTAGTTTGGTTGGCGGACGGCTGGTTCTGGCTGACCTTCCATTTGCCCACCCATTCGTCCACCACGATCTCAATGCCGACCACGGCTGAAATCATCTTGTCGGTGTAGTCGCGTGGCGCATCGTCCACGGCCCATGGCTTGTCCATGGGCGCTTCCTGTTGGGTGGTGATCTGTTGCATCTGGCTGCGGATCCAGGCCGCATCGTCGTGCACGGTCAGCAGGCCTTTGGCATGCACCACCGCGTAGTTCCACGTGGGCACCACCTTCCCG
>RFQA01000278.1 GCA_009925925.1 Betaproteobacteria bacterium
GCTCGACCAGGGCGGATCCATGCGGATTGAATAAATGGCTTGTCACGGGGTTCGAAGAGCTTTTTTCAGCGTACCAATGCGGTGCTTCCATTGTGGCGCAGAAGCAGACCCTTCCCCATGGTCTGCCGTCAATCGAAAACTACAATGACCGGATGTTTGTACACCTGCGCCTTCATACTGAGTTTTCTGTCGTCGACGGAACCACCCGGATCGACGATGCCATCAAGATGGCAGCCAAAGACGGACAGCCTGCGTTGGCCATCACCGACCTGAACAACCTGTTCGGAGCGATCAAGTTCTACAAAGGCGGCCGTGGCAAGGGCGTCAAGCCGGTCATAGGCGCAGAAATCATTCTCGAAGGCCTGGGTGGCGACGCCACAGCCGTCACCCGCATCATCTTGTTGGTGCAAAACAAGCAGGGCTACCTGAACATCTCCGAGCTGATCGCTCGCGCTTTCACGCAGAACGTGGTGAAGAATCAGGCCGTTATCAAAATGGCGTGGCTCAAAGAGCTGAATGAAGGCCTGATTGCGCTCTCCGGCGCACAAGCCGGGCCGGTGGGCCAGGCGCTGGTGCAGGGCGACACCGCCCGCGCGCACGATGTGGCGCTGCAGTTGGCCGGGGTCTTCCCGTACCGCTTTTACATTGAGCTGCAGCGTGCCGGCCGCGCCGACGATGAGGCGCATGTAGTTGCTGCTGTGAAGCTGGCCGCCCGCATGAAGTTGCCGGTAGTGGCGACCCACCCCATTCAATTTGCGGAGCAGGACGACTTCGAAGCCCACGAAGCCCGCATCTGCATTGCCGATGGGGAGATTTTGAGCAACCCCAAGCGTGTGCGCCGCTTCACCCGGGAGCAGTATTTCAAAAGCGCAGCCCAGATGGAGGCGCTGTTTGCCGACATTCCCTCGGCAATCGCCAACACCATGGAGATTGCCAAGCGCTGTAGCCTGACGCTGGTGCTGGGCAAGCCGCAGTTGCCCGCCTTCCCCACGCCCTTGGTCAACGGCCAGCGCATGACGCCGGAAGAGTATTTCCGATACGCGTCCTTCGAGGGGCTCAAAGAACGCATGGTGCACCTCTACCCCAACGAGCAGGAGCGCGAGGCCGAGATGCCGCGCTATGTGGAGCGCCTGGAGTTCGAGCTGGGCACCATTTTGAAGATGGGCTTTCCGGGCTACTTTTTGATCGTGGGTGACTTCATCAACTGGGCCAAAAACAACGGTTGCCCGGTGGGCCCGGGGCGCGGCTCCGGTGCCGGCTCGCTGGTCGCTTATGCGCTCAAGATTACCGACCTGGACCCCCTGCGCTACAACCTGCTGTTTGAGCGATTCTTGAATCCTGAGCGGGTTTCCATGCCCGACTTCGACATCGACTTTTGCCAGACCAACCGGAACCTGGTGATCGACTATGTGAAGGACAAATACGGCAAAGACGCCGTGAGCCAGATTGCCACTTTCGGTACCATGGCCGCGCGCGGTGTGGTGCGCGATGTGGGGCGCGTGCTGGACATGAGCTACACCTTCTGTGACGGCATCAGCAAGCTCATCCCCAACAAGCCGGGCACCAACGTGACTCTGCAGTTGCCACCCACCGATGGCAAGAAGAGCGACAAATACGTCTACGCCACCGAAGCCGAGCCGATTCTGGCGGAGCGCGAGGCTAAAGAAGAAGACGTCAAAACCCTGCTGGAGATGGCCCGCAAGCTCGAGGGCATGACCCGCAACATCGGCATGCACGCAGGCGGCGTGTTGATTGCGCCGGGCAAGCTCACCGACTTTTGCCCGCTCTATCAGCAGCCCGGCAGCGAGTCCGCGGTGAGCCAGTACGACAAGGACGATGTGGAAGCCATCGGTCTGGTGAAGTTCGACTTTTTGGGCTTGGCCACACTCACCATTCTGGAAATTGCCGCCGAGTTCATCCGCAAGCGCCATCCGGGGCAGGAAAAGTTTGCCTATGAGAACCTGCCGCTGGACGATGCCAAGGTCTACAAGCTGTTCAGCGAAGGCAAGACCGAAGCCGTGTTCCAGTTTGAAAGCCGCGGCATGCAGGGCATGTTGCGCGATGCCAAGCCCAGCCGCCTCGAAGACCTGATTGCCCTGAACGCGCTGTACCGCCCGGGGCCCATGGACCTGATTCCAAGTTTCGTGGCACGTAAGCACGGGCGCGAGCAGGTGGAGTACCCGCACCCCGCGGTGGCCGAGATGCTGTCTGAGACCTACGGGATCATGGTCTACCAGGAGCAGGTGATGCAGACGGCCCAGATTTTGGGTGGCTATTCATTGGGCGGCGCTGACTTGTTGCGCCGCGCCATGGGCAAGAAGAAGAAAGAGGAGATGGACGAGCACCGGGGCATTTTCCGTGCCGGTGCGTTCAAGACCCACGGGATCCCCGAAGAGAAGGCCGATGAGGTGTTCGACTTGATGGAGAAGTTCGCGGGCTACGGCTTCAACAAGTCGCACGCAGCAGCTTACTCCTTGCTGGCCTACCACACCGGCTGGATCAAGGTGCACTACACCGCCGAGTTCTTCTGCGCCAACATGACGGTGGAAATGGACGACACCGACAAGCTCAAGGTCTTGTTTGAAGACGCCGAGAAGATGGGCCTGAGCTTCGAGCCGCCCAACATCAACCGCGGCAACTACCGCTTTGAGCCCATCTCCAACAAAGAGATTCGCTACGGGCTGGGCGCCATCAAGGGCACCGGAGAGCAAGCCATTCTGGCCATTGTGGCTGCGCGCGAGGGCAGGGGGCCGACCGAGGAGGCCGGGCCGTTCAAGAGCCTGTTTGACTTCGCCCGCCGGGTGGACCGCACCCGCCTGAACAAGCGATGCGTGGAAGCACTCATCAAAGCAGGCGCCTTTGACACCCTGCACCTGAACCGGGCCGAGCTGGTGGCGTCCATGGACCGGGCGTTTGAGTTTGCGGCTGCCTCGGCGGCCAATGCCAATCAGGTCGGCTTGTTTGACATGGGCGGGGATGACGACCATGGCTCCAGCACGCAGGAGCCAGATTTGGTGGAAGTTATGCCTTGGGGCGTCAAAGAGAGGCTCACCCAGGAAAAGACGGCAGTGGGCTTCTACCTGTCGGGCCATTTGTTTGACGAAGTGGCCACCGAAGTCCGCAAGTTCGCCAAGCGCCCGATTGAAGAGTTGCAGGACTCGCGCGAGCCGCAGTTGCTGGCCGGCATCGTGACCGAGCTGCGTGTGATCAACGGGCAGCGCGGCAAGCTCGCCTTGTTCAAGCTGGACGACAAGTCCGCCATGATCGAGGCACGCGCCAGCGAAGCTTTGCTCAACACCTACAAAGACTTGCTCAAGGACGACGAACTCATCATCGTAGAAGGCAAGGCCATGCCGGATCGCTTCTCGGGCGGCATGCAACTCACGGTGCAACAGATCTGGAGCCTGGAGCAGGCCCGCTGCCGCTTCGGCAAGTACCTGCGCGTGCCCGTGCAGTTGGATAGCAATAACCGCACGCCGGACGTTGCCGCATTGGTGCGCGAGTTTCCGGCCGTGCGCGAGCAAACCGAACATGGCGAGCTCGTGAGGGGCTTGTCGGTCCGTTTGCAGTTGCTCTGTCAGGCCGGTGGAGACGCCGCCGTCCAGCAGGCGGCGGCTGAATTGCACTTGGGCGAAAGTGCCAAGTTCTACCCCACGGATGCGGCTCTTGCGAGCTGGCGCGCACAAGCGTCCGGGGGCGCCGCAGTCATAGCTTACGACTGAAGCTTGCCAATCTAAATGAAATACAATCTCATTTAGATTG
>RFQA01000279.1 GCA_009925925.1 Betaproteobacteria bacterium
CAACTCGGTAATGGCCCATGAATCGGTGCCCCTGCCCGTTCGCCAACAAGTCAAAGCGCTACTGATCGGATTGAAAAAAGTGCCCGAAGGCGCAGCCATACTGGCGAATCTGGAGACTGCAGCTTTCTATCCTGCGGACAACCAGAGCTACGATGTGGTGCAAACCTATCTGCAAACTTTCGAGCAAAACGTGCGGCCGGTACAACTCCAATTGAACTGATGCGACTCTCTCTACGCCAACTGCTTCTGGGAAGCCTGCGCCGCCAGCTCATGGTGGGCATGGCGCTGGTGGTTCTGCTGATGATGTTGTTGCTGATGTGGGAATTGGCCCAACGCCAACACAGCGAGGTCAAAATCCGGCAAACCGAGCAGGCCACCACCATGGCCGAAAGCATTGCCTTGTCGTCCAGCATGTGGGTGGCATCCCGCGATCTGTCCGGATTGCAAGAGATTGTGGACAGCGCAGCCGCGTTTCCGGACATCCGCTACGTCATTGTTCTGGACCGGCGGGGGCAGGTATTGGCCCATTCGGATGCGGCGCGTCTGGGTCAATATATGAACGACCTGCCGGAGGAACCCAAGACCCAAACCCTGCAAGACGCGAGCACCCTGCTGGATTTAGTGAGTCCGGTCATGTTGGACGCCAGACACTTGGGCTGGGTGCGCATCGGCATGGGACGCACCCAACTCAACACACAGGTGGAGCGCATGCTCCAAAGCGGCCTTTGGTATCTGGCCAGCAGCATTGCACTGATTGGTCTGTTCGCATCGATCACGGGCCTGTATTTCACCCGCCGCCTGAACGCCATCAGCAAGGTGGCTGACGCGGTGCAAGCCGGCGATACAGGCCGGCGTGTGGACATCAAGGGCAGCGACGAGGCGGCCCGGCTCGCGCAGGAATTCAACGCCATGCTGGACACCTTGCAGCAACGCGAGCAGGAACTGGTGCAATCCCGGGACGCACTGCGGATTGCAGCCACTGCTTTTGAGTCCAACGATGTCATGTTTGTGTGCGACGCCGATTGGCGGATCCTGCAGGTGAACTCAGCGTTCCAGCGGGTAACCGGTTACCTGCCGGAAGAAGCGATCGGCAAAGCACCACGGGACCTCTTGGGCTCCGGGATTCAGACCCAGGAGTTCTACGAGGTCATGAACGAGAGCATCCGCTCCAACGGGAGTTGGCAGGGCGAGGTCTGGGACCGCCGCAAGAACGGAGAAACCTACCCTGCATGGACCACCATCACGGCAGTGCGGTCCGAAAGCGGAGACGTTACCCATTATGTGGCCAATCTGTCCGACTTCAGTGCGCGCAAAGCCGCTGAGAACGAAATCAAAACACTGGTGTACTTTGACTCGTTGACCATGTTGCCCAACCGGCGCATGCTCATGGGTCGCCTGGAAACTGCCATGCACGCAGCCTTAAGCACAGGCCACTTGGGCGCCCTGCTGTTTGTGGATCTGGACGACTTCAAAACGCTCAACGACACACTGGGGCACCACCAAGGTGACATCCTGTTGCAGCAAGTGGCCAACCGCCTGCAAACTTGCGTGAGGGAAGCCGACACGGTGGCCCGATTGGGTGGCGACGAGTTTGTGGTGATGCTGGAAGGCCTGAGCAAAGAGGTCGCAGAGGCTTCGACGCAAGCTCAAGCGGTAGCGGTCAAAGTCATGCAAGCCCTTAACCAACCCTACGATTTAGGCATGCTGACGCGCAGCAGCACTCCCAGCGTGGGCATTACGGTATTTGGAGACCACCAAGAATCATTGGACGAGCCGCTTAAACGGGCGGACTTGGCCATGTACCAGGCCAAGGCTGCGGGGCGGAACACCTCGCGTTTGTTTGACCCCAGATCGCAAGCGGCAGTAACCATGCGCGCGGACCTCGAAGCCGCACTGCGCACCGCGCTGGAAGATGAACAGTTTGTGCTCTACCTGCAACCCCAAGTCACCGATGATGCCCGCGTCACAGGTGCTGAGGCCTTGGTTCGCTGGCAGCACCCCACGCGCGGCTTGGTGATGCCCGGCGAATTCATCGGCGTGGCCGAAGACTGCGGAATGATCGTACCCATCGGCAACTGGGTGCTGGACACTGCCTGCAAGCACTTGGCATTGTGGGCGAAGAAGCCCGATTTTGCGCACATGACGATTGCGGTCAATGTCAGTGCCAAGCAGTTCCATCAAGCTGATTTTGTGGAGCAGGTTTTGGACGCTCTGGCACGTAGCGGCGCACAAGCCAGTCGCCTGAAAATTGAAATAACCGAGAGCATGCTGATCGCCAATGTGGATGATGTGATTGTCCGCATGGAGGAGCTACAGCACCATGGCGTGGGCTTCGCCATGGATGATTTCGGCACCGGCTATTCGTCGCTCACTTACCTCAAGCGTCTGCCGCTGGATGTGCTCAAAATTGATCAGAGCTTTGTCCGGGATGTGCTGGTGGACAGCAATGATGCAGCGATTGCCAACACCATCGTCGCGCTGGCCTACAGCATGGGGCTCAGTGTGATTGCAGAGGGCGTCGAAACGGTGGAGCAAATGCAGTATCTCGCAGGGCATGGCTGCCATGCCTACCAGGGCTACCTCTTCAGCCGGCCGGTACCCGTGCAGCAGTTCGAAGCTTCGCTGGCAGACTTCCTGAAACCTTTGCAAGCCACCGAAGCCGTCAAGCCCGTGTAGGCGCGGGATGGTTGAGCCACCAGACTCGCAAGGCGCAAAGCATGGCGCAGACGGCCATCACCGCAGTCGCCCAGAAAACACTCTGCAGGCCCCATCGGGCGCTGAGCTGTCCGCCCACTAGACCACCGATCACGCCCGGCACGCCATAGCCGATGACGGTGTACAGCGCTTGCCCACGCCCGCGCAAGCTGCCGGGAAAGTGGTGCGACACCAAGGCGATGCAAGCACTGTGATGCGCCGCAAATGTGAGCGCGTGCAGCGCCTGCATGACTGCCAGCAGCCAGAGTACCGAGGCCATGGACGCAGGAACTCCCATGCGCAATGCCATCACGCCGGCACACAAAACCAACCATCCACTCAGGCTCAGCCGCGGCATCCAACGACTCTGGGTAAAAAACCAGCCGATCTCGACCGTGACCGACACTGCCCACAGCACCCCGATCATGGTTTTGGAATAGCCCAGCGAATCCAGATACAGCGAGAAGAAGCTGTAGATGCCCATGTGGGAAAGAATATGAAAAAACACCGAGGCAAAAAACCAACGTACCACCGGCTGGGCCAACACCGGAAGGATGGGGGCCGACGTTGAGCGCGATGCCGCGTGCTGCTCTTTAACGTCCGGCATGCGGAATGCAAACACCAGCAAAGCTGCCAGACTCAAAGACACAATGAGCGGAAAGCTGGCCATGCCCACATGCTCATACCAAGCACCTGCGGCCATCACAGCCAACATGAAGCCCAGCGAACCCCACAAGCGCACCCGGCCGTAAAGCTTGGTGTCAAACACCCCACCCCGGCTCACCACATGGGCCACTGCCGCCTCAGTCATGGGCATCATGCCGCTGGTTTGCAGATAGACCACCAACAACACCAGCCCCAGCCACCAGAAGCCGCCGTTCCACCAGAGCCCGGCAGACGCCAACAACGCCAAGCCCGCGCCCCAACGCATCAAGCGGGCGCGCTCACCCGTGCGGTCGCTCAGCGCACCCCAGGCATAAGGGGCAAACATGCGGG
>RFQA01000280.1 GCA_009925925.1 Betaproteobacteria bacterium
TCAGATGGCGCAGTTCACCGTGGAAGACGAAAAACGCGGCAATTTGTTGCTGGCTTGAGCAATTGGCAGGTATCGAAAGCGGGCCTGCCTTGGATCAAGCAGTCACTGCACTTGAGGTGGATGCGCCGGCAGCAGCGTGTTGATCAGGACTGGCGACTCGCCATTGACGAGGTCGACTTCCAGCGCCACCAGTCGATGTACATCGTTCTCGGTTCTCGGTTCTCGCGTCCGCCCCCGATTCGGGCGTGTGAACTTCACAAAACGCTTGTTGATGTGCGTGAAAGTCGTAGCCCGCCTCCGGCGGCTAGTGAGCATGGCTGGAGGCTTCGTCATGCTTGAGAAAACAATACTTAGAACAACAATGATGCACTAAATCAGTGCAATTGATCTATAGTCCCAAAGCATGTGCACCCCATCGCACAATGTGTGCGTTGCGTTGGCTGCTCAGATACCAAAAAGAAGGAGATACGGATGCTCAAGTCTTTACGCTGGGTGATGGCCATTCTGGGTGCGATTGGAGTGGCAGCAGCGCTCTCCGTTGCAGCGCAGGCATACCACTACATCGGCAAGCTGGATGCTTCGGCCAACAAAGTTTATGTGGCCAAAGACGTGGTTGCAGACATCTTGCCGCCGCCCTTGTATCTGATAGAGATGCGCTTGGTCCTGTCCATGATGTTGGATGGCAGCTTAACGGGCGCGGAGGGAAAAAAGAGGTTTGAAGAGCTCGCCGCGGAGTACGCACAGCGCGTGGACTACTGGACCAAGAACCCGCCCTTCGGCTTGGAGTCCAAACTCCTGGGTGCCCAGCACACCGCTGCCAATGCTTTTATGGTAGCTGCCCGCTCGCAAATTGTGGAGCCGGTGGTGGCCGGTCAGCTCGAGAGTGCGCGCGCACAACTGGGTGCAGTGCACGCCAAATATCTGGAGCACCGAGCCGGGGTGGATGCCACGGTGGCCGTCAGCAATACCTTTGCGGCGGGTTCCATTCAGGAATTCGAGAAGACTTATGAAATCAGCATTGCGGCCATGTTGATCACCGCCAGCGCAGCAGCAGTCATCGCGCTGCTGATTTACCGACTCGCGTTGGCAAGCATCCAAAAGCCAGTACATGCGAGCACAAGGGCGGCCAAGTTGATTGCGGATGGCGATCTCGCAACCCGCACCACCATGGATGAGGGGCGTAGCGACAGCCTCGGTACATTGCAGGCCGCCCTGCAAACCATGCGCGCTGGCCTGAACCAGACAGTGACTTCCGTCCGCACGGTGGCTGACAGCGTGTCTAATGCCAGTTCCGAAATTGCCCACGGCAACCAGGATCTGTCCGCCCGCACTGAGACCCAGGCAAGCGCCATTCAGCAAACGGCATCCTCCATAGAGCAGCTGACTGCGGTGGTCCACAAAAATGCCGAGTCCGCTGCCCAAGCTGACTTTCTGGCCAAACAAGCCGCAGAGGTCGCACAACGCGGTGGTACCGCTGTAGCGCAGGTCGTAGAAACCATGCGGGGAATCAACGATTCCTCACACCAGATCGCAGGCATTGTGAGCGTGATTGAAGGCATTGCATTCCAGACCAATATTCTGGCTCTGAACGCAGCGGTAGAAGCCGCTCGTGCTGGCGAACAAGGCCGTGGATTTGCAGTGGTGGCGTCGGAGGTGCGTTCGCTGGCAGGGCGCAGCGCAGAGGCCGCCAAAGAGATCAAGTCCCTGATCAGCGCCAGTGTGGACCGGGTGGCCCAAGGCTCGACACTCGCTGAAGACGCCGGATTGACCATGGTTGACATGCAGCAGGCCACCCAGCGCGTTAGCAACATCCTGATTGAAATCAGCGCAGCCAGCCGTGAGCAATCCAACGGGATCTCGCAGGTGGGTCACGCGGTGATTCAGATGGACCAGGCGACCCAACAAAATGCAGCTTTGGTGGAAGAAATTGCCAACACCGCCAGCAACCTCAAGATGCAAGCAGCCGAGCTGGTGCGTCAGATGGCGCAGTTCACCGTGGAAGACGAAAAGCGCAGCACCATGTTGCTGACCTGAGCGAGGCCCACTTCGCTTTTTTTAGGCGAAGCGGGCTTTCCACTCGAGCGTCCAGCGTTGCAGGGCTGCGCCCCTGTCGCCGGTCTGGGCTTGGAGCCCCAAGGCGATTGCAGCGCGGTTCAATGCAGTCAGGGGCTCAGCCAAGTCCAGCGCGGCGGCACCATTTTGTTTGCTGAGCTTTTCGCCGTTGGCACCCAGCTCCAGGGGCGTGTGCAGGTACCGCACGGCGGGTTGCCCCAGCGCGTTTTGCAAGGCCAACTGGCGTACGGTGTTGTCTGCCAGGTCTTCCCCCCGCACGATGTGGGTAACGCGTTGTGCCGCATCGTCGACCACCACCGCCAGTTGGTAAGCCCAGAGGCCGTCCGCCCGTAGCAGCACAAAGTCGCCCACTTCGTCTGATAAATGTTGCGTCTGGGTGCCGAGTCGCCGGTCTGTCCATTCCCAGATCAGGCTGGGGTTTGCTATCGTTTTTGTAGCTGCTAGGGCATATTCCTCGGGCGCTAGCGCCTGTTTTTGCTTGATTTCTGCGAGGTCCGTGCGGAATCGCCATGCGCGGCCTGTGCGCCCGTGCAGCCCCGCGCGGCAGGTGCCGGGGTAGACCAACTCGCTATGGCGTGACTTGCTCATCCCTTGGGCTTCCCTCGCCAGTGCAATGTCTTTGCGCGAGCACGCGCAGGGGTATGCCATGCCCTTGGTGATTAGCCGGTCCAGGGCGTCGCGATACAGCGCGAAACGCGCGCTCTGCCACACGGGCGGCTCATCCGGCAACAGTCCGCAGGTGGCCAGTTGCTGCAGGATGAAGTGGTCTGCACCGGGCACGCATCGGGGCGTGTCCACGTCTTCGATGCGCACCAGCCATTGCCCGCCATGGGCGCGGGCATCCAGCCAGCTGGCCAGTGCCGCAAGCAAAGAGCCCGCATGCAGCGGGCCCGTGGGGGAGGGGGCAAAGCGCCCTCTGTAGGTCAAACTCAATGTGCGGGGGTTAGGCAACTTTCAGTGCGAGTTCTAGGCCGGAGACAAACGCGTCTTCCACGCGGTGGCCTATGCACCAGTCACCACACACGCCGATGCCGGACTTGCTGTCCCATAAAAAGCTTTCGCCCAAGGGCACTTCGGTTTTGGCGTACAGCCAGCGGTGCACCTGCGCGTGCGCAGGTTCGGCACGGATCCCGGTGATCTCGGCAAAGGCCTTGATCAGCTTGGCCTGGATGCGGTCTGGGGTGTCGTTCAAATGCTCCTGGGACCAGGCTGCACTGGCCTGCACTGTCCAGCGCTCGACCTTGCCGCGGCCGGGCTTGCTGGATTCACGCGACAACCAGGCCACGCGGTGGTGGGTGCTGCGTGCGGCATTCCACTGCGGGCCCAGGGTGGTGAGTCCGGGCTGCACCGCCTGGGGGTAGGCCAGCATCAGTGTCCAGCAGGGAGCGACGGAGACTTTGGAGGTTTTCTTGGCCAGCGCGGCGCCTTTGGGGGTGGTGGCCAGCAGCTCCTGGGCTTGGGGGTGGGGGATGGCGGCGGCGAAAATGCTGTGGCGGCTGCTGTGGCGGCTGCTGTGGTAGCTGTGGTTGCATCTGTGGTAGGTGTGGTTGGCTCTGTGGTTGCAGGTGTGGTAGCTGTGGTTGGCTCTGTGGTTGCAGGTGTGGTAGCTGTGGT
>RFQA01000029.1 GCA_009925925.1 Betaproteobacteria bacterium
TGGCCCATGTGCAGGGTGCCGGTCACATTGGGAGGTGGCAGCTGGATGGAGAAGTTCTTGCCTAGGGCGGCGGCACCCGCATCCGGCGCGCTGGTACCGCGGAAGCCGGCGATGCCGTAACCGCGCTTTTCCCACTCAGGGCCCCAATGCGCTTCCAGCGCAGCGGGTTCAAACGACTTGGAGAGGGATTGCAGACCCGGTTGTTCGGGGGCGGTGGGGGCGGCAATGGGGGTGTTGGCGTTGTCAGACATGGAGGTTCTTCTAAGAGCGAGCGGCGATTTTACCGGTGCAGGGCCATACCCCGAGAGTTGCTATGTTTTTGATAGCTATTAGCGCATATTCAACGTGGGCTAAGGGCATATTTCATCTGTAATCGAGCACGGAGCAGCCAGGCGCGTCATCTTCTACACTGCTGCCCAGCATTCCACAGGAGACAAACATGCCCAAGGGTTACTGGATAGGCCGTGTAGAAGTGTTCGATGTCGAGGCCTACAAGGCTTATCAGGCCGCGAACGCCGCGCCGTTTAAAAAATACGGTGCCCGCTTTCTGGTGCGCGCCGGCCGCTTTGAGAACCCTGAGGGTGAGAGCCGCAGCCGCAACGTGGTGATTGAATTCCCCAGCTACCAGGCGGCGGTGGACTGCTGGCATTCCCCCGAATATCAGGCCGCCATCGCCCTGCGCAAAGATGTGTCGGTGATTGACCTGATCCTGATCGAGGGCTACGAGGGCGCGCAGCCGGGGGATTAAGCGGCTGGCAGCCCGGTCAGGCGGTGGGCGGGGCGAGGTAGGTGCCCGATTTGCCACCGTGCTTTTCCAGCAGCTTCACATCGGTCATGACCATGCCTTTGTCGACGGCCTTGCACATGTCGTAAATGGTGAGCAGGGTGACCTGCACGGCGGTCAGCGCTTCCATTTCCACGCCGGTGCCGCCGGTGGTTTCGGCAATGGCCAGGCACTGGATGGCAGGCGGGGTGGTGGCCGTGGCGTGAATCACTTCAAATTCGATAGCCACGCGGGTGAGCATGATGGGGTGGCACAGGGGAATGAGGTCGCTGGTTTTCTTGGCGGCCATGATGCCTGCCACCCGTGCTACGCCCAGCACATCGCCTTTGGCGGCCTGCGCGTTCTGGATCAGGTCCAGCGTGTGCTGCAGCATCTGGATGCGCCCACCCGCTACGGCCTTGCGGTGCGTGAGCGCTTTGCCGGCGATATTGACCATGTGGGCATCGCCCTTGTTGTCGAAGTGGGTCAGGGCGGAGCCTGCGTCTGCGGGGTTGCTCATGGTGGTTTCCTTGTTCGCAATCAATGATGGGTGAGGCGGGCAGCTTCCGGGCCAAGTGCTGTGCGACCTTACAGCCTGCGCAAGGCGCCCTCCATATGCGGCGCGCCCTGCGGCAGCACGTTCAGCACAAAGCGGGTGCTGTCTGCCTCCTGACGCGTATGTAAGGCCACTTCGCCGGGAATCAACAGGGGGCGCTTGAAGCGCAAATCGATTTGCAGGGGGGCACAAGCGGGCAGGTCGCGGCAGAGCAAGTCCACACAGCGGGCTGCGCTGAACATGCCGTGCGCTATCGCACGCGGATAGCCAAAAAAGCGCGCGGTGAGTGCACTCACGTGGATGGGGTTCCAGTCACCGGACGGGCCTGCAAATCGTCGTCCGGCGTTACCTGCCACGTGCCATCGGGCTAGAGGGCTGCCCCAGTCGGGCAAATCGTCTGGTACCTGGCGCTTGCCGCTGCGGGGAAGGGGGGCGAGGAAAGTGCTGGTCTCGGTCCAGACCGTCTCGCCGCCCGTTTGCAGCCGGGTGTGCAGGGTGAATGTCTGGCCGCGTTCGGTCGCCTCTATGCCATGCAGCTGGCAGTCCATGTCCAGCGTTTCAAAGTCGCCGATGGGGCGCAGGCATTGCATGCTGTTGGCCAGATGCACCAGGCCGAGCAGGCGCAGGGGAAATGGCGGGTGGCTCATGACCGCCATGTGCAAGGGCATGGCCATGGCGTGCAGGTACAGGGGAGGCAAAAAACCGGCATCACTGAGGCCACACACCTCACGGTATTGCTGTAGACGCTTGGCATCCGCTTGGGCACCGCGCCAGTGGGCATCGATGGCGATGGAAAGTCGATCCGGCGCGGCCTGGGCCGGCCGTCCCGCCAGCAGGCTGCGGAACAATGCCCCGCCATTGCGGGGTCGGGATGAAAACGCCAGAGAAACAGGGGGCGAAGCGGTGAGTGACATGGTGCCGCCATTGTGCATGGCGGCACCCGCCTTCAAACTCAAATCACTTCGCGTCGATCAGCGCCTGGATATTGAGCAGGGTCAGCTCGTTGTCATCCGGCTTGCCCAGGGTGCGGCCGCTGGAGTAGGGGAAGTTGTTGTCGTTCACCACCACGATGTGCTTGGCGTCCACCACGGTCAGGCCTTCAGGTCCGAGGTGAGGCAGCACAAAGGTTTCTTCGTTCGGCCCGCGCTTGGCCAGCCGGTTGGGGTTGGCGATTTTGGTGAGGTCAATAAAGGCCACCTTCTTCACAAAACCATCGGCGTCGGTCTGGGCGAAGTCGATCTTGTAGACGCGCTTGAACTTGGCAGGGCGAGTGAAGCAGTCGGTGCGCGGCTCGTCCTTGCAGACGTTGCCGGAGCCTTCGGTCATGTCGTCGCGTTCGATGACCAGACCCGTCGTGGAACTCAGCATCTGGAAGTCGGCCGCCACGTTGCCAGCTTCTTCAAAGGCGTACTTCCACTGGCGGGTGCTGTAGGTCTTGCTGGCTGCATCGAGCTCCAGAATGCGGGTGTAGGGCTTGCCCTTATGCATTTCCTGAGTCTTGGTGGCAGCGTCCCACAGAGGCCACTCGAACATGGGGTACAGGGTCTTGCCGTCCAGGGACTTGGCCATGGGCTCAAAGCCGCCGCTGCGGCGCACTTCAAAGTTGGCATCGCCCGGGTAGTTGGGCAAGCGGCCGTTCATGTAGTGGTCGGGGCCGCGATAGGCCTTGCCGCCCACCACGGTTTCGATCACGCCCAGCACCTTGCCTTGGGGTGTGACGCGCAATACATAGGGGCCGAACTCGTCGCCGATCCACCATTCGTCGCCCACGATCTGGATGGATTCGGGGTCAAAGTCCACGCCGGTCAAAAAGCGCTCCGTGGTGGCTTCGTTCTGGATGGCAAAGGGCACTTTGCGGTCGGGGTCGTGCAGGAAAGTAGTCTTGAGGCGGGTGACTTCGCCCTTGGCCCAATCGGCTTTGACGTGATGCACCATCAGCAGTGCGTCTTGTGAATTGAGCTTGCTGCCGAAGCCGTTGTCGGTCAGGGTCATGAATTCGTTATTGCCCAAGGAGATGATGGCCGAGAAACCCTGCACCGACTGGCCCTTGATGGGCAAGCTGCCACCGGACTTGCGGGGGTACTTGGGGTCGCCCACAAAGCTGATGCCGTCAATGCTGCCCAGTGCCTCGGTGCGCTGGCGATTAGCCGCGTTGAACTTGCCGGCGGTCTCAAAGAACGGACCGGCGGACTTGGGCGCTTCCACCGTGGTGGAGGCGGGCAGGGCGGCGTGGCCGGCCAGCACGGCCGTGACTTCCGTTTGGGCGGAGGCGCTGAAGGCGGTCACAGCCAGTGCAAGCGCGGCTGCGAGGCGGGTGGGGAAGAAAGCGTTCATGGTGGTCAAGGTTCCCGGTTGAAGAAGGCGCCGAGACTAAGCCGCGCATATGAACAAACCGTGACGCTGCGTCGGGGCTTGGTACCTGCACCCTGTGGACAGCAGGCCTTCGCGATAAACTGGTTAACTCGCCTTGCGCAGCCTCAAATTGCTATGTTGTTTTTGCTCTCCCCCGCCAAATCGCTGGACTACGACACCCCTCTGAACGGGCAGCCCCACACGGCGCCCCTGTTCGTCAAGCAATCCAAGGCCTTAATTGCCCTGCTGCGTGAGTATTCACCGCAGGACATTGCCGGTCTCATGGACCTGAGCGACAAGCTGTCTGCCCTCAACGTGGCGCGCTACGCGGCCTGGTCGCCCAAAGCCACTGAAAAGAACGCGCGCCAGGCCGTGCTGGCTTTCAACGGCGATGTATACGACGGCCTCGACGCCAAGACCTTGGGCACTGACGACTTGGCCTGGGCGCAAGAGCACGTGTGCATCCTCAGCGGCCTCTACGGCGTACTGCGCCCGCTGGACCTGATGCAGCCCTACCGCCTGGAAATGGGCACCGGCCTGAAGGGCCCGCACGGCAGCAACCTCTACCACTACTGGGGCAGCCAGCTATCCGACTACCTGAACAAACGCTTGAAAGTCGACACTACGCCCGTGGTGGTGAATCTGGCTTCCAACGAATATTTCAAAGCGGTAGACCTCAAGGCCTTGAAGGGCCGGGTGGTGGAGTGCGTGTTCCAGGAATACAAAGACGGGAACTACAAGATCATCAGCTTCTTCGCCAAGAAAGCCCGTGGCCTGATGGCGCGCTACGCCATCGAGCACCGCCTGAGCACGCCCGAGCAGCTCAAGGACTTTGATGTGGACGGCTACGCCTTTGCTGCGCAAGAGTCCACGCCCGAGCGGCTGGTTTTTAGAAGAAAACAGGCCTGAGCGCCCGTTGAATTTGCGCGAGCAGCTATGAAAATAAGAGCAAACGGTGTCGAGATTGAAGTCGAAGACAGCGCCACACAGGACGCGTCCTTCGCCACCAAGCCCGCGGTCTTACTCATCATGGGGCTGGGCCTGCAACTGATCGCCTGGCCGACAGAGATGGTGGAAGGGCTGGAGGATGCGGGCTACCGCGTCATCCGTTTTGACAACCGCGATGTGGGCTTAAGCACTCGTATGGATGCTGCGGGAAAACCCAATCTGATGTGGGCCAGCCTGCAGTACAAGCTGGGCTTTACGCCTGCCGCCCCGTACTCCTTGAGCGATATGGCAGCAGACGCGATTGGCGTGCTGGACGCTTTAGGCGTGCGCCAAGCCCATGTGGTGGGCGTGAGCATGGGCGGCATGATTGCGCAGCGCGTGGCACTGGCCGTGCCGCAGCGGGTGCTGAGTCTGACCAGCATCATGAGCAGCAGTGGCGCCAAGGGCCTGCCGGGCCCCACCCCCGAGGTGCTGCGCGCCATGCTGAGTCGCCCAACAGGCAGTAGCAAGGCGGCCGTGATTGAGCATTCCCTCGCGCTATTCCGTGCCATCGGCAGCCCGGCTTTCCCGTTGCCGGAAGCGGATTTGCGAGCACGCATCACCCGTGGGGTGGAGCGGGCGTTTTATCCCGTGGGCACCTTGCGGCAGATGGTGGCCGTGGTATCCGACCATGCGCGGGCAGCGCTGCTGGGGCGCATTGCGTCGCCTACTTTGGTGGTGCACGGGACTGCCGACCCGCTGGTGCCTTTGGCCTGCGGCCAGGACACGGCGCGCCGCATACCCGGTGCTAAGCTGGTGAGCATTGAAGGCATGGGGCACGATCTGCCCCCGGAACCGGTGCGCCGCATTCTGGCCGCGCTCTTGTCCCACATCACGGCCCACCCTGCAGTTTGAGAACATCGCATGAACACCCCTGAACAATCCCAACTCGGCAAATCATCGGCGTATGTTGACCAGTACGACGCCTCGCTCTTGTTTCCCATTCCCCGCTCGGGCAAGCGTGCCGAGATCGGCATTACCGGTGCGGCTCCATTTTTCGGCGCCGATATGTGGACCGCGTTTGAGCTGAGCTGGCTCAACACCCGCGGCAAGCCCCAAGTGGCGTTGGTGCACTTCACCATTCCCGCCGAGTCGCCCAACATCATCGAGAGCAAGTCCTTCAAGCTCTACCTCAACAGCTTCAACAACACGCAGTTTGCTGATGCTTCCGACGTGTTGCAGCAGCTGCGCACCGACATTGCTGAAGCTGCTTGGCGTGGCGGGCCCATGCAGTCCGTGGGGGTGCGCCTGATAGCGGCCGACCAGTTTGACCGTGAGCCGGTGTATGAGCTCGACGGACTGAACCTGGACCGCTTGGACGTAGAGTGCACCCGCTACCAACCCGCGCCGGAACTGCTGAGCACCGCGCCGGCCGAGGAGGGCGTGGTGAGCGAAGTGCTGGTGAGCAACCTGCTCAAGAGCAACTGCCTGGTGACCGGCCAGCCCGACTGGGGCAGTGTGCAGATCAGCTACACCGGCGCGCAGATCAACCAGGAAGGTTTGCTGCAGTACCTGATCAGCTACCGCAACCACAACGAGTTCCATGAGCAGTGTGTGGAGCGCATTTTCATGGATATCTGGAGCCGCTGCCACCCCACCAAGCTCACGGTGTATGCCCGTTACACGCGCCGCGGCGGGCTGGATATCAACCCTTTCCGGACCAGCCACCCACAGGCGCTGCCTGCCAACACCCGCACCGCACGTCAGTAGAAGTTTCGCCGCCGGCGTTCCGGCAGGTGATTGCTATTGAATTGGTAGCTGCTCGCGCATAATCCACGTGCGCTAGACAGTGATTTCTTCAGTAACCAAGCCGCCGTTGAAGGCATCTACCGGCTGGGGTCGCCCGAACAGGTAGCCCTGGCACAAGTGGCAGCCGTGCGCGGCCAGGAAGGCACGTTGGGCTTCGGTTTCCACCCCCTCAGCCAAGACCTCCAACCCCAAGTTGTTCCCCATGCCGATGATGGTCTGGATGATCATCGAGTCGGTGGCCTGCAGCCCGATGTTGTGCACAAAGGACTGGTCGATTTTGAGTTGGTCCAGTGGCAAGCGCGTGAGGTAGGCCAGGGACGAATGGCCGGTACCGAAATCGTCCATGGAGAAGCGCACTCCAAGTGACTTGAGGGCGTGCATTTTCTCAATGGTGTCGTCCACATTGTCCAGCACCAGACTCTCGGTCAGCTCCAACTTGAGCAGACTGGCCCGGGCGCCGCTGCTGCGCAATGTGGCACGCACATGCTCCACAAAATCGGCTTGCCGGAACTGACGGGCACTCACATTCACCGACAGCTGTAAATCCGCTGTCTCCGGGGTCGCTTGCCATTGGGCCAACTGTTTGCACGCCTGCTCCAGTACCCACTGGCCCATAGGCAGAATCAGGTTGGTCTCTTCCGCCAGACTGATGAACTCTGCGGGCATCACCATACCGCGCAACGGGTGGTGCCAGCGGATCAAGGCCTCGGCGCCTACCGGCGTGCCGTTGTCGGTGACCTGCAACTGGTAGTACAGCTCAAACTGAGATTCGCTGATGCCGCGGCGCAAATCGTTTTCCAAGTTGGCACGGGCCTCGATGATGGCCAGCATGCCGGGGTCAAAGAAACACAGCGCATTGCGCCCGGTGTTTTTGACCTGGTACATCGCAATGTCCGCTTGTTTGAGCAGCTCTGCCGCGTTCTGTTGGCTGTCGCCGAACATGGCGGCACCCAGGCTGCAGGAGCTGCGGTAGTGCTTACCCTTGAGCGTGTAGGGCTCATTGATGGCGCGCAGCACGTTGTCGCCCACCAGTCGTGTTTGGCGGGCGGCCTCCGCGGCGTCCGGGCTCAGGTCCAGGAGCATGACCACAAATTCATCACCGCCCAACCGCGCGACCGTGTCGGCTTCACGCACACAACCTTTCACGCGCTGCGCGACTTGCTGCAACAGCAAGTCCCCCACGTCGTGGCCCAGGGTGTCGTTCAGGGTTTTGAAGTGGTCCAAGTCCATGAACAGCAGGGCACCATGCCGGCCACTGCGCACGGTAGCCACCAGCGCCTGTTGCAGCCGGTCGGTCAGCAACCGGCGGTTAGGCAGGCCGGTCAGCGGGTCGAAGAAAGCCAGTTGCTCAATCTCGGCGCTGGCACGGCGCAGTCGGGTCACATCCTGGTAGACGATGACCACGCCGCCATCCGGTGTGGCGCGCTCCGTGATTTCGATGATGCGGCCGTTGGGAAACTCGCGCTCGTGGCTGTGCACCCCTTGCAACATGAGCGACATGCGGTTCGCGACCCACTGCACTCTGGCCTCCTCGGGTACATCGCCCAGGGTTTCCAATGCGGTGACCATCAGCATCTTCTCGAAAGAGGCGCCTACTTTGATTTCCCCCGACTGCCAGGGGTACATCTCGAGGTAGCGGCGGTTCCAGGTCACGACTTTGCGTTGGGCGTCCAGCAGCAGAAAACCGCTCTCCATGGATTCAAGGGCGCGGTCGGTCGTGGCCTTGGCGTCGCTGATGGAGCGCTGGGCGCGGCCCATGGATTGTAGATAACGCACGGCGGCAAACCCTGCTGCGCCCAGAAACAGGCTGAAGGCCACGCCCACCAGACCGATCAGGCGCGCCTGAAACCGCCAATCGGCCAACACGGTTTCCATGGGTATGCTGGCCGTGATCAACAAATCGTTGTAGAGCATGGGCCGTGAGGCGACCAAGGCGGGGCGTTGCTGTATGCGGGACTGCATTTCTTGTGCGTTGAGGCTCGCGCTGCTGCCCAGCGCAGGGTTGAGCATGACGCCCCGCAAGGCATCCTGGGCCGGCATGCTGGCCAGGAGTTGCCCGTTCCCCCGCTCCAGGGTGGCTTCCAGCTGGCTGATGTCGGCCCCTTGCACGAGGATGGTGGTGATCAGGTTGACCGGTACCTCCGCCACTGCAAGTAGCTTGCTGCCATCGGCCAGTTTCAGGTGTCGCCCGAAAAACAAGACCTGTTCTGCACTGCGCGGGCTGATGACCGGCTGGCTGATGATGAGGGTGGACACCGGCACGTTGATGGCTTCGCTCACAAAGCTGGGTGGTGTCTCGGGGTTGGTCTCAGCACCCTGACTTTCGGAGCTGGCAACAACCGTGCCTTGCGCGTCCATGAGCCAGACATTGCGCACCAGCAGGTTTTGCCGGGTGGCGCCTTGTATCAGCTTGCCGGCCAGTGGCCCTTCCAGCCAATCGGCCTGCATGCTCTCCAGATTGAGCAGGCTGCTCAGGCTGGCCAGCAGTACATCGACCCCCAGCAAGCTGCGATTGACTGCAGCTTGCGCTCCGGTGACAAAGCGGTCCGCCTGTGATTTGCCATCCGTGATGGCACCGGTGTACAGGTTTCTGGCCAACAGGGTGGTGGCGACTGCTACCGACAAAATCAAGGCCACCGTCACCATGACGGCAGACAAAGTGGCCCTGGAGTAGCGTTGTGGCATCAGCGTGCGGCGGTGCCGGCCGGCATGGCCGGCCAGACGCTACCGATGGTGTTGTCCCACAAGTCTTTGCAGCGCTGATTGCATCGTTGCATCCAGCGTGGAATCACGACCGTGCGGAGGATCTCTTGCATTCTTTCAGCATCCTTCTTGGATGGAGCGACTTCTTTCATGTGGCCTTTGCGTGTCCCTGTGCAAGATGCATCCCCTCGGTTGCAGGCCAGTCCTTCAGCGGTTTCACGTTCACTCTCGGCCCAGATGTTGGCCTCCAATTTGGGTATTTCGCGCCCCAATACAGCGCGCAAGTCCGCAGGCAGTGCATTCCATGCGTTCAGATTGGCTCCGAAAAGGGCCAGGCCCCAGCTGATAGGCATGGGGTGGTAATACTCGGTGACCTCATGCAGGCCGATGGTGTAACCGGACATCGTGCCGGTAATGGCGCACTCGGTGTTGCCGGACTGCATATTTGCGACGATCTGGCTGAAGCCCACCAGCACGGGTACTCCGCCCAACGCAGCGACCATGTCGGATTGGGTGGGTGATGAAACCCGGATGCGCCGCCCTTCCAGATCCTGCAGGCTGCTGAATTGGCGTTTGCAGAACAGCACTTGTGCCGGGTAGATGTACACCGCCAGCAGTTCCACTCCATGTTTCTCACGCAACATCTTTTGCAGGTAGGGGCGGTAGGCAGTGAGGTTGCGGCGCAAGCTGGCGATGTCGGGGTTCAGGCCTGCGAGGTCTATCGCCCCCAACATGGGGTTTTGGGCGGATGACAGGTTCATAAGCGCAGTGCCGAAGGGCACGACGCCGAGTTCCATCAAGCGAAGCATTTCTTCACCTGGAACGCCAGAGCGGTCAAAAGGAGCTATTTCTGCGCTGTACTTGCCTGCGGTCAGGCGGGGCAGTTCCTGGGTCCAGAAAGGCTCTTCGTTACGCACATATTGGTGGATGCCCGCCAGGCCTCCCACGATGCGCAAGCGTTGTCCGCCCGCGGGTGCTGATGGCGCGGTCTGCGCCCAAGCCTGCGCAAGGCAAGTCCAGAGCACCAACATCCCAGCCAACAACGTGCAGGGCCTTAGTTTTTTCTCCACAGTGCGCCTCCTGCTGATCTGCAGGTTTCATCCTAACGCCAAGGAGCAGAGTTTTCTGTGAAAACCCTCACAGATTCAAATTTTGAGTTCCAGCGGACAAGATCAGTGCATCAGCGGGCGCCGGGCGCCCGAAGTAATAGCCTTGGAAGGCATCACATTGCATGGCAGCCAGTGCATCGCGTTGCTCAGCGGTCTCCACACCTTCTGCAATCACCGTCAGACCCAGGCTGTGGCCCAGTGCGACCACGGTGCGAGCGATCACCGCATCGCTAGGGTCAGTCAACACATCGCGGACAAAGGACTGGTCGATCTTGAGTTGCGACAGGGGCAGACGCTTGAGGTACGAAAGAGACGAATAACCGGTGCCGAAGTCGTCCAGCGAGAAGCTCACTCCGAGCTCCTTGATGGCCATCATCTTGACGATGATGTCTTCCACATCGTCTACCAACATGCTTTCCGTCAGTTCCAGCTTGAGCTGACCGGCCGGCGCACCAGAGCGCTGCAGCGCCTCGCGCACGCTGGCCACAAACTCCGGTTGCGCGAGTTGAGAGGCACTCACGTTGACAGCCAATGTCCAGTGGGCGGTCATGGGGTTGCGGCTCCATTCCACCAGTTGCTGGCAGGCAGACTCCATCACCCATTCGCCCAGTGGAAGGATCATGCCGGTCTCTTCGGCCAGCGGAATGAAGTGGGCAGGCGACACCAGTCCGCGCACCCGGTGGTTCCAACGAACCAGTGCCTCTGCACCGGTGCAACGGCCTTGGTTATCGATTTGCACCTGGTAGTGCAGCACGAATTCATGCCGCTGCAAGCCCAGCCGGATTTCTTTGGCCAGCTCGGCGTGGGTGGTGACAGCGGCCTGCATGACGGGGTCGAAGAAGCGGGCCGTGTTGCGGCCGGCCGCCTTGGCCTGGTACATGGCGACATCGGCTTTTTTGAGCAGGTCGTCCATGGTTTCATGGTCTTCCATGAACACCACAATGCCGATGCTGGGGGTGCTGTTGTAGCCGTGGCCGCGCAGGCTGTAGGGCAGGGCCAGTGCATCCAGAATCTTGTGGGCCACCACCTCAGCCTGGTTGGCGGCGTCGGTGCGGTTCTCGCTCAAGCCTTCCAGCAGCACCACAAATTCGTCGCCACCCAGGCGGGCCACGCTGTCACCTTCGCGCACGCAGTTGCGCAGGCGGTAAGCCACTTGCTGCAAAAGTTCGTCGCCTACGTCGTGGCCCAGGGTGTCGTTGAGCAGCTTGAAGTGGTCCAGGTCCAGAAACATCAGCGCGCCATGCTGACCCAGTCGCGCGCTATTGACCATAGCCTGGCGCACACGGTCCATCAGCAGGCGTCGGTTGGGCAAGCCGGTCAGTGGGTCGTAGAAGGCGAGGCGGCGGATTTCTTCTTCGTCCTGCCGCTGCTGGGTAATGTCCCGCAGCGTCACCACAAAGGTGTCATGCTCGGTGTGCGGTATGCGGGAGGCCGACACGCTGATGGGGCGTATGGCTCCGTTGGCATGCCGTCCGTTGACCTCGGCGCTTGCACCTTCAATGCCATCCACCGTGCTCAGCAACTCGAGGTGACCTTGTGTGTTGAGCGGTAGCTGCGTGCCCAACAGTTCGCTGAGCGTCTGGGGGCGGGGTGATTCGGGGGCGCGCCCCATCATCCGGCAGGCGGCATTGTTGAAAGTGTGGATACGGCCATTCAAATCCAGCGTGACCAAGCCGTCAACCATGCTGTCGAGGATGGCCTGGCGGTAGAGCCCCGCTTCTTCAATGGCCTGGCGGTCCTGCCGGATCTGCCGGTCATTCAAGTCGTTTTCAATCGCCAGACTCAGCAGGTAGGCGCTACGGCGTGCCGACTGGAGTTCCGAGTCCGACGGAATGCGGACTACGCTGTAATAGTTGGCAAAGGTACCGATCACCTTGCCCTTGGTGGACCGGATGGGCACCGACCAGCAGGCCCGCAGCCCATGGCTCAGCGCAAGTTCCTTGAAGGGTGCCCACAAGGGATCATTGGCAATGTCCGAAACAAGGACTTCCGCGCCGGTGAATGCCGCAGTACCACAGGAGCCCACACTGGCACCGATGGCGACACCATCAATCGCCTTGCAATACGCCGCTGGAAGGCTGGGCGCCGCGCCATGCTGGAGGTGCTTGCCCTCTTCGTCCATCAAAAGCACGGAGCCCATCACCCCGGTGAACATGGCTTCATAGCGCAGGATGAACTCCGACATGATGTCCTGCAAAGGCACATCAGAGGCCAGCATCTCCAACAGGCCGCGCTCCGCCGCATTCTGTTGCTGCAGTTGGCGTTGTTCGGTGATGTCGACCGTGGAGCCCACAATCAACGAAGGTTGGCCATCCGCATCGAAAAGGGGAACCAGTGTGGTCAGTGTATGGCGTGCGCTTTGTTGCCCGTTACCCTTCACCTCGTCTTCGTGGGTGACCGCAGTCCCGGCACTGAACGCCTCAAGATCCCGCTGGTAAAACGATGCGAGCTGCTTTGCGCTCAGCACTTCACTCACCGCGGTTGCCGGTGAGCCGCCCAACGCGGGGGCCATGGACTGGCGCCAAGTCCGGTTCACATAAATGACTTGGCCCTGGGTGTCTTTGACGAACAGCGGAACCGGCACCCCTTCCAGCAACTGGATCAGATCGTGTGGTTGGAGGGAGCGCAAGTTCTTGTCAGGCATGTCCGGTGAAGCGTTCAGCGCGCGGTGTCATCAGGCTTCTATGGTAGCTGGAACACCTGAACCGCACGCGCAACCGATGAGGCACTGTTGTTTAGACCGTCCGAAGAAGCGGCTGATTCTTCCACCAAGGCCGCGTTCTGTTGGGTCACCGTGTCCAGCTGGGTCACTGCTTCGTTCACCTGGGCGATGCCGATGGCTTGCTCTTTGGTGGCGCTGGTAATCATCTGGATCAGGTTGCCCACTTCCTGCACGTTGGCAACTACCGCATCGATGGTGCGTCCGGCATTCTTCATCTGCGTGGCACCTTCAGAAATCTGCTCTGAAGACTGGGCGATGAGTTCGCGGATTTCCTTGGCAGCGGTCGCACTGCGCTGGGCCAGAGCCCGCACTTCAGAAGCCACCACTGCAAAACCACGGCCCTGTTCACCGGCTCGGGCAGCTTCTACCGCGGCGTTCAGCGCCAGGATGTTCGTCTGAAACGCAATGCCTTCAATCACACTGATGATGTCGCGCATCTTGCTGGAGGACTGGTCAATCCGCTCCATCACTTCGATCACATGGTGCACCGCCTCTCCGCCCTCCCTGGCGACCTTGGAGCTGCGGGCGCTCTGGTCGGCCACGCGAGCAGCAGTGTCTGCCGTTTGTTTCACGGTGCTGGAGAGTTCTTCCATGGAGGCTGCTGTTTCCTCAAGGCTGCTGGCCTGGGACTCGGTGCGTGCAGACAAATCCATACTGCCGGAGGCAATTTCCGCAGCAGAGCGGCTGAACGAATCGATTTCCTCGCGCACATCGCCGACCACGGCCCGCAGATTGATTTGAATCTGGCGCAACGCCGCTACCATGTCGCCCAGCGGGGGCGGGTAAGCGCCTGATACGTGGGTCGTCAGATTGCACCCGGAGATATCGTTCGCAAATTTTTCAGCGGCCTCCATGGCGGCTCCAAAGCGGAGTTGGAACCAGGCCATCACGCTCAAGGCGCCTGCCGATAGCACTGTCAACTGGGCCCAGAACTGGGCCGCACCCTCGAGGCCCAAAAAGTCCGGAAGCATCCCCAACATAACCATGGCAGCCAGCGCCAGACCGAGTCGGGCCGTGAGGGACAAGCGTCCTATTGCGCCAGCCCAGCCCTTGATGCCGTGGTACCGCACCCGACCATTGCGCAGGTACATGGTGGCTTTGCCCGATTTCTCCTCGGCACGCATTTGTGCATAAAGTGCTTCAGCGTCCTGTATTTCCTGGCGACTGGGCTTGATTCGTACGGACATATAGCCCTTGGGTTTGCCGTTCTCCAGAATGGGGGTCACGTTGGCCTGTACCCAGTAGTGATCGCCATCTTTTCGGCGGTTTTTCACCAGCGCAGTCCAAGGGTGCCCGCGGCCTATGGTGTTCCACATGTCGCGATAGGCGGCAGGTGGCATGTCGGGGTGGCGCACCAGGTTGTGGTTCTGGCCTATGAGCTCTTCATAACTGAAACCGCTGGTCTCTACAAATGCATGGTTGCAATGGGTGATGACGCCCTTGGTATCTGTCATCGACACCAACATCCGGTCGGATGGATAGTCGTATTCCCGCTGGCTGATCGGTAGATTCACGCGCATGTGGACTTTCCCCTTTTTTTGGATGATGTAACTACTAAAGACCTCTGCACCAATGCATTTAGCAACAGGGATGTTGATGAAGTCAATGTGCAATAACCCAGAGAATGCGCGCTTGTTTTTCTGCGGGGTTGATCTTGATCAAGTGTTTGCCTGATTCTTGATCGACATCAAATAAGTCAGGTTCTGCGAGTTAGTCAAGCGAGCAGTGCTGAGTTAGCATGGCTCTCAGACGCTCTTTTGATGAGAGGCAGACCGCTATGCTGTCCCAGCTGATCTATACCAGCCAAGCCCACGAAGACCTCACCCCTGAGGCGCTTCAAGCTATTGCCTTGGCGGCAGCCCGCAACAACGCGCGGGTCGGGGTGTCGGGTCTATTGATTTACGACCAGGGCTGCTTTCTGCAGGTGATGGAAGGTGAAGATGCTGTCATCCTCGCGCTCTACCAAAGGCTCAAAAAAGACACCCGCCACACCAATGTCGTGAAGCTGATCCATGAGCCGATCGCCCAGCGCCGGTTTGCGCAATGGAACATGGGCCTGGCGGCACCGAAGCTGGGTGTGCAAGCCGAGGTGGGCACTGTGGGCCTTTCCACTTGGAGCGAGCTGCTGGCCAGCCACGCGCTGCAAAACCTGACCGAAGACCGGGTGCGCACCGTGCTTGATGCGTTTACCCAAGGCCGTTGGCACCATCATGTGGTGATGCGGAGCGCGGACGCGGTTCCGCCTACCCGCAATGCCAAGGACCCGGCGTTGTTCATCCCGGGTCGCCAACTGAGCCCTGCGTACAGGGAGGTGCTACCCGCCTCGGGGCCTTTGTTTGCGTTCCAGCCGATTGTGGATTTCCTGACCCGGCGTGTGAGTTCCTATGAAGCGCTGCTTCGCGGTCCGGGCGGTGAGTCGCCACACTCTGTGCTGGGGGCTTTCACGGGCGAGGCATTGCACCGGTTTGACCTGACGAGCAAAGTGGCTGCGCTGTCCATCGCCCAGCAGCTCGGTACCGATGCCCGCCTGTCGCTCAATCTGCTTCCCAAATCTTTGTTGGCAGATGTCAATGCGGTCGACTTCCTGGTGCAAGCAGCTGCACGTCACGGCTTTACGCCGGATCGCATCGTGCTGGAGGTGACCGAAGAAGAAGCAATAACGGACCCCGACATGTTTGCCGACGCGGTCAAACGCGTGCGTTCTGCCGGCATGCGCGTGGCCATTGACGATTTTGGCGCCGGGTTTGCCGGCTTGTCGCTCCTGGCGGACTTTCAGCCCGACAAGCTCAAGATTGACCGTTGCATCGTGCAGAACGTGCACGAGAGTGGGCCCCGCCAAGCCATCGTGCGGGCGATTGTGGAATTTTGTTATTGCCTAGGCATTGTCGTGGTGGCCGAGGGCGTGGAAACGGTTGAAGAGTTCAACTGGCTGCGCCGTGCGGGGGTGAATCGCATTCAAGGCTTCTTGATCGCCCGGCCCGCCCTGTGTGCCTTGCCCCCGGTGCAGTGGCAGGGCTAAAAAAGCCGACCTGTCAGGGGATCACTTGCTATGTTTTTAGTAGCTTCGTGCCTATATTCCACGTGAGCTAGAAGCCTATTTTTCATAAAATCAAGCGCTTTTTCCTCGCTCAGCAGCGCACCCACTCGCACGCCTAAAAGCCGCAGTTTCTTTTGTAATGGCGCGCGCTTGAGGCACAGACCCGCTATGCGGCGTATGTCTATCGCGTCAGCCGTGAAGTAGTCCACCGTGATGTCGCGGGTCACGCTTTTGAAATCATCAAACCGCAATTTGATTCCCACGGTTTTGCCACGGTAGCCCTTGCGCTGCAGGTCGTCGGCCACCTGCTCGCACAGACGGGTGAAGATGGCGCCCAGTTCAGCCTTGTCCCGCACGGCATGCAGGTCGCGGTCAAACGTGGTCTCGCGGCTCATGCTTACTGGCTCACTTTCGGTTTCCACCGGCCTGTCGTCCTGCCCGTGGGCGGCAGCAAACAGCCAGGCACCGGTGCGCGGGCCGAAGGTGTCCATCAGCCACTGCAGCTCTTTGGCGGCCAGCTGGCCTATGGTTTCTATGCCGTGCTTTTTGAGCTTTTCGTCGGCCTTGGGGCCTATGCCATTGATCTTGCGGCAGGCTAGGGGCCAGATCATGGGCTCCAGGTCGCTCTCATGGACGATGGCAATGCCGTTGGGCTTGTTGAATTCGCTGGCCATTTTGGCCAGCAGCTTGTTGGGCGCCACGCCTACCGAGCAGGTGAGGCCCGTGTCATCAAAAATCGCCTTCTGGATCAGCCGCGCCAGCACGCGGCCGCCTTGGCGTTGCCCACCGGGCACGTGGGTGAAGTCGATGTACACCTCATCCACCCCGCGGTTCTCCATGACCGGGGCAATGTCAGTGATGATGGCTTTGAAGCGCTGCGAGTAGTGCCGGTACTGCGCAAAGTCCACCGGCAAAAGAATGGCCTGCGGGCATAGCTTGGCAGCCTTCATCAGCCCCATGGCCGAGCCCACGCCGAACTGCCGGGCCGCATACGTGGCCGTGGTGATAACGCCACGACCGGTGTAGCCATCCAAGAGCGGGAAATCGGCCACCGGAATTTTGTGCAGTGGGGTATCGGCATGCTTGACCCAGAGTGCGTCATCCGCATGCCGCCGCCCGCCGCCAATGACGACTGGCAGCCCCTTGAGCTGCGGGTAGCGCAGCAACTCTACCGATGCGTAGAACGCGTCCATGTCCAGGTGCGCGATGCGGCGCACCGGGGCTGGAGCAGTTTCTGGCGGGGAGCTTTCGGGCGCGTACATGCGGCTCTGAGCATAGCAAGTGCGGACACATGACGGACTCGTGTAGTTGTGTCTAAAACGTTAAATTTATATTAAATTGATAAAAACAATTATGTTGACATTAATTATTTAAGGCTATAAATTATTCAATAAATCATATTTATCATGATTTTTCGCCTAATTTGCCGGAGCTGACATGACTGACGCTGACCTCCCCGTTCCTACCGGAACCGCCCACATCGATGTAGGGGCACTGCCTCCAGCCGCCGTGGAAGACGCATTGCTCATGGGCAAAGCCTGGTATGAAACCCAGCCCACCGTGCAATACGCGCTGGACGGTCAGGTCATAGGCGCCAGCGTTCCGTATCTGGAACTTATGGGCTACTCGGCGGACGAAATCAAAGGCATGAACCGGCGCGAGTTCTGCACCCCCGAGACGCTGGAAGATCCGGCGTTTGAATCGTTCTGGAACCGGGTCGTGGCCGGTGAATCACTCACCCAGGTGCGCACCATGGTGCGCAAGGACGGCAGCACCCTGTTTCTGAACTGCGTGTTTGTGCCGGTGCGAAACACCGGAGGCGACATCTACAAGGTACACAAGCTGGCCACCGATGTGTCGGGTACCAGCGTGCGCGCCCTGGAAGACATGGCAAAGTTCGCCGCCATCGACGGCATGCAGCCGGTCATTGAGTTCAATGCGGATGGACTCGTTACCGATGTCAACCAGCACTTCCTGAGCGCAGTGGGCTACACCCGGGAGGAACTGGTCGGCCAACACCACCGCGCTTTGTGCTTTGAGGATTACGCCGCCTCCGGTGCCTACGGTGCTTTTTGGGATGATCTGCGGGCCGGGCACTCCCATGTGGGCGAGGTGGAGCGCCGCCGCAAAAACGGCAGCCCGGTCTGGTTGCAGTGCACCTACACGCCTATCACCGACGTAGAGGGCCGCACCGTCAAAGTCGTGAAGTTCGCTATTGACATCACGGCGTCCAAACTCAAGTCGCTGGAAGTAGATGCCAAGTTACATGCCATCGACAGCACCCAAGCCGTCATTGAGTTTGACGTACAGGGCAACATCCTGGATGCCAATGTCATTTTCCTCAAAGCCATGGGCTACAACTTGCAGGAGCTCAAAGGCCAGCACCACCGGATCTTTTGCCCTTTGGACTATTCGGCAAGCGATGAATACAAGGCGTTCTGGGCAGCTCTGGGTTCCGGCCAATCGGCCACCGGCGAATACCTGCGCTTGAGCAAGACGGGTCACCCCGTCTGGTTGCAAGCCACCTACACCCCGGTCATGGGTACCAGCGGCAAGGTGGCCAAGGTCATCAAGTTCGCTACCGACGTTACGCGGGCCAAACAAAAATCTCTGGAGGACGAGGGCAAGGTCAATGCCATTGCCCGGGCGCAGGCGGTGGTGGAGTTTGATTTGGCAGGCAACGTGATGACCGCCAACGACAACTTCCTGAAGTTGATGGAATACAGCCTGGAAGACATCGTGGGCCGCCACCACAGCATGTTTGTGGACAGCAACGAAGTAGGCTCCGGGGCCTACCGGGCCTTCTGGCAAAAACTGGGACGGGGTGAGTTTGATGCGGGTGAATACCTGCGCTTCGGCAAGGACGGCAAGCGCGTTTGGATTCAGGCCACCTACAACCCCATTCTCGATTTGGAAGGCAAGCCTTTCAAGGTGGTGAAATTCTGCTCCGACATCACTCCTGGCAAGCTCATGGCTCTGGAGAGTCAGGTGCGTATGCAGGCGGTGATGAGCGCATCGTGCGTGTGGGAGATGGATCGCAACGGCATTATTCTCAAAGCCAATGACTTGATGACCAAAGCCATGGGCTGCGCAGAGGCTGACATGTTGGGGCGCAACGAAAACGAATTCATGTTTGACGATGTGCAAGACCAGGAGGCACGAAAACAGCGTTGGCTCAATCTGCGCGAAGGGAAAACAGTGTCTGCAGAGGTTCGGCGCAAAGGCGCCAACCGGAAAGAGGTCTGGTTCAACGTCATTTTGAGCCCCCTGATGGGCCTGGACGGCGCCCTCTTCAAAGTGATTGTGGTGAGTCAGGATGTGACCCAACAAAAGCTTTCCAGGCTGGATTCCGAAGGCAAGCTGGGTGCCATCGACCGGGCCCAGGCCAGCATCGAGTTTGATCTCAGCGGCAAGGTGCTTACCGCCAACAAAAACTTCCAGAAGCTCATGGGTTATGAGCTTGATGAAATGGTGGGTCGCCACCACCGCATGTTCGCCGAAAGTGCCTACGCGTCTTCCGCGGACTACCAGGCATTTTGGGAACGATTGGGCCGCGGCGAGTTTGAAAGCGGAGAATACAAGCGCATCGGCAAGAACGGCAAGGAGGTCTGGATTCAGGCCACCTACAACCCCATCCTCGACCCACGCGGTAACCCGGTCAAGGTGGTCAAATTCGCTACTGATGTAACCGAAGCCAAGCTCAAGAGCGCAGATTTTGAAGCCAAGGTCGACGCCATCGACAAGGGGCAGGCCGTGATCGAGTTTGACCTGGATGGCAAGGTCATCACCGCCAACCGCAACTTCCTGGCGTCCATGGGCTACACACTGCGAGAAGTCATTGGTCAGCACCACAGCATGTTCTGCACGGTGGATTACCAGCAAAGCACCGAGTACCGCGACTTCTGGCTGCGCTTGAATGAAGGCCAGTTCATCAGTGGTCGCTTCCAGCGATTGGGCAAGTTCAACCGCGATGTGTGGCTGCAGTCCACCTACACGCCGGTGTTTGACCTGAACGGCAAGCCGGCCAAGGTCATCAAATACGCCTTTGATGTGACCAAGGAAGTGACGCTGGAGCAGAGCATCATCACCCGTGCCCACGAAATGAATAACAACATCAAGAGCCTGGTGCAAAGCATCAGTGATGTAGCCGACAACTCTGCCACGGCCTCCAGCAAAGTAAACGAAACCGCGGAGGCTGCACAAACCGGCAGCGCGTCGGTATTGCAGTCCATGGATGCCATTGAGCGCATTCAAAGCAGCACCGCCAAGGTGGCGGACATCGTGCGAGTCATCAGCGACATTGCCAACCAGACCAACCTGTTGGCTTTTAATGCGGCCATTGAGGCGGCCCGTGCAGGCCAACACGGTGTGGGTTTCTCGGTGGTGGCGTCTGAAGTGCGCAAGCTCGCCGAGCGCAGCAGCGTGGCGGCTAAAGAAATTTCAAACCTGATCGAAGAATCCTCCGCGCACGTCAAAGAAGGTGCACAGGTCAGCCGGGCGGCAGCGAAGAGCTTTGAGGGTATTTTGTCCAGCGTGAATATGGCGGTGGACAACGTAACCCAGATCGCCGGTGCCACCGGCGACCAGCGGGCCATGGCGGACTATGTGGCTGAGCTGATTGCCGGCCTGTCGATGGCGGCCAAGCAGAAAAAATGAGCACCAACACCGCAGGTCAGCGCTTCGGCGTGTTCACCCTGGGGCAGATGCAATTGGCCTTGCCGATTGCCGCGCTCAAGGAAGTCACGCCCATGGGTGCGCTCAGCGCGCTGCCCAGCGAGGCGGCGTGCGTGATCGGAGCGATTTCGCTGCGCGGGCTCATGGTGCCGGTAGTGGATTTGCGCCTCATCATTCACAGCAAAGGCGAGCTGCCACCCAATGCCGATGTGGTGGTCATGGAACACGAAGGCCGCCTGCTGGGCCTAGCTGCAGACGGCGTGGTGGGCGTTTACGTGCTTCCCGACGATGCGGTGAATGCGGTGGGCCCCATGGACCCGTTGTCATCGGTGCTGCAAGCGGGTTTTCAGCGGCCGGATGATGCTTCCATGGTCAGTGTGCTGAGCCCCGCGGCGATTGCCGGCATTCCCAAGGTGCCTTTCGTGACGGCGCCCCAAAACGTGCTGGCCACCAACGCGCTGAACGTAGGGGGCGGCAAAAACGTATCGGGGCTGATTGATGACCCGCGCCACCTGATGCTGATGCGCTGTGGCGGTATTCCGCTGGCCATTGCGTCTCAGGCGGTGCACACCACACTCATACAGCCGGAGGTACGCGGCTCGCACATGTCGGCGGGCAACTTCAAGGGGATGATGCGGTTTGGCGATCAGGACATCCCTGCGCTGGAGCTGTCGGCCCTGTGTGGTTTTGCACCGATGGAGGCCGGCGTCAAGCCGCAGGCTTTTTTGATGCAGTTCCCCGCCGGCCTGGTGGCTTTTCTGGTGGATGAAATTGTGAACGTGGTGGTGGCAGACGGGCACCAGATCGCCCCTGTGCCCTTGTTTGCCAGCCTGCAGGCAGACATGTTCAGCGGCACCTTGCCCGGCGAAGCGATTGCCGATGACTCGGTGCAGTCCGCACCGCCGGGGGCGGGCTTCTATTTGATTTTGAATGACGCCCATATGGTGGCAGACGCGCACTTGCAAGAGGTAGCCGCCATGACCCGCCAGACCGGGCGCAGCGAAGGCGGACTCAGCAGCGTTGCTCGCACCGCCGAGGCCAAAGGCTTCCGTGAGAGCGGCCAGATGGTGAGCTACAACGTGGGTGTGGATGTGGCCTCGCCCATCCAGCAAATTGCCGAGATACTGCCATGGGACGCAGCTTCGGCCGCGCAGGGTATGCAGGGCAGCAGCCTGTTGATGAGCCGCGGCCGGCCTATTCCGGTGTACTGCCTCTCGGGTTTGCTGGGCAATGCCAGAGGCGCCGCCGCAGCGCAATCCAGCGGTAACGTGCTGGTAGTGGAAGCCGAGGGGCAGTTGATCGGCTTCAAGGTACCGCATCTGGTGACCATTGGTGAAGGCAAATCGGCGCCCCGCGAATCGTCGGATTTGATGCCTGATGTGGTGCTCATGGGCCATGGCGACGGCGAGCGGGTGCTACGCTTGGTGGACCTGCGCGGTCTGTCGGTAGGCCTCAAGAGTTCCACGGCTGTTTGATACAGCGTAAGCCTGGCGCCAAGCGGCTGGGATATCATCTTGGAGGGACACCCGCAGCGCCACACAAAAAGCTCAAAGCGCTGAGTGAAGAGATAGCAGGAACGTCGTTGATTTCCAAAGCCGTCAGCCGCCGCCGCCTTCTGGCCGGTAGTGCACTTGCCGTGTTCGGCAGCGCACTACCTCTCGCCAGCAGCCGCGCGCAGGACCGCCATGCCCGATTCAAGGGGCAGACGGTGGCTTTCAGTGTGCCCGATCACCCGCACTTTGACGCCATGCTCAAGCTGCTGCCGCAGTTCACGGCAGAGACGGGTATCAAAGTGGAGGTGGCGCGCGACAACATCTTGCGCATGAAACATGTGCAAATGGGGGAAATGGCCAAGCCGCAAAGTGGCCTGGATCTCGTGACTTACATCGTCACCTGGAAGGGTGAGTACGTCAAAAAGAAACTCATCGCACCACTGGAAGGCTTTTTCGCGAACCGGCAATTGGCCGACCCGGATTACGCTTTTGGCGATCTGGTGCCGCGCTATGTGCAAAACATCGGTCTGGTAGGCGGGCCCAAGGGCTACTTGCCGGGCCCTGGCGCCAAGTTGTATGGCGTGCCTTACGGTGCCGAGACGTCCGTGCTGGCCTACCGGCGCGACCTGTTCGAAAAACATGGCTTTGCACCGCCCCGCACCTATGACGAGTTGGCCGACTTGCTGGGCCCCTTGCACGACAAGACCGGCATGGGCGCTTTGACCTCGCGCGGGCAATCCGGGCACAACTGTGTGCACGCTTGGTTGCTGCACTTCAATGCCCTGGGGGGGCGTTTTTTTGATGATCAGTGGATACCGCTCTTTCACCGCAGCGAGGGAATTCAAGCACTGGAGTTGCTCAAGCACATTGCTGATACAGGTCCCAAAGGCATTCCGCAATTTACCTACAACGACATGCTTGCGAGCTTTCTGCAGGGAGAGAGCGCAATGTACCTGGACTCCACCGCAGTGTTTGGCGCGGTCCGTAGTTCTCCCTTGTCCAAGGTGGAAGGCAAGGTGAGTTATGCCTTGCATCCGCGTGGCACCCGCTATGCCTCGCAGTCCGGTGGATTGGGGCTGGCTATTGCGCGTAACTCGCCCCGCAGTGAGGCAGCCTTTTTGCTTTTGCAGTGGCTCACCTCCAGGGCGCAAGACAAGGCGGTGGTGCGTCACGGCGGAGGCCCGAGCCGGGTCTCCACGATGGCGGACGCAGACATGGTGCGCCAGTTCCCTGAGTTCATCACCCTCAAAGAGCAGCTCCGCTATTCGGAGCCTGACTGGCGCCCCATCATCCCTGAATGGGACGACATCAACACCGGCCCCCTGGGGGCAGCGGTGTACCAGGGCATGACCGGCGCAAAACCGGCGGACAAGGCGCTAGGGGATATCGTGCGCCGCGTGAACGACATCATGGCCGCAGCGGGTTACCGCTGAGGCGCAAGGGGCCGGCTCAGAAGGTGCCGGGCACCAGAATGTTGCGGTCCACGTTCTGGATGTTGGTGTGGCCGCAGAAGGCCATGGTTACATCCAGCTCTTTGTGGATGATTTGCAGGGCTTTGGTGACGCCCGCCTCGCCCATGGCGCACAGGCCATAAACAAAAGCCCGGCCGATCATGGTGCCCTTGGCGCCCAGTGCCCAGGCCTTGAGCACGTCCTGCCCGCTGCGGATGCCGCCATCCATCCAGACTTCCAGCTTGTCGCCCACGGCCGCCACGATGGGGGAGAGCGCGCTGATGCTGCTAGGCGCGCCGTCCAGTTGGCGCCCGCCGTGGTTGCTCACCACAATGGCGTCCGCTCCGCTTTGGGCGGCCAGCACGGCGTCTTCCACATCCTGAATGCCTTTGAGGATGAGCTTGCCGCCCCACTGGTCTTTGACCCATTTCACATCCTCCCAGGACAGGCGAGGGTCGAACTGCTCGTTGGTCCAGGCGGCCAGGGACTTCATGTCGCTCACCGACTCCACATGGCCTACCAGGTTGCGGAAGGTGTGGCGTTTGGTACCCAGCATGCCTAGGCACCAGCGCGGCTTGGTGGCCAGGTTGATGATGTTGCCAATCGTGGGGCGGGGTGGGGCGCTCAGGCCGTTTTTCAGGTCCTTGTGGCGTTGGCCGATGACTTGCAGGTCCAGCGTCAGCACCAGGGCACTGCAGCGCGCGGCGCGGGCACGCTCGATCATCTTGGCCATGGCATTGCGGTCCCGCATCATGTAGAGCTGGAACCAGAAGGGGGCGCTGGTGTTTTCGGCAATGTCCTCGATGGAGCAAATGCTCATGGTGGACAGTGTGAAGGGAATGCCGAACTTCTCGGCCGCCCGCGCCGCGTGGATCTCGCCATCGGCGTGTTGCATGCCGGTCAAGCCTACCGGAGCGATGGCCACGGGCATTTTGGCCGCGGTGCCCACCATGGTGGTGGCGGTGGTGCGGTTTTCCATGTTCACGGCGACCCGCTGGCGCAGCAAGATCCTCTGGAAATCCGCTTCGTTGGCACGGTATGTGCCTTCGGTCCAGGAGCCGGAATCGGCATAGTCGTAAAACATGCGGGGAACCCGCTTCTTAGCCAGAACGCGCAAGTCTTCAATATTCGTGATCACAGGCATGCAAAGTCTCCTTCATCGATGCGGCATGGTAGTCCGCAGGCGGTGGTTTGCCCGTGAAATCCGACCTGCGGCGCGTGAAATTATTGAATTGGCGCGCTGGTTGCTGGTGTCCGGCCTGCTGCAGGCCACCATGGCGGCCGGAGCCGAGCCGCCCTCCCTTGCACCCCGGGTGTCCGAATTTGCATGGTTGGGCACCGTGGCGGGGGTGGAGTCCGGCAGCCTGGTGCGCATTGCCCTCCCTGCTGATGCGCTGACCCGCCTGCAAAGCCGCGCCGGCCATGACGTGCGGGTGCTGAATGCCGCGGGCGATGTGATCCCCTATGCGGTGACGGGGGGCGACAGTCCGGTGCGCCAGCGCCATGCGGTGCAGACACGGGCTTTTTCATTCACATCCACCGCCACTCAGGCCATTGCCGACCTGCGCACTGAGGTGCAGTTGCTGGCAGCGCTGGATATCAAGGGTGTGTGGCACCGCAACACGTTAGTGCATTTGCAAGTGGCGGTAAGTGACAATCTGCAAGACTGGACGCCAGTGTCCGTGAAAGGGCCGGTGTACCGCTTTGATGGCGCCGAGCCGCCGGTGAACACCGTGTTGGAGCTGCAGGAGCCTCTGAGCGTGGAGGGGCGCTACCTGCGGATCACTTGGCCGGGGCACACGGGCGTCAAGCTCGCCAGTCTGACCGGGCGGGTGGCAGGTTTGCGCCCCCCGGAGCCCGCAGTGCGCGCCGAGTTGGGGGCTGGCGTTACGGATGGCACCTCAGGTTTGGTCTGGTCTTTCCCATTCGCTACGACCTTGAGCGCGGTGCACCTGCAAATGCCGCCGGGTGACGAACCCGTGCCCTTGCGCATTTCAGCCCGGACCGACCCTGCTCTGCCTTGGAAGCTACTGGCCTCGACGGTGGTGTACCGGTACGACCTGCCGGGCGGGCAGGGCCGTAACCCGCCACAAGCTTTGCCAGATGCACAGATTGCGCAACTGCGCATAGAGGCTGGTAACGGCGTGCCTTTGCCGGCCGGCGGCTTGCGCTTGGCGGCGGAACTGGCGCCCCTGCAGGTGTT
>RFQA01000281.1 GCA_009925925.1 Betaproteobacteria bacterium
ATGTCTTATATAAGACATAAATTTTCATCAATTAAATCAAGCACTTAGGCAATTTATTTCTCAATGCAAAATCAATTAACTCCATACGATATAAAAGTTGCGAAATCCAGTCTCGCCTAATTTACAATGCGAAATGAAAAAGCGCGTGGTAAAAAATCAATAGAACGCGGCGTAACGCTCCATCTCCCAGGCACTGACCTGCTGGTGAAAAGCATCCCACTCAGCACGCTTGATAACCAGAAACTGGTCCACAAAGGCTTGCCCCATGGACGCAGTCAAAGCACCATCCGCTGCCAAAGCGTCCAATGCCTCCTGCAAGCTCCGGGGCAGCTGAGCAGGCAAGGCCCCACCAGCTGCCGCTACCGAGTAGAGGTCTTGCGCACAAGGCTGAGGTGGCACCATCCCACGGTCTATGCCGTCCAAGCCTGCGAGCAAGGTACCGGCCAAGGCGGCGTACACATTACATGACGGGTCTGGCAAACGCCATTCCATGCGACCTGCCACCGTGCGCACCACACAAGTCCGGTTGTTATCTCCGTAGGCCTTCCACACGGGCGACCACGTAGTACCCGACGCACTCGCACTGCTGGCTAAACGCTTATAGCTATTCACAGTGGGCGCGCAAAGGGCGGCCAGTGCATCTGCGTGCGCCAGTAGGCCGGCTGCAAATGCGTGCCCTACTCGGCTCAAACCCAAGCTGCCGGACCCATCTGAAAACACCGGCACCCCTTCGGCATCCGTGATGCTTAAATGGAAATGCAGCCCGCTGCCGGGAGCTTGCGCCAGTGGCTTTGGCATGCAGCTAAACACCATGCCGTGACGTTCAGCCACTGCGTGTGCTGCCAGTTTGAACAGCATGAAGCGATCTGCCGCGGCCAATGCATGGTCAAAGCGATAGTTGATCTCGTACTGACCAGTGGCATCCTCATGGTCCATCTGCTGCAACTCAAAGCCCAGACTGGTGAGCGTCTGGCGCATGTCGTCCAGGTAAGCCGCATTGCGATGGATGGACTTCAAATCGTACGAAGGCTTATCCAGACCATCCTGCACGTCCGCCACTTGCCAACGACCGTCGCGCTTGTTGAGCAAAAAGTACTCCGGCTCGATACCTACCCACAGCGTCCAACCGCGATCTTTCAACTTTTGAATCGCTTTTTGCAGCAACTGGCGCGAGCAGGTTTCCAAGGGCTCCCCACCCGCAAATCCGTCGCAAACCGCATGCGCCACGCCCGGCATAAAGGGTAGCGCCCGTATGGTTTCCGGCAACACACGCCCGTAATACTCACTGCGGGCCCCGTAGCGCGGCAGTCCCGTACCCCAGATACTGGGACCGGCAAATCCAGCGCCTACCTCCACCCATTCGCGCAAGTTCTCAACGGGGACCAATTTGCCCTTGGCCACGCCGTGGATATCGGTGAACTGCGGCAACAGTGAATGAATACCTTGCGCTTTGAGCGCGGCGATGAGGGCGGGATAGTTATGCATATAAACAGCCTATGGCGCCCGCCGCACCAGCGCGACGAGCTATGAAATCAATAGCAGAGCGAGCATTGCCAGACGTTCAGGCCGGTTGGATGGCGGTCGTACCCGCGCGGGTAGCGGCGGCAATCTCGCGTTCCCTCTTGCGTGTCTGGCGGGCAACCCACACGCTATAGCTGATGATCACAATGGTCACCGTCAAGATGAGCAACGTGGCAGCTGCATAGATGGTCGGATTGATACCCCGGCGCGCGTAGCCAAAAATGACTTGCGGCAAGGTGTTCACGCCAGGGCCGGACAGAAACTCCGAGATCACCACATCGTCAAACGACAGCGTGAAACTCAAGAGAAACGCAGCCAGGATGCCCTGCGCAATGTTCGGCAAGGTAATCAGGAAAAACACCTCGTGCGGGCGGGCGCCCAGGTCCATCGCGGCCTCCTCGATGGAGCGGTTCATCTCCAGAAGACGGGATTGCACAACGACCATACCGTACGCCATGCCCAACAAGGTGTGGCCCAGAATGATGGTGAACATGCCGCGTTCAGGCCAACCGAACACGTTTTGAGCACCCACCATGAGCAGCAGAAGGGACAGACCGATCACTACCTCTGGCATCACCAAGGGCGCGTTCACCATGCCGGAAAACGCGGTGCGCCCGAGGAAGCGCCGGTAGCGCACCAGCACAAAGGCCGCAAAGGTACCCAGCACGGCAGACAGCACGCCTGTAACCAAGGCCACCTGAACTGACAACCAGAAACCTTCCACGATTTTGGTGTCTTTGGTCAGTGCCTCGTACCAACGGAATGAAAACCCGGTGAAGTTGGCATCCTGACGGGTGCTGTTGAACGAGAACACCACCATGAACAAAAGTGGCATGTAGAGGAAGGCGTACACCAAGGCCAACCAGACCTTGCCGAAGTGCTTTTCAAACCAGGCTTTCATGATTCACCTCAATGCTTGGCTTCAGCGGCTTCGCCGGTGTAGCGGTAATAAAAGGCCAAGGGCACCACAATCAGTCCGATCATGACAACCGCCAAGGCGCTCGCCCGGGGCCAGTTGTTGCTGGTGAACATTTCGTCCCAGACAACACGGCCGATCATGATGTTTTCGGGTCCACCCAACAGGGAGGGAATGACGAATTCGCCGACCGATGGAATAAACACCAGCATGAAACCCGCCACGATGCCCGCTTTGGACAGTGGCACCGTAATCAGCCAGAAGGCCTTGAATGGCGAAGTACCCAGGTCGTAAGCCGCTTCCAGCAAGCGGAAGTCCATCTTCACCAGGTTGGCGTACAAGGGAAGAATCATGAAGGGCAAATACACATAGGTCATGCCCACTAGCATGGACACATTGGTGTAGAGCATTTGTACGGGCTCGGAGGTGAGGCCGACAGCCATCATGAACTGATTGATCACGCCCTGGTCCGCCAGAATGCCTTTCCATGCATAGACGCGCAGCAGAAACGACGTCCAGAACGGCAACATCACCATCATCAGCAATGCCGGCCGCACGCTAGGTTTGGACCTGGCAATGAAATATGCGAAGGGATAGCCGATCAGCAGACACAAAACGGCCGTGCACAAGGCGTACCAGATGGAGCGCAGGTAAGCCTCGATGTACAGAGTCTGAAACAGCGCCCCATCCTCACCCGTGCGGAAGATGGACCAATAGTTTTCGTACTTCAACTTGAGCAAACCGGTGCTCGCATCCCAGATCGGCTTGAACGGGTTGATGTCGTTGCCCATGTCTACAAAACTGATGTAGAGCAGGATCAAAAAAGGCAGCAGGAAAAAGATCAACAGCCAACCGTAGGGCACGCCGATCACAAAACGGCGACCCGGCATCGATAGATTGGTGGAGGCCATGGCAGTCCTTAATCGCGCAGCACGATGCCGGAGCGGTCACCCCACCAGAAAAACACATTGTCTTCCCAGGTGATGTCACTCAAATCCTGTCGGGAGGTGTTGGCTTCGGTGATCTTTACTTTGGTGCCGTCGGTCGCCACCACGATGTAGGTGTTGTAAGAGCCGAAATACGCAATCTCTTTGACTTTGCCCGTAAAGACATTCACCGCCGCTGCAGGTCGGGTCTTGCTGATTTCGATCTTCTCGGGG
>RFQA01000282.1 GCA_009925925.1 Betaproteobacteria bacterium
GTCCTGACGCTGACTGCAGCCACGTCCGGAGCCACCATCGACTTGGCCGCCGGCGCCGACTCTCTGGTGCTCGCCTCCGGCGGCAACACCCTGACTGTCTCCAACGTCGAGTCCATCACTGGTGAGGCCAATTCCGATGTCATTACGCTCGGAGCAGCGCAAGCCAGCGGCACTATTGATCTGGCAGGTGGTGTCGATAGCCTGACGCTGGCCAATGGCACCAACGCGCTCAGCGCAGCCAACGTAGAAACCATTACCGGCGGCACCGGCAGCGACACCATTACCCTGACTACCGCTGCCATTTCGGGCAATAGCGTGAGCCTGGGCGCCGGCACCGACGTTCTGAACTTGCTGGATACCGCAACCAACGTCCTGACCGCAACCGGCGTTGAAAGTGTCTTGGGCGGCAGCGGCGCGGATACCGTGACCTTCGGTGCAGCCATCACCGGCGCAACGGTAGATCTGGCCAGCGGCAGCGACAGCTTGACTCTGGCCAATGGCACCAACAGCCTGACGGCCAGCAACATCGAAACCATCACCGGCGGCACAGGCAACGACACGGTAACCCTCTCCGGCTCTGTGACTGGTGCCACCGTGGCACTGGGTGCGGGAACCGACATATTGGCGTTGGACGCTGGCTCCGGAGCCAACACCTTGACGGTCAGTGGCGTGGAAACCCTCACTGGTGGCGGTGGAGCAGACAACGTTACCTTCAGCGGCGGCGTTACCGGCGGCTCTTTCAGCCTCGGGGCAGGAGCCGACCAATTGACGTTGGGTGGCGCTTCCACACTCACGCTGGACGGCACGATAGAAAGCCTGGTCGGCAGTTCCGGTGCGGACACGATCACCATGAGTGCTGCGGTAGCGTCGGGCACCACCTTCGATTTGGGCGCAGGCTCCGACCGCCTGAACCTGGCTGACGGCGGCAACACGGTCACCTTGAACGGCAGTGTGGAGACCCTGATTGGCGGAAACGGTGCTGATGACATCACCCTCACCCAAGGTGTGATCAATATGCAGATTGACAGTGCTGCTGGCGCTGACAAACTGACACTGGCCAACGCAGCCAACATCCTTCAGGTTTCCAACCTGGAATCCATCACCGGCAACTCCGGCGCCGACCAGATCACCTTGCGCACGGCAGTCACCAACGGTCAGTTCAACTTGGCTGGCGGCACCACCGACCGGATCGTGCTTGCAGACGCTGACAACAGCCTCACAACCACCGCGGTCGAAACCGTCACCGGTGGTACAGGCGCCGATACCTTGACTCTGGGCGATGCCAGCGTAGGTGGGGTGTTCAACCTCGGTGCCGGCACCGACTCCCTGACCCTGACCACAGGCACCAACACGCTGACCGCGTCCAACATTGAAAGCATTACCGGTGTTGGCGGTGACGACACCGTGACCCTGGGAGCTGCCAGCACCAGCGCTGTCATTGACCTGGCAGGTGGTACCGACCAATTGAACCTTGCCGATGGCACCAACGTCATCACGGCTACGGGCATAGAAACCATCGTCGGCAACTCCGGTGCCGACACGCTGACTTTGGGCGCGGCACAAGCTGCAGGAGATATCGACCTTGGCGCCGGTACCGCCGACAAACTGATTCTGGCGAACGGCAGCAATACCTTGACGGTGGCAGGTGCCGAAAGCGTATTGGGTAATGCTGGTGCAGACCAAATTACATTGGGCGCAGGCATTTCCAATGCCATCTTCGACTTGGGCGCGGGCACCGACGTGCTGACGCTGTCGGTCGAAAACCACAACATCACTGTCGCCAACATTGAGACCGTCACAGGTGGTGTGGGCGACGATGTAGTGACCTTCAACTCGCTGACGGCTGGAACGGGCGTGTACGACCTCGGCGTCGGCGCCGACCAAGTCATCCTGGGCAACGGCACCGGGGCGAACACCATCACCGTCAGCAACGTGGAAAGCTTCACCGGAAGCTCTGCGGCTGATACAGTGACCTTCGGCGCAGCGGTGGCGGCAGGTACCGTCAACCTCGGTGTTGGCGCTGACAGCTTGACGCTGGCCGCCGGCGGCAACACCCTGACCGTGTCCGGAACCGAAAGCATCACTGGTAACGCAGGTGCTGACAACATTACTCTGGGTGCGGCCATCAACGGCGCCAGTATTGACCTGTTGGGCGGCACCGACCAGCTGACACTGGCCAACGGTACCAACGTTCTGACGGCCACAGGCATTGAGTCCATCAGCGGCGGAACCGGCGCAGACACCGTCACCTTGGGCGCGGGCACTACTGCAGGCACCATTGATCTGGGTAGCGGAACGGATGCGTTGACGCTCTCCGCAGACGGCGGCTCTTACACACTCACCGGCGTAGAAACTACCACTGGCGGTGCGGGTGACGACCTCGTCACCATAGGTAGCGCGGCCACTGGCATCACCGTGACACTGGGTGCAGGTGCTGACGCCCTGACCCTCGCAGGTGGCACCAACCAAGTCACCACCGTGGGCGTGGAAACGGTTACCGGTGGTGCAGGAACCGACACTCTGGTGCTCACCAACGTCGCGAACACCCTGACTACCAGCGGTGTAGAGACCATCACCGGCGGGACAGCAACCGACACACTGACCCTTACCGACATTGCCAACGCCTTGACCGTGTCCTCCATCGAAAGCCTGACCGGCGGCACCTTGGATGACAGCATCACCCTGGGTGCGGCGGTGACCGGCGCAACATTTGACCTCAAGGCCGGGATCGATATCCTCCGCCTGGCCAGCGGCACCAACAGTCTCACCGCCACCAACGTGGAAAGCGTGGTTGGCGGCGGCGGTACCGATACCCTGACCCTGGCGGGCAACGGCAGCGCCATCACCGTGTCTGCAGTAGAAACCGTTGTGGGCAGCACCGGTGACGATACGGTGACCCTGAGCACCACGGTTAGCGGCGGCAGCTTCGATCTGGGCACTGGCACCGACACCTTGAATCTGGCCAACGGCGGCAACACCCTGACCGTCAGCGGAAGCATTGAAACCGTGGTCGGCGGGTCTGGCAACGACCTGATCACCGTCGGCAGCGCCGTTACCGGCTTGACCTACGACCTGGGTGCCGGCACCGGCGACCGTTTGACCCTGTCCAGCGCAGGCGCTAACTCCATCACCGCGGTGGGCGTGGAAACGATTGCAGGGGGAACTGCCAACGACACGGTCACTTTCACTGCCGCCGTATCGGGCACCAGCATCGATCTGGGAGCGGGCACCCAAGACAAAGTCATTCTGGCGGATGCGGTCAATACGCTGTCTCTGAATGCGACGGTAGAGACCGTGGTGGGCGGCACCTTAGCGGACTCCATTACGCTGACGACCGCAGTCACTGGCGGTATTTACCAGCTGGGTTCGGGCACGGACACCCTGACACTGACCAGCATATCCGCCAACTCGCTCACTGCGAGTGACATCGAAACCATTACTGGCGCCAACGGCGATGACACCATCACTCTGGCCACGGCGATCACCGCCGGTGTCATCAACCTGAATGCAGGCAACGACAGCCTGACCCTTGCCAACGGCACCAACAGCCTGACCGCCACAGGTGTAGAAACCATCACCGGCGGCAC
>RFQA01000283.1 GCA_009925925.1 Betaproteobacteria bacterium
GCCGCTGGTACCAGCGGCTGCGTCGCTGTCGCCAACCCCACAGGCTGGCGGGGTTGAGCCCGCAGATCACTACCTTGCCTTCGGGTACCAACACCCGCTCCACCTCGCGCAGCGCCGCATGCGGGTCCGGGCTGAATTCCAAGGCATGGGGCAGCACCAGCAAGTCCATGCTGTTCGCAGGGAAAGGCAAGGCGGTAAAGTCCGTGTAGAAATCCACGACAGCACATTGCTTGCCGGCCTGTTCTGTGGGCTCCTGGATGGTGAACCATCGGTGCGGCATGCGGTTGGTACGCAGGGCCTGCAGTTCAGGCACCCCCAACTGAAGCGCGTGGTAGCCGAACAGGTCGGCTACCGCTTCATCCAGTTGGGCCTGTTCCCATTCCAACAGGTAAGCACCTGCGGGAGATTGGAACCATTCCTGCAAACCTATAATTTGGTCGCTCATGACGTTACTACCACTGCCCGCATTGACTGACAACTACATTTGGATGTTGCACAACGGGCGTGAAGCATTGGTGGTCGATCCCGGAGAGGCGCAACCGGTGCTTGAAGCCCTGGAACGCGAGTCCCTGACACTGCACACCATTTTAGTCACCCACCACCATGGCGACCACACAGGGGGCGTACCATTTTTGCGCGACGCCACAGGCGCCAAGGTCTATGGGCCCGCTGGAGAAAAAATGCCGGAGCCGATCACCCGGTTGGTAGACGGCGACCGAGTGAAAGCCTTGGGATGGGGGTTCAACGTGATCGATGTGCCGGGCCACACCGCCGGACACATTGCGTTTTATGCAGCGCCTGAAGGGGCCAAGCCCCTGCTGTTTTGTGGCGACACCCTGTTCAGCGCGGGCTGCGGACGGCTTTTTGAAGGAACACCTGCCCAGATGTTGGACTCTCTCCACAAATTGTCGAGCTTGCCGGACGACACCCGCGTGTGCTGCACCCACGAATACACCCTGAGCAATTTGAAATTCGCACTTGCCGTGGAGCCCGGCAATCAAGCGCTGGCGGATTACGACATGCATTGCCGCTCCCTGCGCGCCAATAGCACACCAACCCTTCCCTCCAACATGTTGTTGGAGCGCAATATCAATCCTTTTTTACGCACTCACCTGAGCAGTGTGGCTGACGCAGTTCAGTCGCACGATGCGGCAGGTGTTGCAGCCGCAGGCGTGTTTGCCACCCTGCGCCAATGGAAAAACACCTTTCAATGAATCTATTTCACATTGCCACCGCAGGTCTGCTGGTGCTGTTGACCGGCTGTGCGGGGACCATGAACTCCCCGATGCCGGCAGAGAACACACCGCCCGGAGTCGCCACCACCAGCCCCAACCCTACGGGTGCCAAGCCTGCGGTCACCGACGCCGACAGTTTGAATTTGCGCACAAGCCGTGAAATAGCGCGGCCCAAACCTGTGCCATCGTCAGCCACCATAGCGCGCGGAGAATCCGTGCCACTGACATCCATTGAAATGGCCCAGGGCTCTCGCAATGTGGCGGCCATTGCCCCCCCTGCTGATTTGTGGGAGCGCATCCGGCGTGGCTATGCCATGAATGATTTGGAAAACGACCTGGTACGGGACCGCGAACAGTGGTACTCCTCACGCCCGGACTACATCTTCCGGATGACCGATCGGTCTAAAAAGTACCTGTTCCACATTGTTGAGGAACTAGAAGTGCGCAACATGCCCACCGAACTGGCCCTGCTGCCGTTCATTGAGAGTGCATTCAACCCGCAGGCAGTTTCCAGTGCCAAAGCCGCGGGTATGTGGCAGTTCATGCCCGCTACCGGCAAGTATTTCGAGCTTAAACAAAACACATTCCGAGATGATCGACGCGATGTGCTGGCCTCCACGCGCGCGGCCCTCGACTACCTGCAAAAGCTGTACAAAATGTTCGGCGACTGGCATCTCGCACTTGCTGCATACAACTGGGGCGAGGGAAGTGTGTCTCGCGCAATTGCCAAGAACACCAAGGCGGGACTCCCAACCAGCTACAACGACTTGAACATGCCGATGGAGACGCGTTTTTACGTGCCCAAGCTGCAAGCCGTGAAAAACATCGTGTCCAACCCGGGCAAGTACAGCTCGAAGCTGCCGCTGATTGAAAACCACCCCTACTTCCAAAGCGTCACGATCCGGCGCGATATAGACGTGGCTGTGGCCGCCAAACTGGCCGAAGTGGGCTTGGACGATTTCAAGGCGCTGAATCCGTCCCTCAACCGACCCGTGATCCTGGCCGCCGGTACGCCGCAAATTCTATTGCCATGGGACAACGCAGAGGTATTCCAGTCCAACCTCGAGAGCTATGGCGGTCGTTTGGCCAGCTGGACGGCATGGGTGGTACCTACCACCATGCGACCAGCAGAGGTCGCAAAAAAGGTAGGGATGAGCGAAGCCGACTTGCGCAGCATGAACAACATCCCTCCTCGCGTGGTGGTGCGCGCTGGTTCGACATTGTTGGTTCCCCGCAGTAACCACATGCCGGACGTTACCGAGAAAGTGGCAGACAACAGCCAGCTCTCCTTGGCACCTGAAGTGGTGCTCAAGCGCAGCACGGTGAAGGCTGGACGTGGCGAGACGGTCGCCAGCATCGCCCGCAAATACAAGACTACGGCCGCCAACGTAGCGGAGTGGAACAAAGTCAGCACCTCCGCCGGATTCAAGTCAGGGCAGAGCGTGGTGCTTTTTCTCCCGGCCCACGCCAAAGTGGCAGCATCGTCGAGCCCGAAGACTGGCGGGGCAGCCAAGTCTGCCAGCACGGCCAGAGGTAAAGCTTCGAAGGACAGCCAGGCCAAAAGCAAATCCGGCGGCACCAAAGCCGAAGGTAAAACGAGCAAATCCGGCAGTAAATCCGCAGCCTCCGGAAAAACCGAGAAGCACGCCAAAGAGAGCAAAAAGAAAGACAAATAAAAAAGGGCGCACAGCGCCCTTTTTTTTCTTTTGCCATCAGTGCCGGTTAACGGTAGCCCACCAACAAAATGGCCACGTTTGCCAGAAAGCCTGCAAACCACACTGCTGAGCGGACGTTGGCCATGCCGGATACATACATCATGATGTACAGCAGGCGCAGGACAATGAACAGGAAAGCTAGCACGTCCAGACGCGCTTGTGGGGCGCCTAGCTGGTGCGCAATGATCACCGCACCGATGAAGAACGGCAGCGCTTCGAAGCTGTTAGCCTGCGCACCATTGGCGCGGGCACGCCAGTCCGTCTGACGGGCCAGCCATTCTCGGGGATTCACGTTGTCGTATCCCCCTTGCTTGCGCGGCACGCCAATACGACCGGACTTGGCAATACCGGCACACACGATCGGCAATATCGCCGCAATCAGGACACACCAATAAGCGACGGTGAAGTGGGCGTATTGCATGAACAAACTGTCTTTCAATAAAAAGTAATCAGAAAACACCTAACGGCGATCGACCAGCGCATGCGCTATGGTGCCCAAGTCCACATACTCCAGCTCACTGCCCACCGGCACGCCACGCGCCAGCCGGGTCGGACGTAAGCCCCGTGCCTTGAGTCCCTCGGCGATGAC
>RFQA01000284.1 GCA_009925925.1 Betaproteobacteria bacterium
CAGCACCAGCACGTTGGCCGGGCGGGCAAACAGGCGTGCCAGCAACAAGCGGTTACGCTCGCCACCCGACAAGGACCGTACCGGGGAGGTGGCGCGGGCCGGTGAGAACAAAAAGTCGCCCAGGTAGCTCTTGACGTGCTTGCGCTGGTTGCCGATCTCGATCCACTCCGAGCCGGGGCTGATGAAGTCTTCCAGCGTCGCGTCCAGGTCGAGCGCGTTGCGCATCTGGTCGAAGTAGGCCACGGTGACGTTGGCACCCAGGCGCACCGTGCCCCAGGGGCTGTGGCCGGGTTCGGGTTTGGGTGCGTTGGCCGGTGCCGGGTCGGGTTGATGCTCGCCCAATATGAGCTTCAGCAAGGTGGTCTTGCCGGCGCCGTTCGGACCGAGCAGGCCGATCTTGTCGCCGCGCAGAATGGTGGCGGTGAAGTCTTTGACGATCAGGCGGTCGCCGAAGGTCTTGCTCACATGCACCATCTCGGAGACCAACTTGCCGCTCTTGTCGCCGCTGTTCACGTCCATGTTGACGCTGCCCACTACTTCGCGGCGGGCTTCACGGGTGGCGCGCAGCTCTTGCAGGCGGTTGATACGGGCGGTGGCACGGGTGCGGCGGGCTTCCACGCCCTTGCGGATCCACACCTCTTCCTGGGCCAGCAGCTTGTCGGCCTTGGCGTTGATGACCGCCTCTTGCGCGAGTTGCTCTTCCTTTTGGGTCAGGTAGGCGGCGAAGTTGCCGGGGTAGCTCATCAGCTTGCCGCGATCCAGCTCCACGATGCGCGTGGCCACGTTGTCCAGGAAGGAGCGGTCGTGGGTGATGGTGATGATGGAGCCCTTGAATTCCTTGAGCAGGCCTTCCAGCCATTCAATCGAGTCCAGGTCCAGGTGGTTGGTGGGTTCGTCCAGCAGCAGCACATCAGGCTGGGCGACCAGCGCCTGGGCCAGGGCCACGCGTTTCTTGGTACCGCCGGAGAGTGAGTTGACGATCGCCTCGGGGTTCAGGTGCAGGCGTTGCAGGGTCTCGTTGACCCGCTGCTCCCAGTTCCAGCCGTCCAGGGTTTCGATCTCGCTTTGCATGGCGTCGAGGTCGCCTTCGCCCGCGCAATACTGCTCAATCAGGCCGATCACCCTCTCCAGACCTGCGCGGACAGCTACGAAAATAGTAGCGTCTGCATCGAGTTGCGGCTCCTGTGCCACATAGGAAATGCGAGTGCCGGTTTGCACTTGCAGGGTGCCGTCATCGGGTTTTTCCATGCCACCCAGAATTTTGAGCATGGAAGATTTGCCGGCGCCATTGCGGCCGATGAGGCCGACACGCTCCTGCGTTTCGAGGGAGAAGTCAGCGTGGTCGAGGAGGGGGACGTGCCCGAATGCCAGCTGGGCGTCAAGAAGAGTAATAAGTGCCATGTGGGCCCGATTATCCCAGCACGGATGTGACAAGCGCCTGGAGGGCCCCGATGGCGCTGGCGCGCCGGGGTCAAATCACCCGGTTGCGACCCCGCTGCTTGGCGAGGTAGAGCGCCTTGTCGGCTTCGGTGTAGAGGCTGTCGAACTCCCGACTTTCTTCGGCGGTGGTGCCCGAGAGGCCGATGCTGGCAGTTACCGCGATGCGCTTGCCTTCCCACCGAATGTCGCTGACTTCCAGCCGCTGACGGATTTTTTCGGCGATTTTGCGGCTGGCCTCCGCGGTGGTGTGGGGCAGCAGCACGATAAATTCTTCGCCACCCAGACGACCTACCAGGTCGGTGCTGCGCACCGAGTTCACCATGGTCTGCGCCACATGCCGCAATACAGCGTCACCTGCAGGATGGCCCCAGGTGTCATTGATACGCTTGAAATGGTCCAGGTCCAGCAGAAGGATGGTGGTGGCGCTGCCTTGCCGTTTGGCGCGTTTAAGCTCGTTGGTGCTGAGCTCCACAAAGGTGTTGCGGTTGAACAGCCCGGTCAGGCCGTCCTGGCGGGTGAGTCTCTCCAGCTCGCGCTGTTTGAGCTGCAATTCGGTGTGGGCCTTCTCTAACTGATGCTTTTGTACCGCAATAGTGGTGAATTTGCGCCACATCAGCACCGACAGGCAGAACCCGATCACGCACACAGCCAAGCCATTGATGCGGTTCGACAGCAGCATCTCGGGGTTGTTCTGCGTCATGCCGATCAGACTGCTGAACAGCACACAGGCCACACCAAACAAGGCGGCAGCCACATGGGGGCGCAGGTAGATCGTGAGACTGGTCACGATACAGGCGATGAAAAACGGCGTGATGGCAGGCGTAACCCATTGGTCTATGGCCGTGATCAGCATGGCAAAGCCGATGCACAGTGTCATCGCCAGAACCGGCAACCAGCGCCCTGGCCATGAGCGGTGACGGTGCTCCAGTGGACGACAGGCCCAAGCGCACAAAACAAAGGCCGTTCCCATGCCGGTATGGGTCAAAAACTGCCAAAGTTTCCAGCGATAGGTGGGGTCTTCGTCGGGGGCGCTCAGTGCCATCCAGAGAAACAGCACCGCAAAAAAACCATTCAATGCCGCTGCCAACGGGCTGAGCAGGCGGGTGCGTTGCAAATTGCTGGCGTGTGCCTCGTCGAGCACCAGTGCGTACTCGGAGTTCCAGCGCTCCATCGTGTGGCGCAATTCGCGGACGGTAAAAGTGTTCATGCTCAGTCGAAGCACTGTAGCAGAGCAAGCGCTTTTTGCATCAAGCCACTACATGCTCGGGCAGAATGCTGGCGAACCCGTACTGCGTTGTTTGAGCCTAAGGAAGCCTATGTCCACTCCCATCATTCCCCGTGCCCATGACCTGGGTGGCGGTTTCACCGTGCGCCGCATTCTGCCCTCCGTGCAGCGCCAGGCCATAGGCCCCTTTGTGTTTTTTGACCACTTCGGCCCGGTGACTGCCCACCCGGGCGACAACCATGATGTGCGCCCGCATCCCCACATCGGGCTGGCGACGGTGACTTACCTGTTTGAAGGCGCCATGATGCACCGTGACTCGACCGGCGTGGTGCAACGCATTGAACCCGGCGCCATCAATTGGATGACCGCGGGCCGTGGCATCGTGCATTCCGAGCGCACCCCCGATGACCTGCGGGACGTGAGCCGCAACAGCCACGGCTTTCAGCTCTGGGCCGCGCTTCCGGCAGAGCATGAAGAAGATGCGCCCGCCTTTTCGCACACCCCGACCAGCGATATTCCGGTCGTGACCCTGCCGGGCGCCACCGTGCGGGTGCTGGTGGTGGCTCATGGCCACGCCACGCGTGCGGGGACGACGGCCGAGCCAGCGCGCGCGGCCGGCCTTGCCGAGGATGATGTTGCCGTTGTCGGCGTTGCCCACCGCACCGATGGTGGCGCGGCACTCAAGCAGCACCTGGCGGATCTCGCCGCTCGGCAGCACCAGGGTGGCCATGCGGCCTTCCTTGTTGGTGAGGCGAGCGGCCATGCCGGCGGCGCGGCACAGGGCGCCGCCCTTGCCCGGGGTCATCTCGATGCAGTGCACGTCGAGACCCGTCGGGATGTGCTTCA
>RFQA01000285.1 GCA_009925925.1 Betaproteobacteria bacterium
TTGCGTAAATGGTCGCTTTCTTCGGGGGAGAGCCCCGCCTCACTCGCACCCAAGGTGATGCTGCAGAGCATGCGGACCAGCTCGTAGCTGAGCGGGGCCAGGCAGGCTTCATCAAAGTCATTGATGTCGAAATAGACCTGCCGGTTGTCCGCTTTGTAGCTGCCGAAGTTTTCCAGGTGCAGGTCGCCACAAATCCAGGCGAGGGGAGCCTCAAGGTGAGCGGGCTCTTGCGAGATGCGCTCATTGAACAGATGGCAGCTGCCCCGGAAAAAACTGAAGGCGCTCTCCCGCATCTTGCGGTACTTTAAGGACAGGCCCACCGGGTCACGCCCCAGGTTAAATGCGCGTATGGATTGAGTGGCATCGATCATGCTCAGCACCATACCATTGCAGTTGCGGCAGAAGCGCTATGCGGTGTCCTCGGCCTCAGAACTCGGTGACTACGGTCACGCCGGCTACTTCGAACTTGTCCATGTTCATCAGCGCGTCTATGGACTGCTGCAGGTTGATCTTCTTGCCCACCAGCTTTTCGGGCGCCAGCTTGCCGGTGCGCACCATGTCGAGCATTGCACCGTAGCGGTGGGCCTGCATGCCGTGGCTGCCCAGAATCTCCAGCTCATGCGCGATGACCTTGGCCATGGGGATGGCGGGCGTGCTGTTTTCCGCCAGCATCAACCCCACCTGCACATGCTTGCCCCGCCGGCGGAGGTTGCTGATGGAGTTGAAGCAGGTCGTGGGGTGGCCCAGCGCGTCCAGCGACACATGCGCGCCGCCTTGGGTGATTTCTATCACCGCCTCGACCACGTTAGGCACCTGGGTCGCATTGACCGTGGCCACCGCACCCAAGGCACGCGCCATGGCGAGCTTGTCTTCCGAGATGTCGATGGCCACCACGTTGGCGCCCACCGCGTGGGCAATCATGATGGCTGACAGTCCCACGCCGCCACAGCCGTGCACCGCCACCCATTGGCCCGCCGAGGTTTTGCCCTGATCGACCACCGCGCGGAAGGAGGTCACAAAGCGGCAGCCCAGGCTGGCGGCGGTGGCAAAGTCCAGGCTCTCGGGCAGGGCGACGACGTTCAGGTCTGCTTTGTGGATGGACACGTATTGCGCGAATGAACCCCAGTGCGTGAAGCCGGGCTGGAACTGCTTTTCGCACACCTGCTGGTTGCCCGAGTGGCACTCCGGGCAGCTGCCGCAACCGCCCACAAAGGGCACGGTGACGCGGTCGCCCACCTTCCAGCGCGTCACGTCTTTGCCCACAGCTTCCACCGTGCCGGCCAGCTCGTGGCCGGGCACGTGGGGGAGCACGATGTCGGTGTCATGCCCCACCCAACCATGCCAGTCGCTGCGGCACACGCCCGTGGCCTGCACCTTCACAACCACGCCGTGCGTCTCGGGCGTCGGGTCCGGCACGGTTTGCAGACGGGGCGGGGCGGAGAAGGCTTCGTAGACAACGGCTTGCATGTGGGGTCCTTGTGGGGGCTAGGAGGGAATCTGCATGCTATCAAATGAATAGCTGCTCGCGCACATTCGGTGTGCGCTAGAGGTCAATTTATATCGGGCCTTTACCGAAGGTTGATTCCCCGATAATCATCAACACCCCACAGCCATCCTTTCCGGAATCTGCCATGTCCCTCGCCATCCTCAAAACCCTGTTCGCCCAGAAGACATGGGCCAATGCCGAGTTGTTTGATGCAATGCATCAGGTGGACGCGGTGCAACACGCCGAGCCGCTGCACACGGCCACGCGCACGCTGAACCACATCTACGTGGTGGACCGCATCTTCCGCGCCCATTTGTTGGGCGAGGCGCATGGCTACACCCAGACCAACACCGACGAAACGCCCGCACTGGGCGACTTGCATTTCGCCGCTGCCGAGACGGACCACTGGTTTGAAACCTATGTGGCCGAGCTGAGCGAAGCTGCGCTGGCCGAGAGCCTGAGTTTTCAGTTTACCGATGGGGATGCCGGCCGCATGACGCGCGAGGAGATGCTCTTCCACGTGTTGGCCCATGGCTCGTACCACCGTGGCAATGTGGGGCAGGTGCTCAAGGGCATAGGCATGGCGCCGCCGCGCGACTTGCTCACCAAGTTTTTGCACCATCGCGAGCCGGCACGGCGCCAGCCCGCTTGAGTAGCAGTAGATTGCTATTTATTTGATAGCTGCTTGCGCATATTCCACGGGCGCTGGCAGCCTATTTGGCTTGTAAATAGCCTACAGCGCCGTGCGCAGCGTCCAGATTTCGGGGAACAGCACCACGTCCAGCATCTTGCGCAAGTAGCTCACGCCGCCGGTGCCCCCGGTGCCGCGTTTGAAGCCGATGACGCGCTCTACCGTGGTGACGTGGCGGAAGCGCCAGAGGCGGAAGGCGTCTTCCAGATCGGTCAGCTCCTCGGCCAGTTGGTACAGGTCCCAGTGGGCCTTGGGATCGCGGTAGACCTGCAGCCAGGCGGCTTCCACTTCGGGGCTGGCGGCGTAGGGCTGGGTCCAGTCGCGCTGCAGGTGGCTGGCGGGCACTGCAATGCCACGGCGGGCCATGAGCTTGAGGGCTTCGTCATACAAAGACGGCGCTTCATACGCGGCCTGCACCAGCGCCAGCCGCTCGGGCGCATGGGCGTGGGGCTTGAGCATGGCGGCGTTTTTGTTGCCCAGCGAGAACTCAATACAGCGGTACTGAAAGCTTTGGAAGCCGCTGCTCTGGCCCAGGTAGGGCCGCATGGCGGTGTACTCGGGCGGCGTCATGGTGGCCAGCACGTCCCAGGCGTGCACCAGCTGCTCCATGATTTTGCTCACGCGCGCCAGCATCTTGAAAGCAGGGGGCAGGTCGTCCTGCGCAATGTGCGCAATAGCAGCCGTCAGCTCATGCAGCATGAGTTTCATCCACAGTTCGCTGGTCTGGTGCTGGATGATGAAGAGCAACTCGTCGTGTGTCGGCGAGAGTGGTTTCTGCGCCGACAAAATGGTGTCGATCTGCAGGTAGTCGCCGTAGCTCATGGTCTTGCTGAAGTCGAGCTGGGCTTTTTCGTCAGCGACGATTTTTTCTGTAGGGTTCATAAGCAACTCAAGAGGTGGACGGGTGGCGCAGGTTGGGGCCGATTTGCTGACCCGAAGGGTCTGATGAGGCCCCGGCCTGTGCCGCCCGGCCGCCTCGTGCAAGCGCAAACCAATGTCAGGTCACCGCATGCTTTTGGTTGAACTCTGGCTTCTTCCACTCGCCCGTTTCCAAGACCTGGCGCAAATGCTCCACCGCATTCCACACATCTTCAAACCCGATGTACAGCGGCGTAAACCCAAAGCGCAAGATGTCTTTGTGAATGCCGCCATCGCCCGCACGGTAGTCGCCAATGACGCCACGCGCAATCAGCGCCTGCACGATGGCGAAGGCGCCGGAGCCCAACTCGCCACCGGCAGCGTGC
>RFQA01000286.1 GCA_009925925.1 Betaproteobacteria bacterium
TTACGGCGCGGGCGCCTATGCGGCCGGACTGCTAGCCATGCACGTGAGCGCCAACCCCTTGCTGGGCTTGCTTGTGGGTGCTTGCGCCGGCGCGGTGCTGGCTGGTATCAGTGGCCTGTTCTTGTTACGTTACGAAGGCCTGACTTTCTTGATGTTGACCATAGCCATCAGCCAGATCGTGCAGAACCTGGCCAGTAAATTTCGTGATTGGACAGGTGGCGATGACGGCCTGTCGGGCTTTATGGTGGACAAGATTCTGGGCCTAGCCTCATTTGATTTACAGGGTCGGGTGGCCTTTGTTTACTGCTTCGTGGTGATGGTCATTTGCCTATGGCTAATGCGTCGTCTGATGGCCTCGCCTTTTGGCCTGGCCTGCATGGGCATACACCAGAACCGCCAACGCATGGCCGCACTGGGCACACAGATCAGATGGCAATTGCTCAAGCTCTACATCCTGTCGGGCGTTTTTGCTGGTATTTCAGGCGCGCTCGCAGCCCAAGTGGCGCAAATCGTGGGACTAGATACTCTCGGCTTCGAGCTGTCAGCCGAAGCGCTGGTGATGTTGGTGTTGGGTGGGGCGGGCAACTTGTGGGGTGCTCTGGTCGGCACAATAATCTTTGCCTCGATTCACCATTGGGCGTCGACGCTTAACCCTTATCACTGGTTGTTCATCATCGGAGGTATGCTGATGCTTATGGTGTTGCTCAGGGAGAGACTGGGACGGGCCCTATCTGCTCGTCTGCATGCGCTTAGGCGAACGGTTTCGCCCATAACAGTTCGAACCAGCGCATGAGTGTGCCCCTTCTTGAAACCCGACAGCTGTGCAAATCTTTTGGTGGACTGCATGTCACCAGCGACATCAACCTCAGTCTGCTGGCGGGTGACAAGGTGGGCCTAATCGGCCCCAACGGTGCTGGCAAGACCACCCTGATCAATCTCATCACCGGTATGCTGCCACCCAGCGCGGGCTCGGTACATTTGGGTGGCGAAGATATCAGCCATCTGAGCCAGGCCCAGCGGGTCAGACGCGGCTTGGTTCGTACTTTCCAGATCACCCAGCTGGCACCCACTTTACCGGTAGGCAGACAGGTCGAAATGGCTATCCACGAGCGTGAGGGTTCCATTGGTCGTATGTGGAAGCCGCTGCACGCTTACCAGAATGTGCAAGATGAGGCGCTGGCCATTTTGCAGTCTTTGCGTATGGCCAGTCTGTCCTGCAGAGCGCCCATCGAGTTAGCCTACGGTGAGCAGCGCATGGTCGAAGTGGCGTTAGCCATGGCTTTGCGACCGCGCGTGCTTTTGCTGGATGAGCCCATGGCGGGCGTACCGCCGGGTGAGCGACAGGTGGTGCTCGATGCCTTGGCTAGCCTTCCCTCTAATTTAGCCATATTGATGATCGAGCATGACATTGACCTGGTGTTCAATTTCGCCGACCGAATGTTGGTGTTGGCTGAGGGAGCTTTGCTGGCAGAAGGCTCACCGTTGGAGATTCGCCGGCACGCTGCGGTTCGTTCGGCCTACCTGGGTGAGGAGGCCTGAGACATGGCCCTGTTGGAAGTCAGTAATCTGCACGTCGGCTATGGACCGGTGCAGGTCCTGCATGGCATTGATTTGAGTATCGAGCATGGGGCGCGCCTGGCCTTGATCGGCCGCAACGGGGTGGGTAAGACCACCTTACTCAAAGCCTTAATGGGGCTGGCCGATGTCAGCAGTGGCACAGTTCGTTTCGAGGGTCGCACTCTTACGCAGGCAGACCCCGGTGCAAGGGCGCTGGCCGGCCTTGGTTATGTGCCGCAGACACGGGACATCTTTGCCTCGCTGACGGTGGAGGAAAACCTTATTGCAGGGCTCAAGGGCCGGCCGGTCAAATGCATCAATGAGGCCTACGATCTCTTTCCGCGTCTTGCCGAGCGCCGCCGCAATGGTGGCAGTCAGCTGTCTGGCGGTGAACAGCAAATGTTGACAGTGGCGCGCACCCTGCTCGGTCAGCCACACTTGCTCCTGCTGGACGAGCCACTGGAGGGCTTGGCGCCCATCATCTGCCAAGAGTTGATGAGTGTCTTTACCCGTTTGGCCCAAAATACCGGCGTAGCCGTGGTGCTCGTCGAGCAAAAGGTCGATGCCGCTCTGCGTTTTGCCCACCAAGCCATCGTCCTCGAGCGCGGTGCCATCGTCCACCGTGGCGACTGCCAGAGCCTGATCTCAGCCCCACAGTTGCTGGAACACTATGTTGGCGTTTCAGGTACCGACTGAAGTCTTAAAAGGAAAAAACATGACCTCATCCACCTATGTTGAAGCGCCGACTGGCGTGCCCGTGCTAGATGTCGATCCGTTTTCTGACGCACTACTGCACGACCCCTACACTTACCATGCCCAACTCCGTGAGATCGGCCCCTTGGCCTGGATTCCCAAGTACGCTATTTACGCCACCGGCAGGCATGAGCAGATGCGAGCGATATTTGCAGACCATAAGAGCTACATCTCTTCAGCTGGCGTTGGTCTGGCCAACTTCAACAAAGAACCTCCCTTTAGGCCCAAGAGTCTTATTCTGGAGGCCGATCCACCTTCGCACACGCAAGCCCGAACCATTCTCTCACGCATCTTATCGCCGGGTACCGTGACTCAGATCCGAGAGTCTTTTACCAAAGAGGCCGACGCACTGCTTGATGAGATACTCGACGCGTCTTGTCGTAAAGAGGTCGTCGACGGCGTCAAATGTATCGGTGAGGCTTACCCGCTAAAGGTCTTTCCTGACGCGGTCGGTCTGGAGTCCCAAGGCCGTGAAAATTTGCTGCTGTATGGCGACATGATCTTTAATGCCTTCGGGCCCCGCAACAATTTGCTGGCCCGCTCAGCCGAGAAGGTGCAGCCCGTGACCGACTGGATCATGGCCCACTGTAAGCGCGACATGCTCAGGCCTGGCGGTTTCGGCGATCAAATTTACCAAGCTGCCGATGCTGGGGAGATCAGTCACGAGGAGGCGCCCATGCTGGTGCGCTCATTTTTGTCAGCTGGCGTTGATACCACCGTCAACGGCATTGGCAATGCTTTGTGGTGTTTGGCTTCTAACCCTGATGCTTATGCCAAGCTTCACGCTGACCCGGGCTTGGCACGAGCGGCCTTTGAGGAGTCGCTGCGTTATGAGTCGGCCGTTCAGACCTTTTTCCGCACCACATCCTGTGATGTGACCTTGGCGGAAATCAATATTCCATCTGGCTCCAAGGTACTCACTGTGCTGGCCGCAGCTAACCGGGATGAACGCAAATGGCCCAATGCAGAGCGCTTTGACATCGAGAGACGACCGACCGGCCACATGGCTTTCGGCTCTGGGATTCACGGTTGTGTGGGTCAGGTGGTGGCCCGACTCGAGGGTGAACTGATCTTGGCCGCGATCGCGAAACGGTTCAGACGCATCGAGTT
>RFQA01000287.1 GCA_009925925.1 Betaproteobacteria bacterium
GTGCCCAGAAGGACGGCGTGCTCCCTTTGAGCCAACAGTCCACCTTCGTACTGGCGTCCCTCGCGTACCACGACTACGAAGGCGTGGCCTTCCGCCCCGAAGAAAAACCGCGCCTGCAAGCCGACCTGGGCCACGCCAACTTTCTGGTGCTGCGCAACCACGGCTTGCTGGTGGTGGGCAAAACCATTGCCGACGCTTTCTTGAGCATGTACACCTTCGAGGCCACCTGCCAGATCCAGATCGGCGCGCAGTCCGGTGGCGGCGCACTCACCCATGTGAACCCGCAGATCGTCAGCGGCGTAGCCGAAGCCATGCGCGTGCAAACCGGTGGCATGGGCGGCGCCTTTGTCTGGCCAGCTCTGATCCGCAAACTCCAACGCATAGACCCCAGTTACCAGGACTGACCCTTTTCATGACCCCCACAGATTTTGACTACATCGTGGTCGGCGGCGGCTCCGCCGGCTGCGTGCTTGCCGGCCGCCTGAGCGAAGACCCGACCATCACCGTGTGCCTGCTCGAAGCCGGCGGCCCGGACACCAGCGCCTTTATCCACGCGCCCCTGGGCTTCGCGGCCACCGCGCCCTTGGGCATCTTCAACTGGAACTACGAGAGCGTGCCCCAGCCCGGCCTGGGCGGGCGCCGGGGCTTCGCGCCGCGCGGCAAAGTCATGGGTGGCAGCAGCTCGCTCAATGCCATGGTCTACACCCGCGGCAACCCCCATGACTACGACCGCTGGGCCGCTTCAGGCAACCCCGGCTGGAGCTACCGGGAGGTATTGCCACTCTTCAAGCAGTCCGAGAACAACCAGTGCTTCGGCAACAACGAATACCGCAGCACCGGCGGCCCGCTCAACGTGAGCTACCTGCGCAGCCCCAGCCCGCTGAACCAGGCGTTTCTGGATGCTTGCGAAAGTCAAGGTCTGCCACGCACCCCCGACTACAACGGTGCACAGCAATGGGGCTGCGCGCCCGCGCAAGTTACCCAGAAGGACGGCGAGCGCTGGAGTGCGGCCAAGGCCTATGTCACGCCCCACCGCAACCGGCCCAACCTCACCGTGATCACGCACGCCCACACCAGCAAAGTACTGCTCGACGGCGTCCATGGCGACCAACGCGCCACCGGGGTGAGCTACCTGCACCAGGGCCAGACCCACGAGCTGCGTGCCCGGCGCGAGGTGCTGCTCAGCGGCGGCGCCTTCGGCTCGCCCCAGCTGCTCATGCTCTCGGGTGTGGGCCCTGCCGAGCACCTGCGCGAACACGGTATTCCGGTGCGCCACGTGCTGCCCGGCGTAGGCCAGAACCTGCAAGACCACGTCACCACCGTGCTGATTTACCGCACGCAACACCAGCAGGAGACCCTGGGCTTTTCGCTCAAGGGCGCGCTCAACATGGTGAAGTCGGTGTTCGAGTGGAAAGCCAAGCGCACCGGCTGGATCACCACCAACGTGGCCGAATCCCAGGCCTTCATGAAAACCCGGCCCGACGTGGAAGCGCCTGACATTCAGCTCGCGTTTTGCACCGGCATCGTCGACGACCACACCCGCAAGGCCCACCTCGGCCACGGCTACACCCTGCACGTCACCCTGATGCGGCCCAAGAGCCGCGGCAGCGTCACCCTGCAGAGCGCCAAACCTACCGATGCCCCCCGCATCGACCCGGCGTACCTGCAAGACCCCGACGACCTGGAAACTCTGGTGCGTGGCACGCAGATGGGCTTTGACATCATGCAGGCGCAGGCCTTGGAGCCCTACCGCGGCAAGATGCTTTACCCCATAGAGCGGGACAACCGGGAGCAGATCGAACAGTTCCTGCGCGACCACTCCGACACCGAGTACCACCCCATTGGCACCTGCAAAATGGGCCCGGCCAACGACCCCATGGCCGTGGTGGACGCCGAACTGCGGGTGCACGGCATCCAAGGTCTGCGCGTGGTGGACGCATCCATCATGCCGGACCTGGTGACCGGCAACACCAACGCCCCCACCATCATGATTGCGGAAAAGGCCGTGCGGCACATCCGGGCCGCCAAAGCCGCTAGCATGCAGGCCTGACCTAACCCGAGGACGTTTATGAAGCTGTATTACTCCCAAGGCGCCTGCTCGCTCTCCCCGCACATCGTGATGCATGAAGCCGGCTTGGCGTTTGAAGCCATTCCTGCGCCCACCAAAACCCACCAGTTGCCCGACGGCACCGATTTCTACACCATCAACCCGTTGGGCTACGTGCCCTACCTCACGCTCGACGACGGCCGAAGCCTGCACGAAGGCCCCGCCATCGTGCAGTACCTGGCAGACCTGGTGCCCGAGAAAAAGCTGGCCCCGGCCAACGGCACCTTCGAGCGCTACAAGCTGCAAGAATGGCTAACTTTCATCGGCACCGAGCTGCACAAGAGCTTCAGCCCCTTGTTCAACCCCGCCGCACCCGCAGAAACCAAAGAACAGTCCAAGCAAACCCTGGCCAAGCGCCTTGCGTGGGTAGACAGCGAACTCGCCGGCAAGGACTACCTGCTGGGCGAACAGTTCACCGTGGCCGACGCCTACCTGTTCACCGTGACCAACTGGGCCCGCATCGTGAAGGTAGACCTCAGTACCTTTGCCAATTTGCTGGCCTACCGCACCCGCGTGAGCGAACGCCCCGGTGTGCAAGCCGCCATGCGCGCTGAAGGCTTGCTGAAGTAAGGTGCAGCGCACCACCAAAACGAAGGGCCCTCAAGGGCCCTTTTCTATTAGCGGTTGATGGCACGCTCCATCATCTTGTCACGGATGTTGTCATTGCCGTTGAGGTCCAGTGCATCGCGCAAGGAGCTGCGCCCGCTGGGTGCCTGCGCACCTTGGGCTGGTGCAGCGGGCTTGGGTGCAATGGACGGCACCACGGTGACATTGCCACCGCTGACGGAGGCTACCTTGGCGCCCGCTTCACAGGGCTGGTCGGTGTAAACCACCTGTTTGCCCTTGATGCATTTCTTCATCAGGCCGGGCAGGTTGTCAGGGCCCTTGGCTGCAGCACTGGCCGGGACCATGGGTTGCGCGGCTGCGCGCACCGAACCGTTGTCAAACACTACCGGCTTGGACGGCGCCTCCGGGCGCCACAAGGCTTGTACCCAGGCATCGTCACGATGGCGCCAAGTAGAGATGCCCACCACACCCACAAGCAAAACAATACACGCGCGTTGGAACCACTTCACCACGACCATACTCTCTCTTTCATGGGGTCATTCACTATAAAACTGATAGCTGCCTGCGCATGATTCACGAGCGCCGCAGTGCCTTTTGACGTAGGCCGAGGGCGGACCCTACCCACAAGGCACATGCCGAAAACACCAGGCCACGCGCCAAGCCACCGGGGCCATCGGCAATCCAGCCCACCACCGTGGGCCCGACGATCTGGCCGGC
>RFQA01000288.1 GCA_009925925.1 Betaproteobacteria bacterium
TATCCGCGCGATTGCTGCAGGAACTGCAACAAGGGCGGGCCTTGTCCGATGCGATTGCTGCCCTTCCTCAAGCTCCTTCGGTCTTGGTCGCAGCAGTACGCGCCGGCGAGCGCACCAGCAACCTGGCCCAAGCCTTGGAGGAATACTTGAGCTTTGAACAGTTGGTGACCCAGTTGCGCAAGAAGGTGGTCAGTGCCGCGATCTATCCGGGACTGGTGAGTGCCATCGGTTTAGGGATAGCGATCTTCTTGCTGCTGGTCGTAATGCCGAACTTTGCAAGCATGTACGAGAACCTGCGAGGGAGTGCTCAAGGGAGTGTGGCCCTAACCATGTGGTTGAGCCAATGGATGGGCCAGCATCGCCTCATCATGTTCAGCGGGCTGGTCTTCATCTTGACCGGCACGGGACTGTGGCTGCTCAGTGGACACGCCAAACGCCATGTCCTGCAACTCGCCCGCCAGATCCCCTGGCTGCATGCACGTATCTCGGACTTTGAATTGGCCATGGTGTACCAGGCCTTGGCCCTGTTACTGCGCGGCGGCTACCCCATGGATGCCAGCTTGAGGATTGCCCGACAAAGCGCCATGTCCCAAGACGTCGCGTCCCGGCTAGACAGCGTCTTGCACACCGTGGAGCAAGGCGGCCTGGTCTCTGCGGGTCTATCACAGGCGAGCCTGTGTGATGAAGTAGACCGGCGCTTGATGGCCGCTGCCGAACGCAATGGCAACTTCTACTTCGCAGCCCAAGTGGTATCCCAGTTGCACCGAGAACGCTTCGAGCTGTTTGTCGAGCGGGTCACCCGGATTGTGGAGCCGGTATTGCTCCTCCTGGTTGCTCTGGGCGTAGGCGGCTTGGTCGTGATGATGTATTTACCGGTCTTTGACATGGCCACCCAGCTGCAATGACACCATCTTCCAATTCTTCTCACTCACCGATGGTTCAACACGCGGGAACTGACCTTGGCTCCCAAGACGCGCCACCGGGCGAGGCCATTACCCCAGAGGAATTGACCCGCGCGATCACCAAAGCACGCGAGTTCCACACGCAAGCACTGTGGCAGACCCTCTTGGAGTCCCTGGACACCACGCCCCGAGGGCTCATCAACGCTTTGCGCTCGCATGAAGGTGTTGCATGCTTGGATCCTGATGACTGGTTGCAGGCGAATTGGCTGCGAGGAATCCATGCTGCCTCCAGCCACTCCAGCGCTAGCCCCGCAGGCATTGAGCTGAGTCTTGATGGACAACGCCTGCTTTTGTGCGAGGACCCATGGTCTACCTCCAGTGCGCGCCTGCAAATGCAACTTGGGAACTGCACCTTGGCGTTAGCGCTTCCCGGGCAATGGAAACAAGCTTTGCTGGAGGTCGCACAAGGGGCCCACCAGAACAAGGCGCAACAATCTGCGGTCACAATGCAGCTTCCAACTCAACCACGAACCGAGAGTGCGAAGGGGATCCAGAGTCCTGTGTCAGTCGGTACACGCTCCGAGTCCGAGGTGGTGCGCTTTGTGGAAGACGCGCTCACCAAAGCCTACGACGACGGCGCCAGTGACGTGCACTTCGAGAGCAGTCGTCAAGGCGTAGGCCTCAAGTTCCGGCTGGACGGCGTGATGGCAGCTGGCAGTTTGCTCTCAGGGGTGGAACATGCCGAGCAAGTGATATCCCGCATCAAGGTGATGTCACAGCTGGATATCACCGAACGCAGGCGCCCCCAGGATGGCCGCATCCATTGGCGACACCCCCAGGGAGCCGTCATCGATTTGCGGGTGTCCATCATGCCCAGTATCCATGGAGAAGATGCCGTGCTCCGTCTTCTGGACAAAGCACAACTCCGGGAGTCCGACGATGCCATGCACCTGGGAAGCTTGGGATTTGCGGGCGAACTGGCAGACAGACTGAGACGCTTGTCGCAACGACCGCATGGCATGTTGCTGATCACAGGACCTACCGGTAGCGGCAAGACCACCACGGTCTACGCGGCTCTGTCTGAAGTCAACGACGGCCTCGAAAAAATCATCACGATTGAAGACCCCGTCGAATATGAATTGCCGGGTGTCCTGCAGATCCCGGTCAATGAGCAAAAAGGCCTGACCTTTGCGACCGGCTTGCGGTCCATTCTCCGCCACGATCCCGACAAAATCCTCGTCGGTGAAATCCGGGACGCGGAAACCGCCCAGATCGCTGTGCAATCCGCGCTCACCGGCCATTTGGTGTTCACCACGGTCCACGCCAATAGTTTGTTCGATGTTCTGGGTCGATTCCGGCACTTCGGCATTGAGCCCTTCGCGATGGCCTCTGCCCTCAATGGCATTGTGGTGCAGCGCCTGTTACGTCGCGCATGTCCGCATTGCCTCCACTGGCAACCGCCCTCCGAAGTACACACCCGACAACTCGCTTTGCAGGGACTGGCCATCCCTGCGCAGGTTCCCCATTGCTCTGGCTGCGAGTCATGCAGAGGCACCGGCTACCGCGGACGCTTTGTAGTGGCGGAGGTCCATGAGCTGACCGACACCCTCAGAGACTTGATGCTGCAACAGGCCACATTGACCGAGCTGAAAGCCGCCTTGTACCGAGAAGGCGATCAGTCGCTCTTGCAGCAAGCGGTCGCGCAAGTGGCATCCGGCTATACCACCTTGGAGGAAATACAACGTGTTATCGGACTGGTTTAAGGTCACAGACCTCTATCTCGCACGCAACCTCTGTTTGCTCCGTGTAGGTGAAAATGTCCACCTGCGTGTTGACACTCCAGAGTCAGCAGAAATCTTCTCGCTTCTTAAGTGCTTGGACGAGGAACTCAGCAAGAGCAAACCTTCACTTGGCAAACGACTTCGAGTGATGCTCAGCGCTGCCTTGGCGCCTGCCATTCCGCTGCAGATTCCAGCGGAAGTTCAGCGATGGGACGAGCGCCTGGCCATCTTGCAAGCTTCCGCCCATCAGGTGTTGGCTTCAAAAGCGAATCACATCACGACGCAGATAGAGGCCAGCGGTGCTCCACTGGGAGCCGCGATCGCGCAGGAAACAATCTACGCAATCACGCAATGGTCTGAGGCGCATGGTTTACGGCTGCAAAGCATGCAGCCTATCTGGTCAATCGCAAGCACTGCTGCAGCTTTGAAGACCCATACATGCAAAGGGGTTCAGATCAACGAGGCAGACGGAAGCTTGCTTCTGGTGGAGCAGGACGGACAGTGGTCGCAGTTCTACCAGGGAGCGGATATGCCCCTACAGGCCCGCGAATCCGTACTTCGACGTATCCGAATAGGACTCGGTCTGCAGGAGCAAGAAATCCTCGCTATGAAGTTTGGTGAGAAAACAGATCAGCCAGATGACTCACTCCCCATATTCTGGAACACGTGTTGGAGCAAAGCA
>RFQA01000289.1 GCA_009925925.1 Betaproteobacteria bacterium
AGCGCTCGTGGAATGTGCGCGAGCAGCTACTAAATCAATAGCAAATCAATACGGGTGCACCGCACCCGCCCACGCCAGCCCGGCGGCTACGCCACCAAAGCGGTTGCCTTCCACCAGCATGGCTTCGGGCATGGCTTGGCGCAGCGCTGCTATCAGCGTGCGCAGTGCGGACGAACCACCGGTGAGGTAGACCGCGTCCACCCCCTGCAGTCCGGCGGCGGCCACGCAGTCCTGGGCGCACTGCACTACCTGCGCTAGCGAGGCGTGCAGAGCGGCTTCCATGTTCACAGCGTCCACCGTAGGGGCCAGGCTGCGGTCCAAAAAGTCGAGGTTGACCACCGCGCCATCGCCGCTGATGGAGCAGGCAATCTTGGCGGCTTCCACGCTGGCCAGCATGCGGTGGCCGTGCTGTTCTTCCAGCGCGTCCATTAGGCGGCGATGCAGGGTCTGGTCGGTGTAGTCGGTCCACAGCTCTTTGGCAAAGTGCATGGACTTGCGGGTATAGGCCTGGTGGATCAGGTGCCAGGTGCTCAGGTCAAAAAACACGCTGCTGGGCACAATGCGCCCGCCGGTACCCACATGCTTGTAGCCCAAGTGGGGCATGACGGTGGCCAGGTCCAGCAGCCGGTCGAAGTCGGTGCCGCCAATGTGCACGCCGGTGGTGGCCAGAATGTCTGCCGAGCGGTCGCCTACCGTACTGCGCTCCGGGTTGAGGCGGATGACAGTGAAGTCGGAGGTGCCGCCACCAATGTCCACCACCAGTGCCGTAGTCTCATTGGCTACGCGCTGCTCGTAGTCCAGCGCTGCGGCAATGGGCTCGAGCTGGTAGGCAATGTGGGTAAAGCCGGCCTCTGTCGCGGCGCGGCCCAGTGTCTCTTGGGCCAGCTGGTCACGCTCGGCATCGTCGTCCACAAAGTGCACCGGCCGGCCCAGCATGGCGTGGGTCAGGGGCTGGCCCACATGGGCTTCGCAGCGGCGCTTGAGCTCTTTGAAGAACAGCACCACGATGTCAAAGAAGCGGATGCTCTTGTCGCCCACGGCGGTGTACTCGTCCATCAGGCGGCTGCCCATCAGGCTTTTGAGCGAGCGCAGCAAGCGCCCCTCGGTGCCATTCAGGTAGGCCTGCATGGCCTCTGCGCCATACAGCACGCTATGCGTTTCGCTGGCAAAGAACAGCGCGGTCGGCATCTCAAACTTGGCACCGTTCAGCGGGATGACCTGCAAGGCGCCATGCGCGTCAATCAATGCACAGGCGGAGTTCGAGGTGCCGAAGTCAATGCCCAGCACCAGGGGGCGAGCAGTCTCCATCAAGCGGGCAGCACCTGCTTCAAGAAGGCGGCTATGTCTGCTACTTCGCGCGGGTGCACGCTGTGCGGCATGGGGTAGGTGTGCCACTGCACCTGGTGGCCCAGGGACGCCAGGGCATCGCGCGAGTCTTCGCCGCGCTTCAAGATCACCACCGGGTCCTGGGTGCCATGCGCCATGAAGATGGGAGTGGTGGCGTTGGCAGCGTGGCGCTCGGTGGCAAAGCGGTCTGCCAGCGGCAGGTAGCCGGACAAGGCCATCACACCTGCAATTGGGTGTGGCAGGCGCAGCGCGGTGTGCAGCGCCATGGCGCAGCCTTGGCTAAAACCCGCCAGCACGATGCGCTCATAGGGAATGCCACGCGCCACTTCGCGCTCCACCAGCGCCGCAATGGCCGCCTCGGAGCGCTGGATGCCCGCCACATCCTGCTTGCTCACCAAATCCATGCCATACAGGTCGTACCAGCCGGGCATCACGTAGCCACCGTTGATGGTGATGGGGATGCTGGGGGCCTGCGGAAACACAAAGCGGATGGGCTGGCAGCCTTCCAAGTCCAGCTCTGGCACCAGGCCTGCAAAGTCATCGCTGGTGGCGCCCAGCCCGTGCATCCAGATGACGGCAGCCGTGGGGTTGGGGGCGGATTCAAGTTCGATGCAAGAGAGCAGGGCAGTCATGGCGCAGGATGGGGTAGTCGATGGGAGGAGACGGGTTTATACCTGAGTTGCACCGGTTATCGTCAGGGCATGTCTTCACACCGTTTTCATCATGTGCTGCCTTTGCTGGCGGTTTTGGGTTCTGTCACCGCTTTGGGGCTGGGCACGTCGATTGCCAAGCAGCTGTTTCCTGTGGTCGGGTCCTTGGGCACCACCGCCCTGCGCGTGGGCTTTTCGGCACTGTTGCTCTTGCTGATCTGGCGGCCCTGGCGCTGGGCGTTGGCACCGGCTGACCGTATGTCACTGCTGCGTTACGGCGTGGCGCTGGGGCTGATGAACTTGTTGTTTTACATGTCGCTGCGCACCATTCCGTTTGGCATTGCGGTGGCGATCGAGTTTTCGGGGCCTTTGGCGGTGGCGCTCTATTCGTCGCGCAAGCCGGTGGACTTTGTCTGGCTGGTGCTGGCGATTGCGGGGCTGGCATTGCTGCTGCCCTTTGGCGGCAATGTGCAGGCGCTGGACGTGACCGGCGTGCTCTATGCCCTGGCCGCTGCCGCGTTTTGGGGTGCTTACATCGTGTTCGGGAAGCGCGTGGGCCACTTGCATGCAGGCCACTCGGTGGCGCTGGGGCTCACGGTGGCGGCGATTACCGTGGTGCCCTTTGGCATCTGGCACGCGGGTGCGGCCCTGCTGGATCCACACGTTTTATGGATCGGGCTGGTGGTGGCGGCGATTTCCAGTGCCATACCTATCTCGCTGGAGATGGTGGCCCTCAAGCGCCTGCCGCAAGAGGCCTTCGGCATCATGACCAGCATGGAGCCTGCGGTGGCAGCCTTGCTGGGCTTGGTGATGTTGAATGAACAACTCAGCGCCCCACAGTGGTGGGCGATTGTGTTCATCATGGGCGCGGCGGCCGGCAGCGCAGTCACAGCCAAACGCGAGCCGCCGGCGGTTGCGGCCGGGCTGGTGCAGTAAATCCGCCTTACTTGGGCAACCAGCCCAGACCATGAGCGTGCAGGCTCTGCACATACAAGCGGTCTTTGGTTTCGGTAATCGCTGTGGTTTCGGGGTAACTGCCGCTCGGGTCTTGCAGGTCGGCCACTACTGTGCCGTCTTCGGTGAAGGCAATGACATGGCCGTAGGCCTTGGGGATGGGCCACAGCACACGCGGCAAACGCAAGGTGAGGCTGCGCAACCAAGGCTTGTCGGCCATGTTGTCGACGGTCGGGTTGCGGGGCTTGGCAAAGCCCAGCCAGATTTTTCCGTCCAGGCCGCGCATCAGGTTGTCGGGGTAGCCGGGCAGGTTGTCCAGCAACACTTGGGCCTGCGCATTGCCCTTGGTGCCGAGGGTGCGCACATCGAGCTGGTCGGCGTTCACCGCAATCTTCCAGACCCGG
>RFQA01000290.1 GCA_009925925.1 Betaproteobacteria bacterium
TGGAGTGGATCGGCGAAACGCCTTAGCCGACCACCTTGAAAAAGGTTTCCACGTCGATGCGGCAGGTGCGCGTATGGTTGACCGGAGCCGCTTCATCAGCGTACCCTAGGGCACACCACACACGATGTGGCTCTCAGGCCCCAGCCCCAGGTGCTCGCGCACCAGACCGGGGTATGACGCCAGCGCGCCAATGGCACAGCTGGCTAGCCCACGGGACTGCGCCGCCAGTAAAAGGCCGTACAGCGCCATACCCAAATCCATGAAGCTGCCGCTGCCCAAACCCCGCTCGATGGTGACCACCAAAGCAACCGGCGCACCAAAGAAACGGAAGTTGCGCTCAAACTGCTGGTCCCGCCCGGCGCGGTCCTCTCGGGCAATGCCTATGCTGTCGTAGAGCGCACGGGCCGCAGCCACCTGCCGGCGGCGCAAATGGCCGGGCATGGGGTCGGGGAAGTAGCTGTAGTCCTCGGCCTCGGCGCTTCCTTCGCGGTAGGCATTGGACATAGCCTGCGACAAGGCCTCGCGCACCGCGCCACGCACCTGAATGAAACTGCCCGGCTGCAAATTAGCGCCACTGGGCGCCAAGCGCGCATTGACGAGCAGATCGTGCAACAAGGCATCGGGCACCGGCTGGCCGGTAAAGCTACGCACTGAAGTGCGGGCGCGCGCCAAAGCGGAGAAGGCGTCGACCTCGGACATGCCGCTCAGTAGCCCCGCCCGGCATCAACCAACCCTGCCACCGACTGCCCGCTTTGCAGCGCTGCAATCTTGCGGGCGATCTGGGCAATGCTTTCCGAACGCAGGGTGCGCGCCGAGGTATGTGGCGTCACCGTGATCTTGGGGTGCGCCCAGAAAGCATGGCCTTTGGGTAGCGGCTCCACCCGGAACACGTCCAGCGTGGCACCTGCAAGATGGCCACTGTCAATGGCGGCGAGCAAATCAGCATCCACCACATGAGCGCCACGGGCCACATTGATCACATAACCACCGGAGCGGATATGTGCCAGTGTGCGGGCATTGAGAATGCTATCGGTCTCCGGGGTCAGGGGCAGCAGGCACACCACGATGCGACTGGCCGCCAGGAAGTCCTGCAACTGCGCCTCCCCATGGAAGCAGTGCACGCCATCCAGCGCTTTGGGGGAACGGCTCCAGCCGTTCACCGGAAAATCGAACTGCGCCACCGCCTTGGCCACGCGCTCGCCCAAGACCCCCAGCCCCAAGACGCCCACAGGGTAGTCCACCCGGCTGCGCGGCTTGCGGAAAGACCATTTGCCGTTGTCCATATCGGCCTCGTAGCCATCGAACTCACGGAAGTAGCGGATCACCGCGTGGCACACATACTCCGCCATTTGCACCGACATGCCGGCATCGTCTAGCCGGATCACAGGGACACCAGCCGGCAGGTTCAGCTTCATCAGGGCGTCCACACCGGCACCGGTGTTGAAGATGGCCTTCAAGCCCTGTTGCTCGTCCAGCATCTGCTGCGGAGGCTTCCAGACCACGGCATAGTCCGCCGCCGGTGCGTCGGGCTGCCAGAGGGTGACCTCGGCGCCGGGAATGGCGGCCTGCAGGCCGGGGATCCAAGTGGCCTCGTCGAAATCGGCCGAATAGTAGGTAATGCGCAAAGAACTCATACCCGCATTTTCACCCCAGCGCAGGCTGCTTTCATTCAAGCGGGGACCGCCATGCGCAGCAATTCGCTGCCCTCGGTCACCTGATCGCCCGGCGCGAACAACAGTTCGTCCACTGTGCCGTCGGCCGGCGCGGCAATGGTGTGCTCCATCTTCATGGCCTCCATCACGGCGAGGGCCTGGCCTTTCTTGACGACATCACCGGCCTTTACCGCAAACGACACCACTTTGCCGGGCATGGGCGCGGTCAGGCGGCCGCCTTCAGACTGGGCGTCGCCGGCATGGGCCAGGGCATCAATCGCTATGATTTGTGTAGCGCCTCGCGCAGTGAATACGTGCGCTAGAGGCCCATTTGCATACAAATCTACCAAACTGCGCTGCTCGCCCACGCGCACATCCAGTGCATGGCCGTGTGCCGACCACTGCAGCGGATACGTCTGCCCGCTCACTGTCAGCTCCAGCGCGCCACCGCGCAACGTGCGCAACAAGGCGGTGTGGGGCTCGCCAGCGTATTCGAGGGCAAAGCTGCGCACCTGCGCGCCATGGGACTTCCAGCCATCGCGCTGCGCCCAGGGGTCTTGCCAGCCACGGGCGTCGGGTTGCGCGGCTTGGCGTTCTCCCGTCTGCAATGTGTGGGCAATCAGGGCAGCCGCGGCCACGGGTAGGCCCACTTTGTCCTGATGGAACAAGGCCTCTGCTTCGCGCGGAATCAGCGCGGTGTCCAACTGGGCCGCTGCAAACGAGGCACTGGTGGTCACGTGGCGCAGAAACTGCACATTGGTCGCCAGACCCACGATGTGGGTTTGCGCCAGAGCTGCGTCCAAGCGGGCCAGCGCCTCTTCACGGGTGGCACCATGCACGATCAGCTTGGCCACCATGGAATCGTAAAACGGGCTGATGGCATCGCCCTCGCGCACGCCGGAGTCCACCCGCACGCCGCGCTCTGCACGCGCAAAGGTCACATGGGGCGGCAGGCCGTACACCTGCAATGAGCCGGTGGCCGGCAGGAAGTTGTTGTCGGGGTTCTCGGCGCAAATACGGGCCTCGATGGCATGGCCATGGATCTGCAATTGGTCTTGGCGCAGAGGCAGCGGCTCGCCACTGGCCACGCGCAGTTGCCACTCCACCAGGTCCAGGCCGGTAATGGCTTCTGTCACCGGGTGCTCCACCTGCAGGCGGGTGTTCATTTCCATGAAGTAGAACTTCATGGCCTCGGGGTGCTCGTAGCCGCCGGGCTGTTCGACGATGAACTCCACCGTGCCAGCACCCACGTAGTTCACCGCGCGGGCGGCTTCCACGGCGGCTTGGCCCATCTGGGCGCGCAATTCCTGCGTCATGCCCGGCGCGGGGGCTTCTTCCAGCACCTTTTGGTGGCGGCGCTGCACCGAGCAATCGCGCTCAAACAGATACACGTAATTGCCCTGGTTGTCGCCGAACACCTGAATCTCGATATGGCGCGGCCGCTGCACGTACTTTTCAATCAGCACTGCGTCATCGCCAAAGCTGTTGATGGCCTCGCGCTTGCACGATGCCAGCGCGTCGGCAAAGTCTTCCGCTTTGTCCACCGCGCGCATGCCCTTGCCACCACCGCCAGCGCTGGCCTTGATGAGCACGGGGTAGCCGATGCGGTCGGCTTCGC
>RFQA01000030.1 GCA_009925925.1 Betaproteobacteria bacterium
AGCGCCTGCTGCGCATTGCCGCCACCATCGTGGTGGAGCGCGATGGCCACAAGGCTATGGTGATCGGCGACAAGGGCGAGCGCATCAAGCGCATCGGAATGGAAACCCGTGTGGAACTCGAAAAGCTGGCAGACGCCAAGGTGTTTTTGGAGCTGTGGGTCAAAGTTCGCTCCGGCTGGGCCGATGACGAAGCGCGCGTGCGCAGCTTCGGGTATGAGTAAATTCACCCCCAGGCTTCGCGCACTGCGTGTCGCTTCGCCCCCCCCCTTGCAGGGGGCAACGCCTGCGGTCTGGCAGAGCCAGTCCCGTGGCGTTTGCTGGGTTTAAGCCCTCGCACACCGACGAATCATGGCGACCAAGCGGATTGCGGACGAGCCGGCGTTTGTATTGCATCGCTACGACTGGAGCGAGAGCAGCCTGATTTTGGAGGTGTTCACCCGCCACTACGGGCGGGTGGCACTGGTCGCCAAGGGGGCGAAAAAGCCCACCTCCAGCTTCCGCCCCATTCTGTTGCCTCTGCAGCCTTTGCACCTGGCTTTTGGCGGCGACGCCGAGATCCGCACTTTGCGCAGCGCAGAGTGGCAAGGCGGGTATGTCATGCCGACCGGGGACGCGCTGCTGTCCGGCTACTACCTCAACGAGTTGCTGATTACCTTGCTGGCGCGGGACGACCCGCATGCCGCGCTGTTTGACATCTATGCCCAGGTCGTCCGTGTCATTGCCAGTGAGCATGGCGAAGTGCTGCAGGCGGCGCTTCGTACGTTCGAGCTGCTCTTGCTGCGCGAAGTGGGTTTTCTGCCCCAGCTCGATGCACAAACCATGACGCTGGCGCCTTTGCATGCCGATGTACGGTACGTGCTGGTCCCTGAAGGCGGATTGCGGCAGGCGGGGCCTGACGACCGTGCAGGCCTCTTGGGCAGCCAATGGGTGTCTCTGCAGGACGCGATTGCGGACCACGCTCCCTTCACCACCACGCTGAGAGCTTGTGCAGAAGTGATGTCCGAGCTCAAACCCCAGCTGCGGGCCTTGCTGCACTACCATTGCGGCGTCAAGACGCTGCGCACGCGGCAGATGATGATTGACATTCAAAACCTATGAAAACCCATCTCTCCGTCAACCTGAACAAAGTGGCGCTAGTGCGCAATACCCGCCACCTCGGCATTCCCAGCGTCACCCGCGCAGCGACTTTGTGCCTGGAGGCGGGCGCTGCGGGCATCACGGTGCACCCGCGCCCTGATGCGCGCCACATCCGTGCGCAGGACGTGCTGGACTTGGCGGAGCTGCTCAAAGCGTGGCCCGATCGCGAGTTCAACGTGGAAGGCAACCCGTTTCACAACCTCATGGACTGTGTGCGTGATCTACGCCAGCGCGGCTTGCCGGTGCACCAAGTGACCTTTGTGCCCGACTCGGAAGGCCAGTTCACCAGTGACCACGGCTGGAGTTTTCCCGCAGATGCCGCGCGCTTGAAGCCCTTGATTGCCGAAGCCCACGCCCTGAACCTGCGGGTCAGCCTGTTCATGGATGCAGACCCCACGGCCATGGCGGCTGCCAAAGCGGTGGGCGCTGACCGCATAGAGCTCTACACCGAGCCTTTTGCCGCTGCCTGGGGCACGGCAGAACAGCAGGCACAGCTCGACCGTTTTGCCGTCGCCGCCCAAGCCGCGCTTGATGCAGGCTTGGGCGTGAACGCAGGTCATGACTTGAACCGTGACAACCTTGGCGTCTTTGCGCAGCAGGTACCGGGATTGCAAGAAGTGTCCATCGGCCACGCCCTGATAGCCGACGCGCTGGATCTGGGCTACACCGCCACCATCAAGGCCTATTTGGCTTGTCTCGAGCAATAAAGGCGCGCCTTGATTTACGGCATTGGCACTGACATCTGCGATGTGCGCCGCATACGCGCCAGCGTAGAGCGCCATGGCGACCGCTTTGCAGCCAAGGTCTTGTCGGATGCGGAGCTGAAGACCTGGAAGGCGCGCAGCGCCCGTTGGCCAGAGCGCGGCTTGCGTTACTTGGCCACCCGCTTCAGTGCCAAGGAGTCATTCAGCAAGGCCATCGGCCTGGGCATGCGCATGCCCATGACTTGGAAGCTGTGCGAAATTGCCAACGAGCGCAGTGGCAAGCCGGTCATCGTGTTGCATGGTGAGTTGAAGGCTTGGTTTGAAGCCCAGGGCTTGCAGGCCCACATCACCGTGACCGATGAAACAGACTACGCCGCCAGCTTCTGTGTGGTGGAAACCCGCTGAGAATTTGAATGAAAATAGGCGCTGGCCCCCGTTGAATATGCTCAAGAAGCTCCTGAATTGATAGCAATAAACACCATGACATTCCACGCTCCCCTGATCATCGATATCGCCGGCACCAGCCTCACCGCCGTGGACCGCAAGCGCCTGAAGCACCCGCTGGTGGGGGGCATGATTTTGTTTGGCCGCAACTGGCAAAACCGCGAGCAGCTCACAGCGCTGTGCCGCGACATCAAGAAAGTGCGCTCCGATTTACTGATCTGCGTGGACCACGAAGGTGGCCGCGTGCAGCGCTTCAAGACCGATGGTTTTACCCACCTGCCGCCCATGCGAGCGCTGGGTGAAATGTGGATGCGTGACATCGTGCCCACCACCTCCGCTAAGAAAGCGGGTGCCTTGGACGCCACCAATGCCGCCACCGCCACCGGCTATGTGCTGGGCGCCGAGTTGCGCGCCTGCGGCGTGGACATGAGCTTCACGCCCGTTTTGGACTTGGATTACGGCGAAAGCTCCGTCATCGGCGACCGTGCCTTTGCGCGCGACCCGCGTGTGGTGAGCATGCTGGCCAAGAGCCTGATGCACGGCCTGCAAAAAAGCGGCATGGCCAACTGCGGCAAGCACTTCCCCGGCCATGGCTTTGTGAAAGCCGACTCGCACATTGATATCCCGGTGGACAAGCGCAGTCTCAAAGCCATCTTGGCGGACGATGCCGCCCCCTACCGTTGGCTCAACACCGTGACCAGCAGCGTGATGCCCGCCCACGTGATTTATCCCAAGGTGGACAGCCGCCCCGCCGGCTTCTCCAGCGTGTGGCTGTACGACATCTTGCGCGGCCAACTGGGCTTTACCGGCGCCATCTTCAGCGACGACCTGTCCATGGCCGGTGCGCGCTTGATCGACGGTAAAACCGTGAGCTACACCGAGGCGGCTGTGGTGGCGTTAAACGCAGGCTGTGACCTGGTGCTCTTGTGCAACCAGTCCGTGGCGAATGCCGAGGGCGGCGGCAAGGCGGTGGACGAATTGATCGATGGTCTGACCGAAGCCCAGCTCAAAGGCCAGTGGCAAGCGCTGGAAGCGAGCGAAGCCCGCCGCCGAGCGCTGCTGCCCGCCAGCCCTGCGATGGCGTGGGACGACCTCATGGTGCACCCCGACTACATGCAGGCACTGGACTGGATAGCCTGAGACCCTGAGCAGCGCCGGCTATGGACTTTGCCGCGCTGATTTATCGCCGCCAGGAATTTCTGGACGGACAGTGGTGGCTGCCTCTCAGTGCCCAAGTCGTGCACTTGAACTCTGTTCACGCTCTGGCGAACCTGACAGGTGCCATCCTTTTATGGAGCCTGTTTCGTCCATGGCTGCGCTGGCATGAACAGGCCCTCGCGATGGCCGGCGCAATGCTGGGTGTCGCTTTGGTCGTGGTTTGGGATGTGCACTGTGATTACTACGCCGGCGCTTCCGGTGCCTTGCACGGATGGGCGGCTGGAGGGGCCGTGTTCATGGCGATACGGCACTCCCGCAAATCGCGAGTGGCCGTTTGGATAGCGTTTGCTCTATTGGCAGGCTTGGCAATCAAGCTGCTGGTAGCACTGGGATTGGAAACGAGTCCTGCGGTGTGGGGTTTCCCGGTCTACTATCCGGCACATGTGGCTGGAGCCGTCGGCGGACTTTTTCCAGTCCTAACGCACCTTCGTAAACCTTCTTGGCGCCCACACAGTGGCCAAGAAGGCTAGGGCAGCCAAGGCCAAAAGACTGAGGCCCTCCAAACTGCCACCACCTCCGCCGGACGCGGCAACTGGCGCGGACACCAAGTTGACAGTGACGAAACTATCCGCTGTTTTTGCAGCGGGTGCCAGCGTAGTCGCTCTGAAGCGGAAAACGAGGAGGTTGTCGTTGGAGCTTGCAGGGGTGAGGATGGTTGCCACATTGCCGGCCGCGTTGGAAATGGTGACTGCCGGGCCGGAAACTTGGGTCCACTGTACGGTTGCCAAGCCCGTGCCGCTGGTTCCTGCACTAGCCACTCCCGTCAAGGTGATCAGGGTACCCCGTCCCACGTTATTGGTCTGGCTCGCATAGGCGTTGGCAAATGGCACATCGTTAACTAATGTTTGCGCAACTGCGGCATCAGCATCCAGCAAACCAGCACCACATAGATAGTTACCGCTGCAAAACGTGCCGACTGGAAAAGTGCGAGCGCTGTTGACAATCCTGGACGTGACCTCGTCGGGTGTGATCCCCGGTTTAATCTGGTACAGCATGGCAGCGACACTGCTCACCATGGGGGCGGAGAAACTGGTGCCGTTTGCGCTTTGGAATGTGTCTGCCAACGGAGCTTGAGTCCCTGTATTGCTGGTGCTGTAGATGCTGACACCTGGCGCGCTGATCAAGGTGCCTGCCCCCACGTTGGCAAACGTAGGGCTTGTACCATCCGTACGGTGGGCTGTCACCGCAATCACATTTTTGCAGTTGGCCGGCTGGGTGATGGTGGTGTTACTCGACTCATTACCCGTTGATACGACCACAGTGGCATTTTTTGAACTCCGCACTTCGTCAATCGCCGATTGGTATCTTGAATCACAGGTTCCGCTGCCACCCAGGCTCAAGTTGATCACTTTGGCAGGGGAGGTATTGGTGAGGCCATTCACCGTGATGCCCGCTGCCCATCGCATCGCATCGACGACATCCGAGATATACCCACCACAGACGCCCAGTACGCGGACGGGCAATACTTTGGCTTTGTAGGCTGTTCCGGCCATGCCGATGGTGTTGTTGGTGACCGCACTCACGATACCCGCCACGCGCGTGCCGTGCCAACTCGACGTACTGAGTTCGCAATCGGCAGAGATGCTATTTCCGTCACCCGGGTCCAAAGCGATGTTGTCCCGTCCGTTTCCATCATTTGCGGTGACGAGTGTGCTGCTGTAAAGGCCTGCGGGGTCTGTGGAAACAAAGTCATAACCACTCAGCAGGTTGGCAGCTAAATCTGCATGTGGTCGATAGCCGGAGTCCAATACGGCAACAACCACGTTCTCGCCGCTGACCGCAATGGAAGCCGGTGTAACGCGATTCCAAGCCCCTGCGAAGTTTGCGGCCCCCAGGTCTGTGGTCGGGGCCTTCAGTTGCCACTGGGTGTTATTCACGAACGCCGTGTCATTGGGGCTGAACACATGCGGAACCATGCGCTCATCGATCGAGACACTTTCGATCGCCGGGTCGTTGGCCAGTGTCTGAATCACGGTCTGCATGGAAGACCTGTCCAGCGAGCTGTCGGTGAGGTAAACGTGGCTGTTACCGGAGACCGCCCGAAGATAGGTGAGCCCCTTGACTTTCCCGGAGCTGGCCTCTGACACAGCAGAGGCCATCCGGTCTTTCATTCGCTGCTCGACCGTTGCCTGACGAGAACTCCGGGGTGCAGAGTTGTCCTTGAAAGTCACCAAAATCCGTTGGAGCTGCTCCTTGGCTTTTGGCATAGAGGTCTGAAAACTTTCGCCTGACCGGGTGCGGGATCGCAGATCAAAGTTACTGGAAGATTCCGAAAAGGCAAATCCCACGGTTCCCAGGAGAACGGGAAGGAGAAAGGCGCAAAGAGTGGTTCGTGGAGACCTCATGCGGCGGCAGTTTAGCCTGTCACCCGGGTTTTCAATTTTCCTTCCGCGCATAGGCGACCATGAAACCTTCGATGTCTCCGAGCGAGCCCGACCGCATCCCGGACAAGCGAACTTCGAGCTCACTTGTCCATTCTTGGAGTGGCAAGCCCCTACATTTAAGTCTTGCTTCATGCAGGGCCCACTCTTCGGCAAATGCAATGGCGCGCTCAAGGCCTGCCAAGCCTTCAATTTTTCGTGAGATCGCAGGTGCCAGATACTCTCTGGCCACCTTGGCGCATTCCTCAATCCATTCCGCTTGGTGATGGATAAACGTAACATCAATGCCGATGGGACTGCACATATCGAGCGCAATAAATGCCCAGTCTTTTTCATAACTGAATGACACATGCACACGCTGGCGTCCAACCTTAACGACAGGTGCATTGCCGGACGCCGTTTCGACGGAGACTGCGTTGGCATCGCATCCGAAATGGTGCTGCAAAGCGTCCTGCAATGTTGCTCTGGACAGCTTGCGCGCCTCTGCGCGCGGGAGGCCGGGCCGCAGCGCTAAAGATAAGAGTGCGAAGTCCTGTTCGCGCAAGTCTTGCGCAGCCTCTTCTGTGAACCGTAGATGGATTCGCACAGGTTCTACGACCGCTCCGCAGGGCTCAGGCTGCCGTAGGCGCAGCCGGGCAACCACTCCACTTGCTGGCGGCGGGAATGCTTTCCCCCTTCATCACCAGAGTGAGGGGGCCCAGCCACGCGCCGGAGCCGACCTCTGCGCTGTAGAGCACCGCGCTACGGGGTGCGAGGTACACGCGATCTGCGATCCGCACGTCGTCAATTTTCATCACCCGATCCTCGAACAAGTGGGTTTGCGGGCAGGTGAGGGCGTTGAGTTCGCTGTAGTCGCCGATGTATACGCAGTCAAACTCGGTGATGTCGGTGGTGTCCATGTACACGCCTTTGCCGATGTGGCAACCTAGCAAATTGAACGCAACCGGCAACCACGGTGTGCCGCGCAGGTAGCGCATGAAATTCGGTACGGCAATGCCTTCAAACAAGTTGGTCACACCTTCAGACAGCCAGACGAAGGATGTCCACATCGGGGTGCTGCGCTTGCGGTAGCGGCCCATCAGCAGCCACTTGAGTGCGACCACGAAAAGGTAGGTCCCCAGTCCGTAAAGCAGGCCGGAGAGGGTGAGGTAACCGATCACTGTCCACCACAGCCCTTCACCTGCATACGGCATCACTTTGAGGACGATGGTGTAGCCCACGGAAATCACAATCGCGTGGGGCGCCACGATGCGAAAGCCTTCAATCAGCCCCCGCGCCAAACGGCGGCCCGGTGACGGCTTGAATGTGAGTGATTCGGGAAATCCAGCGGTCTCTTCCCGTGCCGGCAAGTGTAGGGGCGGGGAACCCAGCCAGGTATCCCCATTCTTCATGCGCCAGTTGGCAGGGGCAGTGGAATGCACGCCGATCAACACGTTCTCCGGCAACACCGTGCCATCCGGGATGTAGGCGCCGTTACCCACAAAGCTGCGTTTGGAAATGACGGTGGGCTGCATGCTCATCCAGCCGCCGTCGATGTGCTCATCGCCCAACATCACGGCATCGGCGATAAAGGTTTCGTCGCCGAGCGTGAGCATGTCCGGCACCAGGCCCAGAGCCGAAGAAATCTCGGCATCGCGGCCGACCTTGGCGCCCAGCAGGCGGTACCACCACGGCGCGTACAGCGTGGCATAGACCCCGTGCACCACGTGCAGGCTGGACTCCTGAATCTGGTTCACCAGCCACTTGGCGCAGTACAGAACGCTGTGCACCGGCCAACTGCCGGGGCGTAGCCGGGGGAGCACCGTCCACCTTATGCCTGCTGATAGCAGTGCCGTGCACACCAGCAGCACAGCGGCTGCCGGAAAAGCCAACACAAAATACTTCAGCAGTTGCCAGCCCAGCTCGTTCGAGGCCAGCCACGGAAACAGTTCGTTTTCGTCGATCCAGTCGATCAGCACAAAGCTGGGGAACACGGGCAGGAAAAACAAGGTCGCAATCAGCAAAGCTCCGATCACGAAATACGTACCTTCCATCCACTGGGTGGTACGCGTCAGCACCGGGCGAGGTCTTTGGGCTTCACGCTCAAAATGGCCGGTATCCCTTGCCGGTGAGCCCGCCCACACGCGTTCGGCGGGAATGGTCTGTCCTTCGCGAAGTGCAGACTGGCCTTCCAGGTGGGCCCAAGTTTGTAAGCGGGTGTTGCCCTCCAGCACAGCGTAGGAATTCACCGCGCTATTGGCTTCCAGTGAGATGGTGCCGATACGGAGCAAACCATGCTCCACTCGCGCGTTCTCAAAGTTCACCGCATTACCGATGCTGCAGCCATCACCAATGTCCAGCAAATCCGGCACGCGCAGGGTGATGGAGCCGATCACTACGTCGTGCCCCACCTTGACCCCAAGGGCACGCAGCCACCAGCCATACATGGACGAGCCGCTCAGCAGATACACCGGCGCTGCCTCCAGCAGACGGTCCGCCAGCCACCATCGGTAGTAGGTAAGTCCCCACAGCGGGTAGCTACCCGGCTTCATGCGCCCCATGAGTAACCACTTACCTGTAATCGCTACCGCGAACTCCAGCACAGTCGCTAGCAGATAGGCCAGTACGGAGGCGACTATCGCTACCGGAATGGAGTCCTCCGGCTCACCCGTGAAAAAATGGTAGGTGAAGAAAGGCGCCAGCCACTGGCCCATGCGCATGGCAACCAGCCACGGAATAGCCGCCGCCTGTGCGATACCGCATCGCCAGCGTTGCCAGGTGCCGGGTGGTACCCAAGTGGTGTCCACGTTGACGGCATCAGCCCGTGGCGCGTCCATGGCCTGTGCAATCGCGCACACTGTGCGGTGTTGGTAGATGTCCCGCACCGTCACATGGGCGTAGCCCGGCTGTTGCCGCAGGCGCGAGGCCAGGCGGGCTGCGAACAGCGAATGCCCGCCCAGGTCGGTAAAGAAGTCCGCAGTGCGCCGGATCGCCTGCCCGGCGAACAGATGGCCTAGCGCAGCAAACAGCACCTGCTCCGCAGGGGTTTCCGGTGTGTCGGACCCGGTGTCGGCCGTGGCCGACTGACTCAGTGGTAGCGCTTTGAGCTGTTTGCGATCAATCTTGCCCGAGGCCAGCCGTGGCATCGCGGGCAGCGCCTCAAAGTGGCCAGGCACCATGTAGGCGGGTAAACGTTCTGTCAGTGCATGGCGCAATGCGGGTGCATGCACCGCATCCCCCACCAGAAAGGCGATCAGCTGCTCCACGCCATCTTCCACGCGCAGGATGACGGCGGCGGCAGCCACACCGGGCTGGTCACACAGCGCGGACTCAATCTCGCCCAGCTCTACCCGAAAGCCGCGGATCTTGACCTGGTCGTCCGTACGGCCCAGGCACTGCACCTGTCCCTCCGGGGTGATGCAGGCCAGGTCCCCGGTGCGGTACAGCCGCTGGTCGTAGGTGCCGGTGGACCAGGGGTTGGGCAGGAATTTTTCGGCGGTCAGATCGGGTCGGCCCAGATAACCGGCTGCCACGCCGGGGCCGGTGATGCACAACTCTCCGGTCGCGCCTTGTGGCACCAACTGCAGGTTGGCGGTGCTGTTCACGTCCAGCACCATCAGGCCATAGTTCGGCAGGGGCTGGCCGATGGTCACCGGCTCGCCCGCATGCAACTCGGCCAGGCTGGCTGACACGGTCGCTTCTGTAGGCCCATAGGTGTTGAACACCTGGCGTCCGGGCCGTGCCCAGCGGTCCACCAAAGCCGGTGGACACATTTCGCCACCGAGGTTGATGACGCGCAGCCCCGGAATGTCCCGGTTGAACAGCCCTAGCAGCGTGGGCACTGCGTGCAGCACCGTAATGCCTTCGCGCTCCAGCACAGCGGGCAGGCTTTCGATATCGCTGGCGACTCCTTTGGTAGCCACATAAAGGGTGGCCCCCACGAGGTAGCTGATCCAAATTTCCTCGAAAGACATGTCAAAGGCTACTGAAAAGCCTTGGTAGACCCGGTCTGACGCCTGCACACCCAATCGCACATTCTCGCTGCGCAAAAAGTGGCAAATGCTGCCTTGGGTGATGCTGATACCCTTGGGCTTGCCGGTGGAGCCGGAGGTGTAAATCACATAGGCCGGGTGGTCCGGGCTGTAGCGCGAGCGGCGCAGGGGCGGGGCGTCGGCGGAGAGGGTTTCCGGGGTCCAAAGGGGAATGTCTTTTGCCTTCATGTTTGAGGCGAATGGCGCCGCCCTGTCAGGGCTGCTGATCAAACCTTTGGCTGCGGCATCTTCCAGGCAGGTCCACACCCGCTCAGCGGGGGTGTCGGCATCCATAGGGAGCCAAGCGGCGCCGGTTTTGGCAATGGCCAGTTGCATCACCAACAGCGGGATGCCGCGCGGCAGCCACAGGCCCACCATGTCGCCGCCACCGATACCCTGCGCAAGTAAATGATGGGCGGCCCGATCGGCTTGAGCATTCAGTGCTTCGTAGGTAAGGCGGATTTGGCCATCTGTCAGAGCGATGGTCTGGGGCGTGAGCAGTGCGCTCGCTTCAAATACGTCAGCCAGAATTTCCGGGCGCATGAGCTCCGGCATGTCCGGACCACGCAGGACGTGACCGCCCACTCCTTGGGGCAACAAAGAATCAAGGGTCATCAGGGGGAGCGGTGCAGGCGGGGGGCAGAGAGCGCCACGATCTGGTCTCGGGTTGCTTCGTCAATGAGGCGGTGCTTGAGCAGGCTGCCATCGGCGGTCATCAGAGCGCGCAGTTGCTGGAGGTCTTTCACCGTGGGCGCGACCTTGATTTGTGCAAGCGCAGCCTGGCTGTTGTTGCCTTTGATGAGAGCGGCCACTTTGGTGGCCCAGACGCTTTGACGGGACATGGTGCGGATGATTGGTCGGAAATGGTTTAAGCACTATTTTCGCACACTGCGCCCGACGATAGTGCGCTGCTAGCTATAAAAATGATAGTGAATGTGGATGACTCGACTTCGGCCTGTCATGCGGCCCTCGGTGTGTTTGAGTGCGTCCGGTACCATGGAGGGCTACGTTCCCAATGAATCTCTCCATCATGAAGTTTCCCTCCCTCTTGGTGCCCGGCCTGCTCTGCGCACTGGTTTTGCTCACACCGTCCGTGCAGGCGCAGGAAGCCCGCAGCGGCACCTTCAAGGCCGTGCAAGGCACCGTTACCGTGGGGCAGGGCGATGGCAAGCGCGCGGTCGCTTCAGGCGGCGGGGTGGTGGAGGCGGATCGTGTGCAGACCGATGCCACAGGTTCTGCGGTATTGATGTTGCGGGATGGCACCACGATTGCCATCGGACCCAACACCACGGTAGACCTCACCCGCTTCCAGTTTGATGGCACCACCCAACAAGGTAACCTGGCTATCCGCGTGTTGCAAGGCACCATCCGCATGGTGACCGGGCTCTTGGGCAAGGTCCAGCCTGCGAATGTGAAGGTCACTACCCCGGCATCGACGGTCAGTGTGCGCGGCACCGATTTTATCGTGGAGGTGCTATGAACATGCGCCTCGCCTTGTTGGTGCTGGTTGCCGGCTTGCAGGCCTGCGCCCCTATCAGCCGCGTGACCTTGCTGCCCCAAGCCGACGGACGTGCCACTGCGGTGCAGGTTCAAAGTGCCGCTGGCGTGGTGGACCTGACGCAGCCTTACCAGACGGCAGCACTCCAACGTGATGGCCGCTTGGAAGCCCAGCTATCCAATGCGGAAGAGGTATCCAAGCGGCATGGTGCTGTGATGGCTTTGCATTTGTTGCCACCGGTTCGCTTTACTTTGCAGTTTGAGCCTGGCACGTCGACATTGACCCCCGATTCGCAAAACCAGTTACCGGGTATCTTGCAGCAGGCCACGGCCCGAGCCGGTGGCGACATTCAGGTGGTGGGGCATACCGACCGGACCGGCAGTCCGCAAGCCAACGACACCCTGTCTCTGCAGCGCGCACAGGCCGTCCGCAATCTGTTGATTCAGCGTGGATTCGAGCCTGCATTGGTGGAGGCCATTGGTCGTGGCGAGCGAGAGCCCGTGGTGCCCACAGAAGCCAATGTCAACGAGCCCCGCAACCGCCGTGCGGAAATCATCATCCGCTGAGTCCGGGTTGACTTTTGATGGCGAAAAAATCTCTCTCTGATCTGGGTGGACTGGTGTATTCCACCGAGGTGGGCCGCACCTGTCCGGTGTGCCGCCAGGCGATTGCCGAATGTGTGTGCCACATTCCCAAACGACCTGCCGGCGACGGCATTGTGCGTGTGTCCCGCGAAACCAAGGGGCGCGCAGGCAAAGGTGTGACGCTGGTGAAGGGTGTGCCCTTGGACGACGACGCGCTCATCGCGCTGGGCAAAAAACTCAAGGCGGCTTGCGGCTCGGGTGGCACCGTCAAAGATGGAGTGATCGAGGTGCAGGGTGACCATGTGGACAAAGTCATGGCCGCACTGGTAGCGCAAGGCTTTACCGTCAAGCGTGCGGGCGGCTGATGCAGGCAGAAGACCTGCAAAAACTGGTGGAGCGCACCATGCCCTTCGGCAAATATCAAGGGCGTTTGATCGCCGACTTACCCGGCGACTACTTGAACTGGTTTGCCCGATCAGGCTTTCCCAAAAGTGAAATCGGCCGCTTGTTGCAGCTGATGCATGAAATCGACCATAACGGCTTGAGTGATTTGCTCACCCCACTGCGCCAGCGATAGCTGCTAGAGGCCCAGCAGTGCCGCGCGTAGCTCCGGTTTGCGCGCCTTGGGGTCCAGCCAGATTTTGAAAAAAGCCTCGCTGAAGGCGGCGTCCGGAGTTTCGCCCAATAGTCGGCCATTCAGAAAGAAACGGGCACCGGCGCCGGGCACATGGACGCCCAGCAAGCGGTCGCCGGATTTCACATCCACAAACATCCCTGTCATGAAGGCGGACCACGCCTGCACTTGTTCCGGCGTGGCTGCGCTGATGCGCGAGATTTCAATCAGGGACGTGTTGTTGATATCGCTGGCTTTGACCGAGGTGTTGTAAACAATCTCCAGTGCAAAAGCCCGGTTGAAGCTGAAACTCCCCCCGCTGGCTGCGGGCAGCCACAGTGTGGCGTCATAAGCCTTGAACCCGAAGAATTTCAACGGCCCGCTTCCCTTGGGCAGCCAATCGGCGCCATAGGCGCTCAATATGGAAGGCGCGCGGTTGGCGGCGGGCGCGTCTTGCGCCCATGTTGGCGGGACAAGGGTGCCCAACAGGGTCAGCATCACCACCTTGCGGCGGCGCAAGACGACGATGTCAGGATCGGTAGGGCCAGTGGTGGGGGGTAGGGCTTGCATGGGCGTATTTTTGGCCCAATTTCCAGAAAATGCAACTATCTAGGATAAAAAATTACTGATCGGTATTTTTGGGGCCGATCCCTCACGTCACGCTAGGCGAGTCATCCCTCCAGGTTCCCGGGGGCAATCCCTGCAAGCTGTAAGGGCCGATGGCGGCACGAATCAATCGCAGGGTCGGGTGGCCGACGGCCGCCGTCATCCGCCGCACTTGGCGGTTACGCCCCTCTCGGATCACCAACTCTATCCAGCTGGTCGGGATGGTTTGCCGGACCCGCACCGGCGGGTCGCGTCCCCACAAGCCTTCTGGCGCGGAGATGCGTTGGGCGCGTGCCGGCAGAGTGATGCCGTCGTTGAGCATCACGCCCTGACGCAACGCTGCCAGGGCGGCCTCATCGGGTTCGCCTTCGACCTGCACCCAGTAAGTCTTTTCCATCTTGAAGCGTGGGTCGCTGATGCGCGCCTGCAGCTTGCCGTCGTTGGTGAGCAAGAGCAAGCCTTCACTATCGGCGTCCAAGCGACCGGCCACGTAGACACCGGGAATGTCGATGAAGTCCTTGAGTCCGCGCCAGCGCCCCTCTGGCGTGAATTGGCTGATCACACCATAGGGTTTGTTGAAGCAAATCAGTCGGGCGTCTGCAGCCGGTGCCTGTGGCGACTGCGATGCGCGGACCGAAAGGCGAGGGCGGCGCGGGGCGTTCTGCATGGCTCAGTCTGCCGCCGCCCACAGGCGTTCGCCCGTGGCTTCCAGATGCGTGAGGTAAATGCGCACCTCGAACTCCAGCTGGTGGTAGGCGGGCTCCATGTGGGCGCAGAGTTGGTAGAAGGCCTTGTCGTGCTCGCGCTCGCGCAGGTGGGCCAGCTCGTGCACCACGATCATTTTGAGAAAGGGCTCCGGCGTGTCCTTGAACAGGCTGGCCACCCGGATCTCGCGCTTGCTCTTGAGCTTGCTGCCCTGCACGCGCGACACCGTGGTGTGCGTGCCCAGCGCGTTTTTGACGACATGCAGCTTGCTGTCGAAAGCCACCTTGGACAGCGGCTCGGTGCTGCGCAAATACTCGGCCTTGAGGTCTTGCACATAGTCGTACAGCACCTTGTCGGTCCGCACGCCGTGGGCCTGCGGGTGGCGTTGGGTGAGCCAGCGGCCCACCCGTCCCTCGGCCAGCATGCGCTCCACCTGTGCCAGCGTGTCGGCCGGGTAGCCATTCAGGTAGCGCAGTGCGGGCGTTGCTACTATTTTCATAGCTGCTCGCGCAGATTTTGCGGGCGCTAGGTGCCGACTCGGCTTCAAATCTGAATCAGACTTCGCGGCGCAGCGCGGGGAACAGAATCACGTCGCGGATGCTGGCGCTGTCGGTCAGCAACATCATCAGGCGGTCGATGCCAATGCCGCAGCCGCCGGTGGGGGGCATGCCGTATTCCAGGGCGCGCACAAAGTCGTGGTCAAAGTGCATGGCCTCATCATCGCCGCTGTCTTTGGCAGCTACTTGGGCTTGGAAGCGGGCGGCCTGGTCTTCGGCGTCGTTTAGCTCGCTGAAGCCGTTGCCGAACTCGCGGCCCGTGATGTAGAGCTCAAAGCGCTCGGTCACTTCAGGGCGGTCGTCGTTGGCACGGGCCAGCGGCGAGATTTCGGTGGGGTGCTCCATGATGAAGGTGGGGTTCCACAGCTTCTCTTCCACCGTCTCTTCAAAGTACAGCACCTGCAGGCTGGCCAGGCTGCGGCCTTCCAGGCGGTTCTTGGCTTCTGTCAGGCCCAGCTTCTTCACAGCATTGGTCAGCCAAGTAGCGTCAAACACGTTGTCGCCTGCGTCGGTGTACTTCTGGATGGCTTCCACGATGGTCAGGCGCTCAAACGGTTGCTCCAGGTCCACCGGCTTGCCGGCGTAGGTGAGTTGCAAGCCGCCGGTGGCCTTCTGGGCTGCGTCGCGGATCAGCTTCTCGGTGTAGTCCATCAGGTCCTGGTAGTTCCAGTAGGCCGCGTAGAACTCCATCATGGTGAACTCGGGGTTGTGGCGCACCGAGATACCTTCGTTGCGGTAGCTGCGGTTGATCTCGAACACACGGTCAAAGCCCCCGACGATCAGGCGCTTGAGGTACAGCTCAGGTGCAATCCGCAAGAACATTTCCTGATCCAGCGCGTTGTGGTGCGTCTTGAACGGCTTGGCGTTGGCACCACCGGGAATGGGGTGCAGCATGGGCGTTTCCACTTCCAGGAAGTTGTGGCCGACCATGAACTCGCGCAGGGCGCTCACGGCCTTGCTGCGGGCCACGAAACGCTTGCGCGATTCCACGTCGGTCATCAAGTCCACATAGCGCTGGCGGTACTTGGTTTCTTGGTCGGCCATGCCGTGGAACTTGTCGGGCATGGGGCGCAGGCTCTTGGTGAGCAGGCGGATGCTGGTGGCGTGGATGGACAGCTCACCGGTCTTGGTTTTGAACAGTGTGCCTTCGGCCGCCACGATGTCGCCCAAATCCCAGTGTTTGAAGGCGGCGTACAGGTCCACGCCCACATCCTCACCGCGCACATACAGCTGGATGCGGCCGCCGCTCGGGCCGAAGGAAGAGTCTTGCAGGGTGCAGAAGCTGGCCTTGCCCATGACGCGCTTGAGCATCATGCGGCCTGCGACCTTGGCGGTGGCGCCCAAGGCGGCCAGTTCTTCGGTAGTCTTGTCGTTGTAGGCGGCGAACAGTTCCTCTGCCTTGTGCTCGGGCTGGAAGTCGTTCGGGAAGGCCACGCCTTGGCCGGCCACCTGTTGCTCGCGCAGTACCTTGAGCTTTTCGCGTCGCTCGTGGATCAACTGGTTTTCATCTTGCGGAGCGGGAGCGACTTGGTTTTGGTCAGACATGGAGTGACTTTTGGGTTCGGGTGGGAATTCGGCACCCCTCACGGGGCTTTTGGCCGTAACCCTCCATTGTAAGAGGGCGGCCTGCCGCTATGATGCGCTCGCAATTCACTCGGATAGCTCATGCTCTACAAAATCGTTGCCCTCTTGTTGGAAGTCATATCCGGTTTGTTAACCACAACCGCCCTGTTGCGCCTGTACATGCAGCACCAGCGCATTCCGCTCTCCGCCCGATCGGGTAATCCCTTGGGGCGTTTTATTTTTGCTTTGACGGACTGGATCGTCTTGCCCTTGCGGCGTGTGATTCCGGCCTTGGGCCGTTGGGACATGGCCAGCCTGACGGCTGCTTTTTTGATTCAGCTGGCCCACTTCGCGGTTCTGTGGTCTCTGAATGGCTTTGGCGTCACGCCCATGTCCATCGTTGTTTTGGCCTTGCTGGGGCTGGTGCGTTTGAGCCTGTCCGGTCTGACAGCCATGGTGCTGGTGTACGCAGTGCTGAGCTGGGTGCAGACCCAGTCTTTTTTATCGGACTTGATGGAGCGTCTGGTCACCCCTGTATTGGCGCCCATCCGCAAAGTGCTGCCTTTGGTCGGGGGCGTGGATTTATCGCCGCTGGTGTTGCTGGTGTTGCTGCAGATATTCACCATCGTGCTGGGTGATGTGCAGTACGGGCTGCTCTCGGCGGTGGCGGGATAAAAAAAGAGACCCTGTGGGTCTCTTTTTTTGGGGTGTGCCAGTAAGCCTTACATCACCGAGTCCGCTGGTTGGCGTTGCAACATCGCCAAAGCTTCCGCAATCGTCTTGCGCAGTTCGCGACGGTCGGAGATGAAGTCGATCGCACCCTTGGTTTGCAGGAATTCGGAGCGCTGAAAGCCTTCAGGCAAAGTCACCCGCACGGTGGACTCGATCACGCGGGGGCCGGCAAAGCCGATCAGGGCCTTGGGCTCGGCAATCACGATGTCACCCAGGAAGGCAAAACCCGCGCTCACACCACCCATGGTGGGGTCAGTCAGCACGCTGATGTAGGGCAGGCCCTTCTTGGCCAAACGGGTCAGGGCTGCATTAGTTTTGGCCATTTGCATCAGGCTCAACAAGCCTTCCTGCATGCGGGCGCCACCGGTGGCGGTGAAGCAAACAAAAGGCACTTTTTGCTCAATGGCAGTCTCCACGCCGCGGACAAACCGTTCGCCGACCACCGAACCCATGGAGCCGCCCATGAATTCAAATTCAAAGCACGCTGCCACCAGGCTCACGCCGTGCACCGCACCACCCATCACGATCAGGGCATCGGTCTCGCCGGTGTTTTCCAGCGCTTCTTTGAGGCGTTCGGGGTACTTGCGGCTGTCTTTGAATTTGAGTGCATCGACAGGCAGCACTTCTTGGCCAATCTCGAACCGACCTTCATTGTCCAGAAACGCATTCAGGCGCGCACGTGCACCGATGCGGTGGTGGTGGCCGCAGCCGGGGCATACGTTCTGGTTTTGCTCCAGATCGGTTTTGTAGAGCACGGCTTCGCAGCTGGGGCACTTGATCCACAGGCCTTCGGGCACGCTGCGGCGCTCGTTGGGGTCGGTGTGTTGAATCTTGGGGGGTAGCAGTTTTTCCAACCAACTCATGGGATTTCTCCAGTGCAGTGCCCGAATGGGCGTCCAACAGACAGGGGGCGATTATCCGTCAAACCGCCCCCGCCGATTTTCAGGATCAGCCTTGGTCTAACGCGGTGCGGATTTCCTGCAGGAAGGCTTGCGCCACCGGCCCCACCTGCTCACGCGGCTGGTCTTCCAGCAGTTGAATGATCTTGCTGCCGATCACCACCGCATCTGCCACCTTGGAGATGGTTTTGGCAGTCGCCGCGTCGCGAATGCCGAAGCCCACGCCCACAGGGGTGCTGATGTGCTGGCGGATGCGGGGCAACATGGCCTCCACTGCATTGGTATCCAAAGCGCCGGAGCCCGTTACGCCTTTGAGTGATACGTAGTACACATAGCCGCTGGCCACGCGGGCCACTTGCTGCATGCGCTCGTCGGTGCTGGTAGGGGCCAAAAGGAAAATCAGGTCCATGTTGTGGGCCCGCAGGTCGGCGGCAAAGGCCTCGCATTCCTCGGGCGGGTAGTCCACGATCAGCACGCCGTCCACGCCCGCTTCAGACGCGTCTTTCACAAAGGCGCTGGCGACACCTTCACGGGCAAACTTCTGGTCATAGCGCTCCACCGGGTTGGCATAGCCCATGAGCACCACGGGAGTGGTGCTGTTGGCTTTGCGGAACTCACGCACCATGGCGATGACCTGCACCATGCCGATGCCGAACGCCAGGGCCTTGTCGCCCGCTTTCTGGATGACGGGGCCGTCGGCGCTGGGGTCCGAGAAGGGCACGCCCAGCTCAATCACATCCGCCCCGCCCGCAACCATGGCGTGCATCAGCGCAGGCGTGATGTCGGCATACGGGTAGCCCGCCGTGACAAAGGGGATGAGTGCTTTGCGCTGGCTGGAATGCAGTGCCGCAAAGGTGGTAGAAATTCGGCTCATGCTATAACTTTCGTAGCTGCTGGCGCAATGAATACGGGGGCTACGGCCACATTTCCTTTTACGGATTGCCCTTTGCAGCTTGGGCGGCAGTAGAAGTCCGCGTTACTCAGGTCGGCCACGGTGCCGATGTCTTTGTCGCCACGTCCCGACAGGTTGACCAGAATGCTCTGGTCAGGGCGCATGGTTTTTGCCAGCTTCATGGCGTAGGCCACCGCGTGGCTGGATTCCAGCGCGGGGATGATGCCCTCGGTGCGGCACAGGTAGTGGAAAGCGTCCAGCGCTTCCTGGTCGGTAATGCCCACGTATTCCGCGCGGCCGATGTCCGCCAGGAACGCGTGCTCGGGGCCCACACCAGGGTAGTCCAGTCCAGCGCTCACGCTGTGCGTCTCGGTCACTTGGCCGTTGTCGTCTTGCAGCACATAGGTGCGGTTGCCGTGCAGTACGCCGGGGCTACCTTTTTGGATGGACGCAGAGTGTTTGCCGCTCTCCAGCCCTTCGCCCGCCGCTTCCACGCCGATCAGGCGGGTTTGCTCGTGCTCGATGTAAGGGTGGAAGATGCCCATGGCGTTCGAGCCGCCGCCCACGCAGGCAATCACCGCGTCAGGCTGCTCGGTCTTGCAACCGGCAGCGGCCAGCATCTCGGGCATTTGCACCAGGCACTCGTTGCCGATCACGCTTTGGAAGTCCCGCACCATCATGGGGTAGGGGTGCGGTCCCGCCACGGTGCCGATGATGTAGAAGGTGTTGTCCACATTGGCCACCCAGTCGCGCATGGCTTCGTTGAGCGCGTCCTTGAGGGTCTTGCTGCCGCTTTCCACCGGCACCACGGTGGCACCCAGCAGCTTCATGCGGTAGACGTTGGGGCTTTGGCGCTTCACGTCTTCGCTGCCCATGTAGACCACGCATTCCAGACCATAGCGGGCGCAAATGGTGGCGGTGGCCACGCCGTGCTGGCCGGCGCCGGTTTCGGCAATCACGCGGGGCTTGCCCATGCGCTTGGCGAGCATCGCTTGGCCAATGGTGTTGTTGACCTTGTGGGCGCCGGTGTGGTTCAGGTCTTCGCGCTTCAGGAAGATTTGCGCGCCGCCCATCTCGCGGCTCATGCGGGCCGCGTGGTAGACGGGGGAGGGGCGGCCTACAAAGTGCGCGAGCTCTGACTTGAATTCCGCCAAGAACTCAGGGTCGTGCTGGTACTTGGCGTATGCGTCTTTGAGCTCGTTGATGGCGTGCGTCAGAGTCTCGGAGACGAAGCTGCCGCCGTATTTGCCGAAGTGGCCTTTGGCATCGGGTTGTTGGTAATCGAACATGGTGTTTACATTCCTGCAAGATGCCGGTCCGCCGCGCGCACGGCGGCAATGAACTGGCGGATTTTTTCGGGGTCTTTGATGCCCTTGAGGGGCTTGCCGTGAGCGTCTTCGGCTTCGACGCCGGAGCTCACGTCCACAGCCAGCGACTTACAGCGCGGCCGCACCGACGTGATGCCATCGCCCACGTTTGCACTGGTGAGTCCACCACTCAAGACGAGGTGAGCGTTGACGCTTGGAGGAAGAAGTGACCAATTGAATGTTTTGCCACCACCACCGTAGCCGTCCACATGGGCGTCTAACAGAATGGCTTGGGCGTTCGGATAATCGTGCACAAATTGTACGAGGTCGAAGGCCTGAGCGTCTTCCCCCAGGGGAATTCGCGCGGCGCGCAGGTAGGGGCGGGCAGCATCACCAGTAGCCAATTGGCACTCCTGCGCTGATTCATCACCATGAAATTGCACGGTAGCTCCCGCCACCAGTGCGCAAGCAGCTCCTATTTCTATAGCGCTTGCATTGACGAACAACAAAACCGGCGTCACAAAAGGCGGCAGCCGTTTGGCAAGCTCGGCGGCGCGCTCGGCAGTGACGGCCCGCGGGCTCTTGGCGTACAGCACAAAACCGATGGCGTCAGCGCCGGCGGCAACAGCGGCGTCAACGTCCTGCTCGCGGGTCAGGCCGCAGATTTTGATTCGGGTACGGATATAAGTGTCGGTGTGCGTGATGCGTGCGTTCATGGCAACGCATCATACGCAGGCGTGCGGTCCGGCATGCCCCATTGGGGGTCATAGCGGGGGCCGAGAAAGTACAAACCATCCGGCGAAAAGGTCGGTGCCGCCACCTTGCGGCTGCGGGCTGCCAGCACTTCTGCCATCCACTCCGGAGGTTTTTTCCCTTGGCCGATTTGCACCAGGCATCCCATGATGTTGCGGATCATGTGGTGCAGGAACGCGTTGGCCTCAAATTCGATGCGCCAGTAGGCACCGCGCTTGTGGAAGTCAATACGCATCACATTTTTGACCGGACTCAGCGCTTGGCATTGCGCGGCTCGAAAGGACGTGAAGTCGTGCTCGCCGATCAGGTAGTCGGCCGCCTTGCGCATGGACATCTCGTCCAGATTGTTGAAAGTCCAGCCAACCCGACCTGTTTCGACACTAGGTCGTATCGGGGACTCCAGCAGCACATAGGCATACCGTCGTGAAATGGCCGAGGCTCTGCAGTGAAATTCTGGCGTGGTTTTTACCGCCCACTGAACCGAAATGTCTTTGGGTAGATTGGCGTTGGTGCCACGGATCCACGAGTAGGTGTCGCGGTCAATATCCGTGTCGAAGTGCACCACCTGCATCAGGCCATGGACTCCCGCATCGGTGCGGCCGGCGCACAAAGTGGAAACGCGCTGGGCCGTGAATTTGCCCAGCGCGGTTTCCAGTTTGTCTTGAATCGTCTGACCGGAGGATTGGCTTTGCCAACCCTGGTATCCCTGGCCGTTGTACGTGACGCCTAAAACTACGCGCACAGGCCCTCAGTCGTCATCGTTAGCCGCATGAATCGCTTAGCTCAGTTGCGCCAGAGCTTTTTGAGCTTTGGCTCGCATGTCGCCGGTGGCTTCCGACATCACTTCTTCGATCAGGGCACGCGCACCATCTTCGTCTCCGATAGAGATGAATTCTTCGGCGAGTGCCAGCTTGGTGCCCAGTGGATCTTCGCTGAGGCTGTCAGGCGCAGAGGCTGGAGATTCGGCAGGACTGTCAAGCTCCATGGACACCGAGCTGAGGTCGAATTCCATCAGGCCTGTATCGGCGAGTTGGTCGGCAGTAGTCGCGGGCACAGGTTCCACAGGGGCAGGGCTTGTAGACTCGAAGCGCAACGGGCTGGTGCTGCCGGCGTCCAATGGAACCTCAAGGTCGTCCAGGGACAAGGAAATCTCCGGAATCTGGTTCACAGGCTCAAAGCTGGGCTGTGGTTGGCTGGGTTCGTCTTCGCCCAGATCAAAATCCATATCCAACGCGTTGTCCGCAACCGGGGCTCCCATTTTGACGGTTTCTTCAGTGCCTGAAGTGATGGTTCCGCCGGTTACGTCGCTGATGGCACTGGCTGCTGGTTCGTCATCCAGGGAGAAATCCAGATCCAGATCCAGGTCGACGCCACTGCCAAGGTCCGGTTCAAGTTCTGCGTGGACTGATTGAGCCACGGTGCTACCACCAAATCCAGAAACCGGTCCAGCTGCCATGGCTGCGCCACCCATGGAAGCGGGAGCGCCACCGGGCTGGTACAGCGGATTGGTGGGATCTATGCTCTGGCCCATCTCGCAGATGCGGGTCCATTCGGGGCTGGTAGCTCCAGTCAGCTTGTAGGCTTGGGTTGCGGTGCTTTCAAAGCTGCGGGTATCCCGACGCTTGGCAAAAATTTCCAACAACTTGGTGTGGATTGCCAAACGTCCGGGGTTGGACCGAACAGCTTCTTTGAGGATTTCTTCAGCCTGCAAGTCGCGACCGTAGGCAAGGTAGACATCCGCTTCAGCAACAGGGTCGACGTCATCGGCGGCGTCCAACTGACTGGCGGAGTACACCATGGAGGACGCACTGACGGGGCCGTTTTGGTTGGTGTCTACCCGCTGGCCGCCACTCGCTCCGAAGAAGGAGTCGGGTTGCAGGCGACTTTCTAGGAAGGCGCTATCCACTTGTGACGCGTTTTTCTTGCGTTGACGTACCCGGTATGCGGCAAAGCCACCCAATAGGGCCAGCAATCCAACGGCGCCGGCAGGCACCAAGGGATCTTCGAGCAAGGTGTCGAGCAAAGATGGATCTTCCACCACAGGCACTGGAACGGCCGACTTGGCAGGGGCTGGCGCTTTTGCAACAGCTGCACCTGAGGCAGCTCCTTGGGGCGCAGAGGCTGCAGCGACAGGCGCTGGTGTAGAAGCAGGAGCAGCCGCCGCTAGAGCAGCTTTGGCCGGTTCAGATGCTGCAGGTACGGCCGCCACAGGTACCGTTACGCCTGCAGGGACCTGAGGTGCCGCAGGCTTTGTGGGTAAGGCATTGACAGCTGCCTTCAGAGATTCCAGTTCTTTTTTGTTCTTTGCCAGCTCGGCTTCACGCGCAGCAGCGTCTTTTGCCTCACGCTCTTTGGCAATCTTGGCTTCATCCGCCTTGGACGAGACTCCACCCTTGGACAGAGTCAACTTGTCGGGTGTGGGCGAAGCAGGTTTCTTTTCGTCCACTTTGGCTTCAATCGAACCGCTTGCTTTGCGATCCGCTGCGCTCACCGTTGCTTGCGGTGCATTACCAGCCAGATTGCGGCGGAAATCGTTGAAGTCCTTGCTCTGCGCGATAACGATTTTGGAAGCTTCAGCCGGGGAGACGCTAGTTGCACTTTCCGCAGATGGGACGGTCATGACCGCGCCGGCGCGGACACGATTCAAGTTGTCATTGACGAAGGCATCCGGGTTGGAGCGCAGCAGGGCAACCAGCATCTGGTCCAGCGACACACCTGCAGGCTTGTTGGCGCTGGCAATCTTGCCGGCCGTGTCACCCGGCTTGACCGTGATTTGTTTTTCATCGCCAGAGGCGGGTTTGGGTCCGGGTCCTTCGGCAGTCGGTGCAGCAGGCCGTGCGGGTGCTGCCTGACGGGCAGGTTCAGTTGATGTGGCTCTGGGTGCTGGAGAAGCGGCGGGTGTTGCAACTGCGGGAGCACTGACTGCTGCAGGGGTTTGGGCCAACGTTGGCGCCGGTGCGCCTTTTTTCAGGCTGGGTGGGTCCAGCAAGAGCGTGTAGTCTCGGACGATGCGGCCGGATGCCCAGGTAGCTTCCAGAATCAGGTCGACAAAGGGGTCATTGACCGTGCGATCACTGGACAGCCGCAGATAAGCCCGACCGTCTGCCCGGCGCTGAAGGCTGGCCTGCAAACTGGTGAGTGCAGCGCTGTATTCCAAGCCGGCGGCAGTGAACGCCTCCGGTTGGGCCACAGCCGCTTTCAGAGAGGCGGCTTCTTCTGCCGTGATGTCGGGAACTTCAACTTCTGCACGCAGTGGTTCGCCCAACGCCGACTGGACTGTCAATCGGCCCAGCGAAAGCGCATAGGCCCCGGATCCGGACAAGCCGAGTAGCGCAATGGCTGCAGCCGCAATGGCGGTCCTCTGCCAACGATGTGTCTTTGCGATCAATTTATAGGCCTCCGGTGCTCAGGCGAGCGGCAATGTACTTATCGGTTTTTAGGCAAAAAAACCCGATACTTGAAACGTAAAAAGTACCATAACATCAATGTCTTACGGAGACAAGCTGAGAAAGCGCTTAACTTCCAAAGCTTGTTCCGATTGCCTATTGTCGCGCTCGCGCTTGTTGCCTAGGGGCAACGACGTGTAACTCTCTGTTACGCGTCAAGCAGGATGCGCAGCATGCGGCGAAGTGGCTCGGCCGCACCCCACAACAGCTGATCACCGATGGTGAAGGCGCCCACGTACTCAGGCCCCATCGCCAGCTTGCGGATACGGCCTACGGGAATCGTCATGGTGCCGGTCACCGCCACGGGTGTCAGATCCTGAATGGTGGCTTCACGGGTGTTGGGCACCACTTTGACCCACTGGTTGTCTGCGGCGATCATGGCCTCGATGTCTGCCAGGGGCACGTCCTTCTTGAGCTTGAAGGTTAGGGCCTGGCTGTGGCAGCGCATGGCGCCCACGCGCACGCAGAAACCGTCCACAGGGATGGCTGCCGAGCTAAAGCCTTCGCCCAGTCCCAGGATCTTGTTGGTTTCCGCCATGCCTTTCCACTCTTCCTTGGACATGCCGTTACCCAGATCCTTGTCGATCCAGGGTATCAGCGAGCCACCCAGTGGCACTCCAAAGTTGGCGGTCTCCGCACCGGTGAGTGCGCGCTGTTTGGCAATGACCTTGCGGTCGATTTCCAGAATGGCGCTCTTGGGGTCGTCGAGCAGGGCTTTGACCTCTGCGTTGAGGATGCCGTATTGGGTCAGCAGCTCGCGCATGTGCTGGGCACCGCCGCCGGATGCTGCCTGGTACGTCTGAGTGCTCATCCACTCGACCAAGCCCGCCTTGTAGAGTGCGCCCACGCCCATCAGCATGCAGCTCACGGTGCAATTGCCGCCCACCCAGTTCTTGCCGCCCTTGGTCAGTGCATCCTTGATGACGGGCATGTTGACCGGATCCAGAATGATGACGGCGTCTTTTTCCATGCGCAGTGTGGAAGCTGCGTCGATCCAGTGGCCATTCCAGCCCGCAGCGCGCAGCTTGGGGAACACTTCGGTGGTGTAGTCGCCACCTTGGGCGGTGATGATGATGTCGCAGCGCTTGAGGGCGTCGATGTTGTAAGCGTCTTGCAGTGTGGTTTCGTTCTTGGCCTCTGCTGGAGCCTTGCCACCTGCATTGCTGGTGGAGAAGAACAACGGTTCGATCAAATCGAAATCGTTTTCCTGCGCCATGCGATCCATCAATACCGAGCCGACCATGCCGCGCCAGCCGACCAAACCTACCAACTTGCTCATATCAACGCCCTTTCAATGTAAACAAACGATGCCCGACCTGGGCTGTTTGCTCCGGCTCGTCTGGCCGGGGGCGCACGACGATACCGGAGCTGGATCAGCCCTTAATGGTCGTGGTTTTGGAAATGATTGCGCGCACGGCCTTGGCTGCCAGTGAGGCAGTCAACAAGCTCAAAGAGAAGGGGCGTGCGACAAACATAGATTTATTGTAGCGCAAAACAAGAATTTTTTACTCCGCGCGGACTGAAATGATTTTGCTTGGCAGAGGCCTGTTGCGCAACAGGC
>RFQA01000291.1 GCA_009925925.1 Betaproteobacteria bacterium
TTTCTCCCTCAACGACAATAAAAATGACCTACTGCGTCGCCATCAAACTCAACGCCGGCCTGGTGTTCCTCTCCGACTCCCGCACCAACGCCGGGCTCGACCAGATCAGCACCTTCCGCAAGATGATCGTGTACGAGAAGCCCAATGACCGCTTCATGGTCCTGCTCTCGGCCGGCAACCTCAGCATCTCCCAATCAGTCCGCGAGATCTTGCAGATCGAAAAGCTCAAAGACCACGAGGACGACGAAGGCATCACCATCTGGAACGCCAAGAGCATGTTCGACGCAGCCCGCGTGCTGGGCTCGGCCATCCGCAAGGTCCAAGAACGCGATGGCGCAGCCCTCAAGAATGCAGGCGTGGATTTCAACGTGTCGCTGATCTTCGGCGGCCAGATTCAGGGCGAAGGCATGCGCCTGTTCCAGGTCTACTCGGCCGGCAACTTCATAGAAGCCACCCCCGAGACGCCCTACTTCCAGGTGGGCGAATCCAAATACGGCAAGCCGGTGCTGGACCGCGTGATCACGCCCAATACCCCGCTGGACGAAGCCGCCAAGTGCGCATTAGTGTCCATGGACTCCACTCTCAAGTCCAACCTGTCGGTGGGCCTGCCGCTGGACATGGTGGTGTACGAAGCCAATAGCTTCCAGACCGACAAGGTGGTGTGCATCGACGAAAACAACCCCTACTTCAAGATGCTGCACAACAACTGGGGCCAAAAGCTGCGCGAAGTGTTTGACAGCATTGAAGACCCGATGTGGAACGGCGGCCAGACCGAGGTGCCGCTATTGATACCCAGCACCCGCAGCCTACCTTTGAAGAAGATCACCACCCCTGACGAGAAATTGATTTAGTCTCGCCTGCATGTCGACCATCGTTTTCTCCCACGCGAACAGCTTCCCTGCCGCCACCTACAAGGTGCTTTTCAAAAGCTTGCGGGCACGCGGCTACAGCGTCAAAGCCATAGAAAAGTACGGACACGATGCACGCTACCCGGTCAGTGACAACTGGCCGCACATCGTGCAGCAATTGGTGGACTTTGCCTCCAAAGTGGTCGACAAGGCGGGCGAGCCCGTCTGGCTGGTGGGCCATTCTTTGGGCGGCTTTTTAAGCCTCATGGCCGCGGCCCAGCAACCCGGACTGGCCAAAGGTGTGGTGCTGATTGACTCCCCCCTGGTAGGTGGCTGGCGTTCACGCATGGTGGGCCTGGCCAAAACCACCCAGCTGGTGGGGTCCATCTCCCCCGGCGCAGTGAGCCGCAAGCGGCGCAACAGTTGGCCGGATGCAGAGGCTGCGCTCGAACACTTCCGGCACAAAAAGGCTTTTGCCCGCTGGGACCCGCAGGTGCTGCAGGACTATGTAGATGATTTCCCTGAGGACGCGGACGGCAAACGGGTGTTAGCCTTCGATCGCGATGTGGAAACCGCTTTCTACAACACCCTGCCCGACAACCTGGACCGCCTGCTGGCGCGCCACCCCTTGAAGTGCCCGGTGACGTTTATCGGCGGCGACCAGTCTGCCGAAATGAAGCAAGTCGGCATGGACCTGACCAACAAGATCACCAAAGGGCGCAACATGATGCTGGATGGCACCCACCTTTTCCCGATGGAAAAACCGTTGGCAACGGCTGCTGCCCTGGAAGCGGCCCTGCGCAACATGGGCCACTAAGCAGCCATGACCAAGCCTGAACCCGACCTGCTTGCCTCACTGCAAACACAGATCCGGGAGCTGCAGGCCGACAACGAAATGCTGCGCTCGCTGCTCAACCAGCAGCAGATCCAGGCCCGCCAGTGGTTGCTGCGCCGCACCACAGAACTGCAACACGACGCTGAAGAGCAGAGACGTGCCGAGTCCATGCAGCGGGTGTTCTACCGCATTGCCGAGCGCGCGACGGCCGGCTTGTCGTTCTATGATTTTTTGCAAGTCGTGCACCAGCTACTGCGTGAGCTGATGTTTGCCGACAACTTTTTCGTCGCCCTGCATGACCATGACCGGGGTTTGATGGACTACCCCTATTACGTCGATGAAAAAGACGGCGACGTGATGCAACGCGACGGCGTTCCCTACAAGCGCGGTATGACCGAATTCGTGCTGGAGAGCGGCAAACCCCAGTTGATGGATGCAACCCGCTTTACGGAATTACGCAAGAGCGGCTTCATGGCGGAAGCGTCCGGAGACCTGAGCTTCAGCTCCTGGCTGGGTGTACCCATGCAGATCCGTGGTCGGATGGCCGGCGTCCTGGTGGTACAGGGCTACACACCGGACGTGATTTACGCCGAGGATGACGTGAACATCCTCGGTTTTTTTGCCAACCACGTCAGCGCGGCCATTGAGCGCTACCAGGCCATTGAAGAATTGCGCAAGTCCGAAGCCCGCTACCGCTCCGTGATTGAAAACGTGGGCGTCGGCGTGGTGGTCGTGCAAGACGGGCGCATGGTGTTTGTGAACCCCAGCATGGAGCGCATCGTGGGGCACTCCACCCAAGCCCTAATGGCCTTGCCCTTCACCGGCACCATCCACCCCGACGATGTACCGGCTGTGGTGGAACGGCACCAGCGGCGTTTGCGTGGGGAGCCGGTGGAGGAGACCTACAGCTTCCGGATCATCACGGACAAGGGCGAGATCCGCACCCTGGACTTGTCAGCCGTGCTACTGCAATGGGGCCATAGAGACGCCACACTGCTCTTTGTGGTGGACGCTACCGCCCGGGTGGAGGCGGAGCAAAATCAGAAGCGTGCCTTGCAACAACAGATTGAGCTTAACGACCTCAAGAGCCGCTTCATCACCATGGCGTCGCATGAGTTCCGCACGCCGCTAGCCACCATCCACGGCTCCGTCGACCTGCTGATGCACTATGACGACCGCATGCCCGTGGACAAAAAGCGCCTGACCCTGCAGAAGATCGATGACGCCGTAGAGCGTATGACCCACATGCTGGAAAACGTGCTGGTTATCGGTCGCTCGGACGCAGGTCGCCTGCAGTTCAAGCCGCAGCCCTTTCAGGTGGCGGTGTTCTGCAAAAGCCTGGTCGACGAGTTGCGCAGCGCCATGGTGGAACCCTTCCGCCGCATTCAGATGGCGATGGATCTGCCACAAGACACAGACGTCTATCTCGTCGATGAGGTGTTGATTCGCAACATCGTCGGCAACCTTGGGCGCTGCGGGGGCGGTCAATACGACGGTGAAAGTGCTTCCCTGACCGGGCGTGCTCTTTAGGGAAATGCTGCCGCCATGGCACTGCACTGCAT
>RFQA01000292.1 GCA_009925925.1 Betaproteobacteria bacterium
CCCCAACTTTTAGCGGTTGTCTTGGCATCGTTTTTACTGGACGACGCAGACCAGGACTCAAAGAGCGGCCACCCCTGCTCGGCAAGCGCACCTTTGATGGCCATGCCAATGCGCACCCAGCTGTCGTAGTCCAGATCCTGGTTGGGGATGTACTGAAGCGCGTCCTGCACTGCCTCGAACGTGCCGCGTTGCTCGGGCAGATTGGCGAACGCCTCTGGAGACTTCAAACCTACAGCCAGACTTTTGGGGCGCATAGATTCGGGGACCAACTCGTACGCCTGGCGCGCAAACTCTCGAGCCTGTTCCTCGGTGATGACAGGCAGTTCTTCGATTTTCAGGTCGGCCAAGGTTTGCACGGGCCACTCGTAGGGCTTGCCGGTATCCGGGTGAATGCCATAGGCGATGAACTGCTGCCCCACACCCAAGACCTCAATGGGCGGGAACTTAAAGCCACTGAAAGGCTGGGCTGCACGGTACACCAGCAATCGCTTAGGGGCGTTGCCGATACGAACTGCAGGTGTGTCGCCCAGCAGTCGCTTGGCCAAGCCCTCAATCTGAACAGCGATGTCTTTGGACTGCAGCACATCAATGTCGATGCCAATCACCTTGCCTGCGGCAATGCCAATGCCAGCCTCGGGCCAGTCGCCCCAGATGTCCACTTCGTTTTCTGTCGTGTCGCGCTCACAGTGACGGCTCCACTTGGGATAGTCTTGCCAGGCACCCAGGCGAAACATGCCCGGCTTCTTAGTGCTGGGTTGGATCGGCAAAATGGCATAGCCGCGATCTACGAGCGTGGCCCCAAGATGGGCCATGTAATTATTTGGATTCATGCGTTCCTTCAAAATGGTGGGTCATCTGCATAGGCATTGCGAAGTGAGTCTTGAAAGGCGGTCACGACCACATCAATCAAGGTTGACCACTCCACTGCTGTGAAGGTGGCCAAGTCTGTTTTGGCAAGTGACTCGACGTACTCGCCCCCTGTCTGGCAGGCCGCCGCCAGAGCATTGGTTTCATGTTGGTTTGGATCAATCATTCCCTTTAGCCTTGCTGCAATGTTTTGACAGCGCCTGGAACACAACTTCACGCTGGGCGCATCGATACGGATCAAACAAGGCGCGAACCCATACCCTCGGGCATCGCGCCTGCAAATGGCGCACATCATTTATGCGCCTGACATCAAAAGCGCGCGCCAACGATTTCTGTGTAACGCCCGCTGGGGCGCACCGCGATCTGAGAGGGGCACTTGAGACGCTGCGATACCGCCAAGGCTTCATCAACACCACGCGGAAGTGGCAAGCCCGGTGCGCGGTTGGCCCACCAACTGGCAGCCTTTTGCCGCGCATAGCCCTGGTGCTCAATGCAAACCCACTCACTGTGGGAACTCAGTCCACTCCAGTAATCGACTCGAAGTGACGGCGGCTTGCCAGTCTTGTCGTGCCGGGCATAGCTCACCCGTGTCACGGGCACCCACTCGGGTGGACCGCCAGAGAGGATGTCCAAAGTGCTGGCTTTGGCGTCAATCTTGATTTGCGGCTCCGGGAACATGTGGCCACAGTCGGGGCACTGACGTACCGCCGCATGCACAATGCTGTCGCACTCAGGGCAGGCTTTGGTGGGCGCATCACCGTCTTCACCTGCTTTGGGTGTCTTGGGCTTGATGGCGTCAATGGGTCCGTGGCGTGCAATGTTTCCGGCGAAGTCGAGCACCAAGCAGTCGGTCTTACCAGGTGCAAGGCGGCAGCCACGACCCACGATCTGCACATACAAGCCCGCCGACTTGGTCGGGCGCAGCATGGCAATCAGGTCTACCGCAGGAGCGTTAAAGCCTGTCGTCAGCACATTGGCATTGGTTAGGCACTGAATTCGTCCGGCCTTGAAGTCATTGATGATGGCCTCGCGCTGGGCGCTGGGCGTATCGCCCACAATCGTCTCGCAGGTAACTCCTCTGCTGCGCACCGCATCACGCACGTGGTACGCATGGTCCACGCCAGCACAGAAGATCAGCCAGCTTTTGCGGTTTGTTGAGTACGAGAAGATTTCATTGACTGCGCTTTGTGTGATCGCATCCTGGTCAATGGCCGCTTCCAAATCCTTCGGGATGAACTCACCGCCGCGCGTACCCACACCAGTGAGGTCAATTTGCGTTGCCATGCGTTTGGAGATCAGTGGCGAAAGGTAGTGGTCATCAATCAACTCACGCACCGAAACCTCGTAGGCGATGTCAGTGAAGATGGCCTCACTACCTTCATGCAGCAACCCAGAGTCCAGGCGGTATGGCGTGGCCGTCAGGCCAATCACCTTGAGCATGGGGTTAATGCGCTTCAAGCCATCAAGAAACTTGCGGTACATCGTGTTTGAGGAACGCGGGATCAAATGCGCTTCATCAATCAACACCAGGTCGCACTGCTGAACGTCATACACACGCTTGTGAATGGACTGGATGCCAGCAAACAAAATCTGCGCACGAATCTCTCGCTTCTTAAGTCCTGCTGAATAAATCCCTGCCGGGGCTTGCGGCCAAAGCTTTTTGAGTTCGGCAAAGTTCTGCTCAATCAGCTCACGCACATGAGTCACGATCAGGATGCGCTGATCTGGAAAGGCTTTCAGTACGCCTTCAACAAAGGTGGCCATGACGAGGGACTTGCCACCAGCGGTGGGAATCACCACCAGCGGGTTACCGCTCTCATCTTGGAAATAGTTGTAGATGCCTTGGATGGCAGCACTTTGGTAGGGGCGGAGGGAAAAGCTCATGACGGGACTCCTTTTTCAATTGCGTTTAGGTTTGCGGTTGGGGATTCAGTTGGCGACGTGCTTGTTCAAACCGGCATCGCGCCAGCGAACTCCATTGGTAAATTCGTAGTCAACCCAGTCGTCACCCGCATCGACTTGCAATGCAGGAACAAGTGGCGGCAGGTACAGGTGTTGCTCACAGCCCGTACGCTGATCAACGTCGGTCAGACGTTTTTGATGCCGGTCGCAATGCCAACCGCCATCCACGGGTGTTGAGTGCAGGCAAGTACGGCAATTGATCGCAGGTGCCAACACGCTGTTACCGCTTGCATGGCAAACTGGCGCGTGATCACACATGCGGCACTGATACCAACTGGGGTCCTCGCTGATGCGTGGCAGTGGGGTTTGGGCAAAGATGATTCGCCGGGCTTTTTCCAGAAGAAGTTCCGCATAAGTGACATCTGCCTCCACGCGTTCGACATACAGGTCATCGGTGTCCTTGTTCACAGCC
>RFQA01000293.1 GCA_009925925.1 Betaproteobacteria bacterium
ATGGCGCGCGCCAGAGCAACGCGACGCGCCATACCACCGGAGATTTCCGAGGGCATCAAATCCCGCGCGCCCCGCAAACCCACGGCGTTCAGCTTCATCAGGACGATGTCGCGAACCAGTGCTTCCGATAGACCGGTGTGCTCCCGCAAGGGGAAGGCCACGTTGTCAAACACACTCAAATCCGTGAACAAGGCGCCGAACTGGAACAACATGCCCATACGGCGGCGGGCAGCATATAGAGCCTCGGAGCCGAGACTGGAAATATCCTGCGGCACGTCACCCGAGGTGGGGCCATGCAGCAGTACCTGCCCGCTTTGGACGCGGATCTGCCCGCCAATGAGGCGCAATACCGTCGTTTTGCCACCACCAGACGCGCCCATGAGGGCAGTCACCTTACCGCGCGGCACTGTCAAGGACACGCCATCCAAGATGCGCCGCTCCCCGTATCCAAAGGAGACGTTTTTCAGTTCAACCAGAGCAGAGGAAGGAGTGGTGGCCATAAAAGCAACAAGGCCGGGATGTGCCCGGCCTTGGAATGATAAGGGGGAAAACCCTTATCAGCGTGGCAGTTCGGTAAAGCCCATCAAGAACTCATCCACCGCACGCGCGGCTTGGCGGCCTTCGCGGATGGCCCACACCACCAAAGATTGGCCGCGGCGGATGTCGCCAGCGGCAAACACCTTGGGCACATTGGTGGCGTAGCCGCCAGCGATGTCGGTCGTGGCTTTGGCGTTGCCGCGAGCGTCTTTGTCAATGCCAAAGGACTCCAGCACGGTCGCGACCGGGTTCACAAAGCCCATGGCCAACAGCACGAGGTCGGCCTTGAGCACTTTTTCTGTGCCGGGCACGTCCACCAACTTGCCGTCCTTGAACTCGACTTGCACGGTCTTAAGTCCCGTGACCTTGCCTTTTTCGCCGATGAACTCTTTGGTGGAGATGGAGAACACGCGCTCGCAACCTTCTTCATGGCTGGAGCTGGTGCGCAGCTTCAGCGGCCAGTAGGGCCAGGTCAGCGGACGGTTTTCTTCAGCTGGAGGCTGGGGCATCACTTCGAACTGGGTGACGCTGACCGCGCCGTGGCGGTTGGAGGTACCCACGCAATCAGAGCCGGTGTCACCACCGCCGATGACGATGACGTGTTTTCCGTCAGCGCGCAGTTGGTTCTTCAGCTTGTCACCGGCATTGACCTTGTTCTGCTGGGGCAGGAATTCCATGGCGAAATGGATGCCGTCCAAGTCGCGGCCGGGCACAGGCAGGTCGCGGGACTGCTCGGATCCGCCAGTCAGCAGCACCGCGTCGAAGTCCTTCTTGAGCTGCTCGGGGGAAATAGTTTCCTTGGCCCAATTGGTGACCTTGGAGCCCTTGGGCATGTCACCCACCAGCACACCGGTGCGGATAGTCACGCCTTCAGCCACCAACTGCTCAGCGCGGCGGTCGATGTGGGACTTCTCCATCTTGAAGTCAGGAATGCCGTAGCGCAGCAGGCCGCCGATGCGGTCGTTCTTCTCGAACAAGGTGACGTCGTGTCCGACGCGGGCCAACTGCTGGGCAGCAGCCATACCCGCTGGGCCGGAGCCCACCACGGCCACTTTTTTACCGGTCTTGACGGTGGCGGGCTGGGGCTTGACCCAACCTTCATGCCAGGCACGGTCAATGATGGCGTGCTCGATCGACTTGATGCCCACCGCTTCTTCGTTGACGTTCAAGGTGCAGGCTGCCTCGCAAGGTGCGGGGCAGATGCGGCCGGTGAACTCGGGGAAGTTGTTGGTGCTATGCAGCGTGTCGATCGCGGCCTTCCAGTCCTTGCGGAAGACGAGGTCGTTGAAGTCCGGAATGATGTTGTTGACCGGGCAGCCGTTATTGCAGAACGGCGTGCCGCAGTCCATGCAGCGCGCAGCTTGCTTGTTAGCCTGTGCATCGTCCAGACCGATAACGAACTCTTTGTAGTTCTTCAGGCGCTCGACAACGGGCTTGTAGCCCTCTTCGATGCGCTCAAACTCCATGAAGCCAGTGACTTTTCCCATGATGTACGTCCTTGTGCGTTAGATCAGGCTCGCCTTACTTGGCAGCCGCTGCTTCTTTTTTAGTAGCTGCTGGCGCAGATTTGGCGTGCGCCACAGCCGATTTACGTGCATGAATCTCACCCAGAGCACGCTTGTACTCGTTGGGGAATACCTTCACAAACTTGGCGCGGGAGACTTCCCAGTTGTCCAGCAATTCACGTGCACGTTTGCTACCGGTCCAGCGGTTGTGGTCTTCCAGCAGTTTCCTAAGCTGGGCTTCATCGGTTTCACCACGGTGCCAGATGCCCTTGTCGAGGGTGGCTTCCTGCTCGGCGGCAGTCAACACCTTCTCCAGGCTCACCATGGCGGTGTTGCAACGCTTGGCGAACTGGCCGTCTTCGTCGTAGACGTAGGCAATACCGCCGCTCATGCCCGCTGCAAAGTTGCGGCCGGTTTTACCCAGCACCGCCACCGTTCCGCCGGTCATGTATTCGCAACCGTGGTCACCGGTGCCTTCCACCACAGCTGTGGCACCGGACAAACGGACCGCAAAGCGCTCGCCCGCTACGCCGCTGAGAAAGGCTTCACCGGTAGTCGCTCCGTACATCACGGTGTTGCCCACGATGGTGTTGCGGATGGCTTCACCACGGAAGTCGATGCTAGGACGCACCACCACGCGGCCGCCGGACAGTCCCTTACCGGTGTAGTCGTTGGCGTCACCGATCAGATACAGGGTGATGCCTTTGGTCAGGAAAGCGCCAAAAGACTGGCCGCCTGTGCCTTCCAGCTGGATGCGGATGGTGTCATCCGGCAGACCCTCTGGGTGCACCTTGGTGACCGCGCCGGAGAGCATGGCGCCCACGGAACGGTTCACGTTACGGGCCACTTCCATGAACTGCACACGCTCACCCTTGTCGATCGCGGCGCGGCTCTTGGCGATGAGCACATTGTCCAGCGCCTTTTCCAGACCGTGGTCTTGGGTGAGAGTCTGGAAACGTGGCACGTCGGCAGGCACATTGGGTTGCGCAAACAAGCGGCTGAAGTCCAGGCCTTGTGCTTTCCAGTGCTCAATGCTCTTGCGGGTGTCGAGCAGGTCGGAACGGCCGATCATGTCGTCGAACTTGCGGATACCCAGCTGGGCCATGATCTGGCGCACTTCTTCGGCGATGAAGGTCATCAAATTGATGACCTTTTCGGGCGTGCCGCCGAATTTGGCGCGCAACGCTTCGTCCTCAG
>RFQA01000294.1 GCA_009925925.1 Betaproteobacteria bacterium
CCATGGGAACGTGCGAACAGCGGTTCAGATAGGCATACACCTTGCCCGCGTAGCGAATGGCAAAGGCATAACAGGTCTGCCCGCAATAGATCACGTCAAAGGGCACCGCCAGCCCGCTATCCACCAGATCAGCGGAGTTGCACAAGGCAATTCCGGGGGTATCGGGAACAGCGTCCGTCATGAGGGCTCCTCGTCAGGTTAATAAGGTTCAGGCGTTGGCCTGCAACCAGGCATCCAATTCCGCTACCGAGTGGGCAATCGTCAGGGGACCGAGCGCGGTGAAACTCTCCGGCTCATGCGCGCCGTAGCTCACGGCCACACTGGCACAGCCGGCGTTCACCGCCATTTGCAGGTCGTGGGTGGTGTCCCCGATCATCAGCACGCGGTCAGCAGCCACTCCGAATTCCATCATCAGCTCCTGCAACATCAGAGGGTGCGGCTTGCCGGAGGTCTCGTCTGCGGTGCGCGAGCCATCAAAAATGCCTTGGAGGTTGACGTCCCGCAGGGCTTCGTTCAGTCCACCACGGCTTTTTCCGGTGGCCACCGTCAGCAGGTGCTGGCGGGCTTTAAGCCGGTCCAGCATCTCCAGCACCCCGGCAAACAGGGTGATGTCGTTCTGATGCACGCTGTAATGGTGCTTGTAGCGGGCACCCAATAGCGGGTATCTCTCTGGCGGTACGTCAGGCGCGGCATGGGCCAGCGCTTGCATCAGCCCCATACCGATCACGTAAGCCGCATCTTTGTCACTCGGCACGGTGCCGCCCACGTCCTTCACCGCCAGCTGGATGCATCGCGTAATCAAGGCCGTAGAGTCAAAGAGGGTGCCGTCCCAATCAAATGCGATCAAATCAAAACGGCGAGGGCGGAAAGCGTTGGAATTCATACCCCGATTTAACCCTGAACCAGAGCCGCCGCGCCCGGCTCTTCCGGAATGGCCTGCAGCAGAAAACGGGCAAGCTCAGGGGGGAGCCCCGTCTGAAGGACTACCCGCTCACCGGTGGCCGGGTGATTGCATTGGAAACGCCAGGCATGCAAAAACATGCGCTTGAGCGCCACAGCCCCGTCGTCACGTGCCAGCGCCTTGTTCAAGTCGAAGTCGCCATATTTGTCGTCACCCACAATGCCCATGCCTTCTGAGGCCAGGTGCACCCGGATCTGGTGGGTCCGGCCGGTTTTGATGGTCACTTCCAGCAAGGAATAGACCTTGTGTTGCGGTGTTTGCGCCGTGCGGGCTGCCGGGGTCACGGAGTGCACCTTGACCAGACTCAAGGACGGCATGGCATCCGGGTGGTCTTTGGCCACCACCCGTACGCGGCGCTCGCCATCGGGCAGCAGGTATTTCTGCAGGGATTTATCCAATAACTTTTTGTTGGCCGGCCACTGCCCTGCCACCAGCGCCAGATACGTTTTGCCGGTTTCTCGTTCCCGGAACTGGTCTTGCAAGTTCTTCAGGGCGCTGCGTTTTTTGGCCACCAGCAATATGCCGCTGGTTTCCCGGTCCAGCCGGTGCACCAATTCCAAAAATGTCGCTTTGGGGCGCGCCATGCGTAGCTGCTCGATGACGCCGAAGCTCACCCCGGATCCGCCATGCACGGCTACCCCGGCGGGCTTGTCGACCGCCAGAAAATGGTCATCTTCAAACAAGACCGGAAAATCCTTGGCCGGCACGAAACGGCCAACCTGCTCGGCCATTGCGGCGGTTTTCTGTTCCGCACGCTCGGAGGTACGCACCGGCGGCAGGCGAATGACGTCGCCCACGGCGAGACGGGTGTCGGCGCTGGCGCGGCCTTTGTTTACGCGGACTTCGCCGCTGCGGATGATGCGGTAGACATGGGTTTTGGGCACCCCTTTGAGTTCTCGCATCAAAAAGTTGTCCAGACGTTGGCCGGCGCTGTCTTCGTCCACCGTCACAGATTTGACTTGGGAGTGGGCAAGGGGGGCCGGTGAGGGCAGATTGCCCTCTATAATGTGTTTCACTAGCGACGCGCCGTAAGTGGTTGATTTGTCTGGAGTTTAGTCCACACCCCACTGAACGCTTCGCTGGAAGGTCGAAGCCGCCGTTGGGCGCGACCCGCAAATCACACGCCAGCTGCTTGTGATGGCGGTGTCACCCGACGGTCAAGACTACGAATTGAAACCCTGATACGGAATACCCCAAGTCCGCCAACCCACGGTTGACGGACGGAATGAAACGAGATGTTTGTGTTGCTGAGCCTGATGACCATGTGCCTACGGAGCGTATTCGCCCCGTTTGGTGGCACAAATCGGCTTGCAGCCCCGGTACCACCAGCGCAACCAGCTAGCATTTTTGTAGCTGATTCACAAACGCAATCCCTCGTCCCCATCCACGCGCCTACGCTTCGACACCTCGTGTGACCTGAAGTTCTCCGGCAATTCCTCCTCACTTCAATTCGTCAGTCCGGCTCCGTTGGCCCCACACCGGGCATGTGCTTATTGAAGAAGGATGCAATCCATGAAACGGATGCTGATCAACGCCACGCAGGCTGAAGAACGCCGCTTGGCCATCGTCGACGGACAAAAACTCCTCGACTACGAAATTGAAATTGAAGGCCGCGAACAACGCAAAGGCAACATCTACAAAGCGGTCGTGACCCGCGTAGAACCCTCTCTGGAAGCCTGCTTTGTGGACTACGGCGAAGACCGCCACGGTTTCCTGCCTTTCAAGGAAATCTCCAAACAGTATTTCCAGCAAGGCGTGTCTGCGAGCAATGCCCGCATTCAGGACGCGATCCGCGAAGGCCAGGAGCTGCTGGTTCAGGTCGAAAAAGAAGAACGTGGCAACAAGGGCGCAGCCCTGACCACTTTCATCTCGCTGGCCGGCCGCTATGTGGTGCTGATGCCCAACAACCCCCGTGGTGGTGGTGTCAGCCGCCGTATCGAGGGTGACGACCGCGCCGAACTCAAAGAAAACATGGACCAGTTGGAATACCCCAACGGCATGTCCATCATCGCCCGTACCGCCGGCATCGGCCGCAGCGCGCCCGAACTGCAGTGGGACCTGAACTACCTGTTGAAGCTCTGGGGTGCCATCGACGGCGCCGCCAAGGGCGCCAAGGGTGCTTTCCTGATTTACCAGGAATCCAGCCTGGTGATCCGCGCCATCCGTGATTACTTCAACCACGACATCGGCGACATCCTGATCGACACCGACGACGTGTACGAGCAGGCCCAGCAGTTCATGGCCCACGT
>RFQA01000295.1 GCA_009925925.1 Betaproteobacteria bacterium
CCTGCAACGGCACCATGCCGCTATCCCCTTTGAGCTCCGATTTTTCTACCCTGCCGCCTGCCAGCGCCGCATTGGCCCAGCATGCCCTGCGTGCCTTTGAACAGGTAGTGGGCAGCACCAGCGGATTCAAGCGCCGCGCAGGTCAGCACCAGATGGCCGAGACCGTGGCCGCCACGCTGGCGCAGGCCGACATCGGCGAGCACCCCAACCCCACCAGAGCCATCGCTGTCATTCAAGCCGGTACCGGCGTGGGTAAAAGTGCGGCCTATGCCAGCACCGCCATTGCCATGGCACTGGAGCGCAAAACCCGCGTCATCATCAGCACCGCCACCGTGGCCTTGCAAGAGCAGCTGATGACCAAAGACTTGCCTGCCTTGGCACGCAGCATGGACCAGCCCTTTGCCTACGCCCTGGCCAAGGGCCGTGGGCGCTATGTGTGCAAGGTGAAGTTGGAGCGACTGGTGGGCAGCGGCGCGAGTGAGGACGATTTGTTTGACGACGACCTGCCGCAGCCCAAGGTGAGCGCCATGTCGCAAGAGGCCATCGAAGAACGCCGCCAAGCCCTTTTTGAGGGCATGGCCCACAAGCTGGCGGTGGCCATCTGGGATGGCGACCGCGACAACCTGGCCGACACCCCCGACCCGCGCGACTGGTCGGCCGTGGCCGCCGAGCGTCACACTTGCACCGCCCGCCATTGCCCCCGCTACAAAGAGTGCAGCTACTACAACGCGCGCACCAAACTGGCGGAAGCCAATGTCATCGTGGCCAATCACGACCTGGTTTTGGCATCCTTGGGAATGAAAACCCTGCCCGACTTGGACAACTGCCTGGTGGTGTTTGATGAAGGCCACCACCTGCCGGCCGTAGCACTTGACCAGTTCTCCAGCGCCATGGACCTGTCCAACCTGCGCTGGCTCGACAAACTGCCCAAAACCATGACCGAGGTGGCCGGCAAACTCGCCCTGCACTTGGGCGAAGACGTGCAAACGGTCACCAGCCAGCTCAAGGGCGCACTTACCTCTGTGGCCCGCATGGCCATGGACTTGGTGTGGGCCCACACAGGCCAGGACGCCCATGGCGGCGGCAAAGACGGCACGCTGCGCTTTGCCAACGGCGTGCTGCCCGAAGCGCTGCACGAGCCGGTGCGACAGATTCAGTCGCAGGCCACTGGCCTGTCCAAAGCGCTGGAGGCCCTGGGTGTGGACGTGAAAGCCATCGCCAAAGACGATCCGTCCCAGGCCGTGCTGTGCGCCCAGCTGTATGCCCAGCTCGGCGGCATTGCGCCGCGCCTGGGCAGCCTGGTGAGCACCGCCAATTTGCTGCTGGAACACGGCGACCAGCCCTTGGCCAAGTGGCTGCAAGCCGAGAGTGACAACGGTTTTCTCACCATGACGGCGCACGCCTGCCCCATCGTGCCGGGTGACTTGTTGCGCCAGTTTTTGTGGAGCCAGGTGCGCGGTGCCATCGTCACCAGCGCCTCGCTCACCAGCTGCGGCAGCTTTGACTACTTTTTGAAAGAGGCAGGACTTGCCAACAAGGACTACGTGACCGCCCTGGAAGTGGCCAGCCCCTTCAACTATGCCAAGCAAGGCAGCCTGACGGTAGTACACACCCTAGCCGACCCCAAACACGCAGATGCCTACACCGCCGAGATGGTGCGCGCGCTCATGGATGACATCGAGCAGGTCAAGCGTGGCGCACTGGTGCTATTCACCAGCCGCGCCCAGATGCGCACCGCCACGGAGGCCGTCCCTGGCCACATGATGGACATGGTGCTGGTGCAAGGCACGCAGTCCCGCACGCGGCTGCTGGCCGCACACGCCGAGCGGGTGGAGAACGGTTTGCCCTCGGTGCTGTTCGGCTTGCAGAGCTTTGGTGAAGGCCTGGATTTGCCCGGTGCTTTGTGTGAAACCGTGTTCATCGCCAAGCTGCCCTTTGCCCCGCCCAGCGACCCGGTAGACGAAGCCCGCGCCGAATGGCTGCGCAGCGTAGGCCGCGACCCGTTCAACGAACTGGTCATCCCGGCCACCGGGGTGAAGCTGCTGCAATGGACCGGCCGCGCCATCCGCACTGAGGAAGACCGCGCGCAAGTCATTTGCTACGACAAGCGGCTCACGCAAACCAGCTACGGGAAGCGGATGCTGGCCGGGTTGCCAGCCTACAAGTTGGGGACACGGTTGACGGCGTGAGTCGCCTCGCAAGCTCGAATTCATTCACCGACCGTTTTCGCTACCCTGCCCTGTAAGCCCGCCTTGTCGCGGGCTTCGTCACTTTTTAAACCGCTGTTTGCAGGAGAGCCCGAGAGAGGGTCCGGGGGCATGGCGGTGCCTCATTGCAAGCAAGAAGTCGCGAACTCGCATCAACTGATCAAGGGAAAACACTGATTTCCGAAACCGCTTTCGGAAGAACAATCCGCCCATCCAAGGCCTTGTTCAAGGAGATCTGTGTCCATTCAACAGTTAGCTGACGCATTGGGCTTGGCGCCCTCTACGGTATCCAGGGCCCTGAACGGTTATGCCGACATCAACGTCAAGACACGTCAGCGCGTGCAGGAGGCTGCCCGTGACATGAAATACCGTCCCCACCCGGTAGCACATCGACTGGCCACTGGAAGGAACGGGGCCATAGCACTCATGACCTCGGTGCGGGCTGGAAATTATCTGGATGCATCATTCGCGGCCCTGCTCTCGGGTGCCGCCGAAGTGCTGCGCGAGCAAGGATATTTCGCCATGTCTTTAGCCTTGCCTGTCGGAGACGGCGAGCTCAAGGAAATGGATCGCCTGATTGAAGGTCGGCTGGTCGACGGAGTCATCCTGGCCCGAACCCGCACATTTGATTCCCGCGTTGCATTGTTACAAGAGCGTCGAATTCCATTCGTCACTCATGGACGGACGGAAACCAACACCCCACATGCTTGGGTAGATACCGACAACGAACAGGCTTTTTACGTGGCAACCCGTCGACTCATCGAGCTCGGGCATCGCCACTTGAGCATGATCAACGGCCCGGAGACCATGACCTACGCCCAACTACGGAAACGTGGATTCTTGCGAGCCTGTAGTGAAGCTGGGATGGACCCATCCAGGATCACGATTCAGCACTGTGAGGTGACTTCTCAAGCGGGGGAGCGCGCCGCAAACGAGATCCTGACGGGGTCCCCCCAAGTCACCGGCCTTGTGTGTGCAACCGATTCGCAGGCTTTGGGAGCCA
>RFQA01000296.1 GCA_009925925.1 Betaproteobacteria bacterium
TATCTTTGGTGCCCACCACTTGGGTATAGGTCTTGAAGCCCGCTTTCTCTACCTTGGAGCGGGCTTCCTGCAGCTTGCCCGCCTCGGTGTAAGCGCCTACCTGCACCACGAAGCGGCCAGCATCGGCTGAGGGCTTTTTGTCTGCCTTGTGGTCCGCGGGTTTGGCTTCTGCAGCCGGTTTGCCTTCCAAGAGCGCTTGCGCTTTGGCTGCGTCTGCCGACTTGGCATCAGGTTTAGCCGCTGCGGCGGGTTTCTCGGCAGGCTTCTCTACGGCCTTTTCGGCCGGTTTCGCCTCGGGCTTCTTGGGCTCGGGCTTGGATTCGGGTTTGGCCTCCGGCTTGACAGCGGCAGTCTTGGTCTCCGTCAAAGCCACTTTGGGGGCGGGTGCGCTCGTGGCAGGCGCTGCGGACTCTTCACGCTCCTCAATCACCACGCCACTGGCTTGGGTGGCGGCAGGCAGCGCAGGCGCGCCCAAGGGGCGGACTTTGCCTTTGTCCGGAATTTCGATCGGAATATCCACCGCAATCGGGCGCGGCTGGCTGTCAAACAGCAGCGGGAAACCCACCACCCCGATGGCCACCAGCACGGCTGAGCCCACCAGACGGTGGCGTGCGCGCTTGCGCATGGCCTCAACGCTCTCTGACGCGGTGGGTGGGGTGGGCTGTTCGTCGCCACCTTTGCGAAACTTGAAAAAGGCCATGAGCGGAAGACTTAAGGGTTCAGATGTTTGGCTTGCAGGCGTGGTGTGCCCTGTTGCAGAACGCCGCCCACGGTGTAGAACGACCCAAAGACCACGATTCTATCAGCGGGGTCTGCCGCAGCGATGGCGGCGTTCAACGCTTGCATAGGGTCGGCATGGGTGGTGGCCGAGGCGTCTTTGCGGGTGTTTTGGGCTTGCCACTGGGCCTTCAGGCTGGCACCACTGGCGGCACGCGGGCTGGGCAGGTCGGTGAAATACCAGCGGTCGATCATGGGGCCGACCTTGGCCAACATGGGCGCCAGGTCTTTGTCGGCCATGGCGCCAAAAATGGCGTGGGTGGTGGGGAAGAAGCCCATGGCGTCCAGATTGGCCGCCAGCGCCGCCACCGAGTGCGGGTTATGCGCCACGTCCAACACCAGGCTGGGTTGACCGGGAATGATCTGGAAGCGCCCGGGCAGCTCCACAAAAGCCAGCCCGTTGCGTACCGCCTGCGCCGTGACCGGCAGGCGCTCGCGCATGGCCGTCAGTGCTGCCAGCACGCCCGCGGCGTTGACCAGCTGGTTCGCGCCCCGCAGCGCCGGGTAGGCCAGCCCGCTGTAGCGGCGCCCGCGCCCGGCCCAGCCCCACTGCTGCTTGTCGCCGGACACATTGAAATCCGTACCCACCTGCCACAGGTCCGCGCCGATCTCCAGCGCGCGGTCCAGCACGCTTTGCGGCGGCACCGGGTCGCTCACCACCACAGCCCGGCCGGTGCGCATGATGCCGGCTTTCTCAAAGCCAATCGTCTCGCGGTCGTTGCCCAGCAGCTCCATGTGGTCCAGGTCGATGCTGGTGATAATGGCGCAGTCGGTGTCGATGATGTTGACCGCGTCCAGCCGCCCGCCCAGGCCCACTTCCAGAATGACGGCGTCCAAGCCTTCTTGAGACAGCGCCCACAAAATGGCCAGTGTGGTGAATTCAAAATAGGTGAGCGCAATCTCAGAGCCTTTTTGGCACCTGGCGCCCTCCACTTCTGCGAAAGCAGCTACAAATTTAGTAGCAGGCGCCGCCTCGCCCAAGAGCCGCATGCGCTCCTCAAAGTGCACCAAATGAGGCGAGGTGTACACGCCCGTCTTGTACCCGGCCTGCCCGAGAATGCTTTCCAACATGGCGCAGGTGGAGCCCTTGCCATTGGTGCCCGCTACCGTGAACACCGGGCAGTCAAACCGCAGCCCCAGGCGCGTGGCTACCTCTTGCACCTTGCCCAGCCCCAGCTCAATGCCATTAATGCCCTTGGGGTGCATGGACTCGATGTAGGCCAGCCAGTCAGCCAGAGAGGATTGCGCGGTAGGGTGAAGCAAAGACGGGGAGGTTGCGGGTGTGTGTTCCATAGCGGGCGCCATTGTCGCCCACCGGCAATGCACTGCCACAATAGAGGGATGACCATTCTTTACGGCATCCCCAACTGCGACACGGTAAAAAAGGCCCGCACCTGGCTGACCGAGCACCATGTCACCCACGAGTTTCATGACTTCAAAAAGCAGGGCGTGCCCGCCGACCTGCTGCCCAGCTGGATACGCGCCGTGGGCTGGGAAACGCTGGTGAACCGCAAAGGCACCACCTGGCGCAAGCTGGACGACGCCACCCAAGCCGCCGTAGTGGACGCCACCTCGGCCGCCCAGCTCATGCTGGCCAACGCCAGCGTCATCAAGCGCCCGGTGGTGGTGTGGGCCGACGGCACCGTGACCGTGGGCTTCTCGGACGCGGCCTTCCAAAGCCGGGTGGCCTAAAATCCTGCCTTTGCCCTGATGCGCTGTGCCGCGCGGGGCACCGCCCTCTTCTCTTTACTTTTCCACGTTTGACCATGACCACGACCCACTTTGACAACGTTTCCGTCACCACCAAAGCCAATGTGTACTTCGACGGCAAGTGCGTGAGCCACAGCATCACCTTGGCTGACGGCACCAGCAAATCGGTGGGCGTGATCTTGCCTTCCACCCTTACTTTCAATACCGGCGCGCCCGAGATCATGGAGTGCGTCGGGGGCAGCTGCGAATACAAGCTCGACGGTTCTGACACTTGGGTGCGCTCCAACGAGGGAGAAAAATTCAACGTACCGGGCAACGCCAAGTTCCAGATCCGCGTGACCGAGGGGTTTGAGGCGTACCACTACATCTGCCATTTCGGTTGAATCCATGTCCAACACCATCCTGCAAAACATCCCCGTCGGCCAAAAAGTCGGCATCGCGTTCTCCGGCGGCCTGGACACCAGCGCCGCGCTGTTGTGGATGAAACAGAAGGGCGCCCTGCCCTACGCCTACACCGCCAACCTGGGCCAGCCCGACGAGGCCGACTACGACGAGATCCCGCGCAAGGCCATGGAATACGGCGCTATTCAGGCGCGCCTCATCGACTGCCGCCCGCAGCTCGCCGCTGAAGGCATTGCCGCGCTGCAGAGCGGCGCTTTCCACATCACCACCGCCGGGCAAACCTACTTCAAC
>RFQA01000297.1 GCA_009925925.1 Betaproteobacteria bacterium
ATGGCGCGCACCCAGCCTTTGGCCGAGAGGATAATGGTAATCGCTTCGCGCTCGATCATTGCTTCAATTGGTACATCGGGTAATTCAGGGGCTTTATCAAATTTGGTGCGGCGCTTATCGCCGGCTTTTTTACCAAAGCGTTCCTTGATGCCTGCGTTCAAGCCCGATTGGGACACAAAGGTCAGCGAGCCACGGTGCAGCGCGCCACCAAAGCTGCCGAACATGGGGCGGTAGTGCACCGGCTGCGGGGTGGGGATGGACGCATTCGGGTCGCCCATAGCAGCGTGGGCGATGAAGCCACCCTTCAAGATCAGCGCGGGTTTGACACCGAAGAAGGCGGGTTTGTAGATCACCAGGTCGGCCCACTTGCCGACTTCGATGCTGCCGACTTCATGGCTGATGCCGTGCGCAATCGCAGGGTTGATGGTGTACTTGGCCACATACCGTTTGACGCGGAAGTTGTCGTTGCGGCTGCTGTCTTCTGGCAAGCTGCCACGCTGCGACTTCATCTTGTCGGCCGTCTGCCACGTGCGGATGATGACTTCGCCCACGCGGCCCATGGCCTGGCTGTCGCTGCTCATCATGGAAATGGCGCCCATGTCGTGCAGGATGTCCTCCGCTGCAATGGTTTCCTTGCGGATGCGGCTCTCGGCAAAGGCTAGGTCTTCCGCAATGCCCGCGTCCAGGTGGTGGCATACCATCAGCATGTCCACATGCTCGTCCAGTGTGTTCTGGGTGTAGGGCATCGTGGGGTTGGTGGAGCTGGGCAGAAAGTTCGCCTGGCCCACGACCTTCAAGATGTCCGGCGCATGTCCGCCGCCCGCGCCTTCAGTGTGGAAGGCGCACAGGCCACGGCCCTTGGTGGCTTCAATGGTGTTCTCCACAAAGCCGGATTCATTGAGCGTGTCGGAGTGCAGAGCCACCTGAATTTCGGTTTCGTCAGCCACATCCAGGCAGTTGCTGATAGCCGCGGGTGTGCTACCCCAATCTTCATGCAGCTTGAGGCCGATTACACCGGCGTTGATTTGCTCATGCAGAGCGCCGGGCAGACTGGCGTTGCCTTTTCCAAAGTAGCCCAGGTTCATGGGGAAGGCGTCAGCCGCTTGCAGCATGCGCTCGATGTTCCAGGGGCCGGGCGTGCAGGTCGTGGCAAAGGTGCCGGTGGCCGGACCCGTGCCGCCACCCATCATGGTGGTCACGCCACTGGAGAGTGCTTCTTCAATTTGCTGCGGGCAGATGAAGTGAATATGGCAGTCGATGCCGCCCGCGGTGACGATGTTGCCCTCGCAGCTGATGACTTCGGTGCCAGGCCCGATGATGATGTCCACACCCGGCTGAGTGTCAGGGTTGCCGGCTTTCCCTATGGCCACAATGCGCCCGCCCTTGAGGCCGATGTCGGCCTTGACGATGCCCCAGTGGTCCAGGATGAGGGCGTTGGTGAGCACACAGTCCACCGCACCTTGAGCACGTGTACGTTGCGATTGCGCCATGCCATCGCGGATGGTTTTGCCGCCGCCGAACTTGACCTCTTCGCCATAGCTGCCCGCAGCCAGGGTGTAGTCTTTTTCGACCTCAATGATCAGGCCGGTATCTGCCAGGCGCACGCGGTCGCCAGTGGTGGGGCCAAAGATTTCCGCGTAGGCGCGGCGTCCGATGGTTGCCATATCAGTTCACCCCCAGGCTACGGTGCTGCGCACTCTTCGCCACCCCCCTTGCTGGGGGCGATGCCAGTGGCCCGGCGAAGCCGGTTCCACGGCATCCCTGGTATGGCGAGGTCTGCAAACATTTGTTCGTCATTTAAAGACTCCCTTGCACGAGGCCGCGAAAGCCGTAAATCATTCTGTCGCCGGCAATCTCTACCAGCTCCACGGTGCGTTGTTGGCCGGGCTCGAATCGCACGGCTGAGCCGGAGGCAATGTTCAGGCGCATGCCTCGCGCCAATGCTCGGTCAAAGCCGAGCGCGCCATTGGTCTCTGCAAAGTGGTAGTGGGAGCCGACCTGAATGGGCCGGTCCGACTGGTTTTGCACCACCACCGTCACGGTACGGCGGCCAGTGTTGAGGGCATGTTCGCCGTCGTCAAGAAGGAGTTCGCCGGGGATCATGGGGCCGTCCTTCACGCCAATTGCATCAATAGGGCCACGCCCGAAGCCGCCACAGCAGCGCCGGTGGCGCGGGTTGCCCACACATTGGCAGCACGCAAGGACCAGCCCAATGCCACGCCGGAAAGATGCAGTGCAATGGTGGCAACAAACATGCCGGCCACTGCCGCAACCGCGTCACCCGTAGCTGCCAACTCCGCACCGTGGGCCAGTCCGTGGAACACAGCAAAGCCACCCACCAACACCATGGAGGCTGCGGCATTCATGCCTTGGCGTGTGAGTACCAGCAGACCCAGCGCCAGCACGGACGCAGCCACCATGGGCTCCACCACGGCGCCGCCCAGGCCTTGCAGGCCCAGCAGGGCGCCTAGCACCAGCATGTTGGCAAAGGCAAGCGGTCCCCACAGCAGGGCAGGGCCGGCGCGGCGGGCGGACAAGGCGCTCCAGATACCCACCGACAACATGGCCAGCAAGTGGTCCATGCCGCCCAGCGGGTGCAGCAGGCCGGTCATAAAGCTGCCATGGCTATGCAGATCAGTGCCGATATGGGCGCTAGCGCCCGTGGATATTGCGCCAGCAGCTATGAAAAGAAGAGCGGATTTCAAGGATTTGGACATGGCATTCTCCGGGAAGGGGGGTCAGACGATCGGCTGGTGGACAGTGACGAGCTTGGTGCCGTCGGGGAAGGTGGCTTCGATCTGGATGTCCGGAATCATCTCGGCAATGCCGTCCATCACGTCGTCGCGGGTCAGCACGGTGCGGCCTTCGCTCATGAGCTGGGCCACGGTTTTGCCGTCACGCGCGCCTTCCATCACGGCGCAGCTGATCAGGGCCACGGCCTCCGGGTAATTGAGTTTGAGGCCACGGGCTTTGCGGCGCTCTGCCAGCAATCCGGCAGTGAACAGCATGAGCTTGTCTTTTTCTCTGGGCGTGAGTTCCATGGTCGGTTCGATTTGTCTGCAGATGGTGCATCCTAAGCAATCCCCGTGCCCTGTGGTGGTGCCGTACGCCAAAGGCCGCAGCCTTGCCTGCGGCAATGGCATGGAAACT
>RFQA01000298.1 GCA_009925925.1 Betaproteobacteria bacterium
CGCTCCACGGTCTGGTCCATGCGCGCTCCATCGCTCCAGACTGACACAAAAGCGACTTCTTCGCCGTAGGTCACTGCAATCTGAATGGCCTCCAGGTGCTGGCTGGCATAGCGTCGGGCATTGTCCAGCAGATTAATGATGACTTGTCGCAAGTGGTCCAAATCAAATCGTACTGAGTGTACGGAGGGGGCAATATCCAGGCCGATAAGTCCGGATTGTCCGTGCTGATGGGCCCAGTCACTGGCAATCTTGTGCACCGCATCGCTCAGGCCGTGCAGGGCGTCGCGTTCTCCGAAGTTGGCGCCGCGTGCCCGCGCGACGTTCAGGATGTCATCAACGATTTTTTCAAGTCTTTTGGCGTTCTGCCCGACCATGTTCGTGAGGCGAAGCTGCTTCGGGTCGCTCAAATCTTCAGCCAACAGTGCGTTGGCCTGAGCAATCGCCGCCAAAGGATTGCGGATTTCGTGGGCTACCGCGGTGGACATGCGCCCCATGCTGGCCAATTTTTCGGTGCGCAGCCGGGCCTCCGCCTGGCGTTGGTCTTGCAAGAACAATACGCACAGACTGTCTTCCCCTATACCTTGAGTCGCTGCCAGCCGTGTTCGGGCCAGAACTTTCAATGGCGCGCTCCCTTCATGCTGCAGTGAGACCTCCGCTTCTTGCTGTTGGCCACTGCCCAGGCTGAGCCTGGTCAGATGCAGGAGCGGCCTCCAGGCTGGATTGGCCTTTAGGTCAAACATTGCCGCGCGCAGCCGATCTTCATCGTCGAGCAGTGCGCGCGCTGCGGGGTTGGCCGCGCGCACGACGCCACCCTGGTCCACGATCATCACGCCTTCCGGCAGGGCTTCGATCACCAGTTCATTCACCTCCCGCTGGATGGTGGCTGCCAATTGGCTTTGTCGTGCCCGCTTACCTTCATTGGCCAATCGTGTGGCCAACTGGTTCGCCAAAAAGGCAATCGCAAAATAACCTACTCCACTGAGACCAGTTTGGACGAATGAGGCAGGATTGTCTTGATCACTGCGAATTTGGGTCCAAACTGCACCACCCAGCAGCAACATGGTCACGCCAGCCGCGGTCCCTAATGCCAAACGCAGGGACCCCAAAACTGAAGCCAGCAGCACCGGCAAGGCAAACAAAGGGGTGTAGTTGAGACTGCTCCCGTGAAGCCATTGCAAGGCCGAAAACGCCATTACATCTATGCCAATCAGCACGCCCCAAGAGCGCGTAAACGCCGCGCCCAAGGGGCGGGGGCGCAAATGCAGCCGAGTAGCTAGCGTGCCCAAAAAATAGGCAATACATACCGCTAGCAGGGTTTTGCTATGGGCCGGGCCAGTCGCATAAAGGGTGACTTGAAGTAAAACCAGTACCACGCCCAAGACCAGGCGGGCCGTCATGAATGCTTGCCAAAGCCGTTTGAAATCTCCTTGGTCTTCGCCAGGCCCAGGAACGACTTCCAGTGCCGACGCGCCGAACCAAGAGTGCTCCCCGTGTTCCTGCTGCATCAGTGTTCAGCTAATGCGCGGTGACCGCCGCTACAGTAGCGCCCGCGCACACCAACAACCATGTCGTTGATGGGCACGTGCAGTCCGCAGTGCGTGCAGGCGTGCATCTCCACCGCCTTTGAAACAGGTTCTGCCTCTTTCTCTGGTGGTGGACTGTCCGGCACCCGCAGCTTGCTGCGCAGCCTCCATATCACTACCAGCGCGAGCAGCAGCAGTACCAGGTATTTCACGTGGACCGTCCCAGTAGAACTTCCAGCACAAAGCGGGAGCCTACGTAGCCCAATAGCAGCAATACGGACCCGGTGTAGAGCACCGCCACCGCGCGCTTGCCTCGCCAGCCGAAGCGCGCACGTCCGAGCAGCAGGATGGCAAAGGTGACCCAAGAGAGCAGGGAGAACACGGTCTTGTGGTCCCAGTGCCACGCATGGCCTTGGCCGTACACCACATCGCCAAATACATAGCCCATAAGCAGTGTGGCCGTCAGCAATACAAAGCCGGCGCTCACAAACCGGTAGGTCAGTCGCTCCAGCGTCAGCAAGGGCAAGCCACTGTGAGGGTCTGCGGCCTGACGGATACGGGCTTCTGCGCGACCCATGAGCCACGCGTGCACAACAGCCGTCCCGAAAAGGCCATAACTGGCTACGCCGAAGGCAAGATGGGTGGGCAGCCAGATAGAGGCGGTGCTGGGTAAAGCGGAACCCGGAAAAATGCAGGCCAGCATGACCGCGACCGCACCAACCGCCGACAGGGCCCATCGCGTTTGCAGCTGGGGGTAAATCTGGCTCTCGATGGCGTATACCGCCGCCACGATCCACGCCGTCATCGATAGCGCCGGTGCAAATCCGAATTTCGTAGGGGGTAGCAACAGTCCCCAAGCCAGCACCGCCCCGTGCAGAAACCACGCCAGCGCGACCCACCCTCGGGCTGAGGCGGGTGACAGATGGACAGTCCGCAAGGCAGGCCACGCATACGCGCAGGCCGCCAAAACCGACAAGGCTAAGCTGGTGGAAGACGCACTGGCTAAAATCATGTGCACAGTTTAGCGTTTTGCTCCCTGCCGGCACTGTCCGGTTCACACCGCAGGTTGCGCCTGCCGGAATACTTCAATATGGCCTCCGCTCTCACCGACAAACTTTCCCGCCTCGTTAAAGACCTGCGAGGCAAGGGACGCATTACCGAGTCCAACGTCACCGACATGCTGCGCGAAGTGCGCATGGCGCTGCTGGAGGCCGACGTGGCCCTGCCGGTGGTGCGTGACTTCATTGCCCGGGTAAAAGAAAAAGCACTGGGCCAAGAAGTGCTGGGCTCCCTACAGCCCGGCCAGGTGCTGGTGAGCATCGTCAACCGCGAACTGGCTGCGACCATGGGCGAAGGCGTGAGCGACATCAACCTCGCGGCGCAGCCTCCTGCGGTCATTCTGATGGCCGGTTTGCAAGGTGCCGGTAAAACCACTACCACCGCCAAGCTGGCCAAGCACCTGATCGACAAGCGCAAAAAGAAAGTGCTGACCGTGTCCGGCGACGTGTACCGCCCTGCCGCGATTGAGCAGCTCAAAACCGTGACTGCACAGGCCGGCGCGGAGTGGT
>RFQA01000299.1 GCA_009925925.1 Betaproteobacteria bacterium
CCGGTTTTCAGACCCAAATCTTCAAGAGACACCGCCAGAGCAAGGAACTCACCCAAGGAATCCCAACGCAAGTGGTTTTCTTCCACCAATTGCTGCACATGCTTGGGGGCCGAACCACCCGCGCCGGTTTCATACATGCCGCCACCCGCCATCAAAGGCACGATGGAGAGCATCTTGGCCGAGGTGCCCAGTTCCATGATAGGGAACAAGTCTGTCAAATAGTCGCGCAAGATGTTTCCGGTTGCGCTGATAGTGTCCAGACCACGAATCACGCGCTCCAGTGTGTAACGCATCGCACGTACCTGGCTCATGATCTGAATATCCAGACCAGTGGTGTCGTGCTCATGCAAGTACATCTTGACCTTGGTGATCAACTGAGCTTCGTGAGGACGGTAAGAGTCCAACCAGAACACCACGGGCATGCCGGAGTTACGTGCACGGTTGACTGCCAGTTTGACCCAATCACGGATGGCAGCATCCTTGACCTGGCACATACGCCAGATATCCCCGGCTTCCACGTCCTGGCTCAACAGAACTTCACCAGTAGCCAGATCAGTGATGTTGGCAACGCCGTCCTCCGTGATTTCAAAGGTCTTGTCGTGTGAACCGTACTCTTCGGCTTGCTGGGCCATCAAGCCCACGTTGGGTACGGTACCCATCGTCTTGGGATCGAATGCACCATGCCACTTGCAGAAGTTGATCATCTCTTGGTAGATGCGGGCAAAGGTGGATTCAGGCATCACAGCCTTGACGTCCTTCAGGCGACCGTTGGCGTCCCACATCTTGCCGCCGTTACGGATCATGGCGGGCATGGAAGCATCCACGATGATGTCGTTGGGTGAGTGGAAGTTGGTGATGCCCTTGGCAGAGTCGACCATGGCCAACTCGGGACGGTGCTCGTGGCAAGCATGCAGGTCACGCTTGATTTCGTCTTGCTTGCTTTGGGGCAATGTGGCGATCTTGCCGTACAGGTCCGCCATTCCGTTGTTCACGTTCACGCCGAGTTCCTTGAACAGGGCGCCGTGTTTTTCAAACGCATCCTTGTAGAAAATCTTGACGCAATGACCGAACACGATGGGGTGGGACACCTTCATCATGGTCGCCTTCACGTGCAGGGAGAACATTACGCCAGTCTTGCGTGCGTCCTCAATTTCACGTTCATAGAACTCCAGCAATGCCTTCTTGCTCATGAACATGCTATCGATCACTTCGCGATCCAGCAAAGACACTTTAGGCTTGAGCACGATGGTCTGACCACTCTTGGTGATCAATTCCATCTTCACGTCACGTGCGCGATCCAGGGTGATGGACTTTTCACCATGGTAGAAGTCACCATGGTGCATATGGGACACGTGTGAGCGTGATGCCTGGCTCCACTCGGCCATGCTGTGCGGATTTTTGCGGGCATATTCCTTGACTGCTTTGGGCGCGCGGCGGTCTGAATTACCTTCACGTAAAACGGGGTTCACAGCGCTGCCGGTGCACTTGGAATAGCGGGCACGAATCGCCTTTTCTTCATCCGTTTTGGGGGCTTCAGGGTAGTCGGGAATTGCGTAGCCCTTGCTCTGCAGCTCTTTAATACAAGCAACCAGTTGCCCCACCGAAGCACTGATGTTGGGCAACTTGATGATGTTGGCATCCGCTTGCAAGGTTTTCTTGCCCAGTTCCGCCAGGGTGTTGGGAACCTTCTGGTCATCTTTCAGGAAGTCAGAAAACTCGCCCAACACGCGGGCAGCCACAGAAATATCCGACTCCACGACATTAATGCCTGCTGGTGCAGTGAATGTCCGGATCAAGGGCAAAAAGGAAGCAGTGGCCAGACGGGGGGCTTCGTCGGTCAGTGTGTAGATGATGGTCGGTTGCTGGGTGCTCATCTCTTATCTCCAAAAATGATGTTTTGTTGCTGCCCTATTGATAGAACTGGCAGCAATCGCCGGATAGTGCGTGATTGTGCTTTCAGTGGTCTGACCTGAAATGCAATTTTTGCAATGCATTACCGCAATATGAAATTTAATACCACCTCCAGGAAATTATTTTCCTTGTGCAGCGCAGCATCGCCATAAAAAAAGGCCCGAAGGTTGCCCTCCGAGCCTTTTCGGACTGAAAGAAAATCAGACGAAATTCTTGGCAGCAAAGTCCCAGTTGACCAGCTTGTCGAGGAATGTTTCGACAAACTTGGGGCGCATATTGCGGTAATCGATGTAGTAGGCATGTTCCCAAACGTCGACGGTCAACAAAGCCGTGTCAGCAGTAGTGAGGGGGGTACCTGCTGCACCGGTGTTGACGATGTCCACAGAACCGTCGGCCTTTTTCACGAGCCAGGTCCAGCCGGAACCGAAGTTGCCAACCGCAGACTTGACGAACGCTTCCTTGAATGCTGCGTAGGAACCCCACTTGGCATTGATGGCTGCAGCCAGTGCACCTGTGGGTTCGCCGCCGCCCTGAGGCTTCATGCAGTTCCAGAAAAATGTGTGGTTCCAGATCTGGGCTGCGTTGTTGTACACGCCACCGCTGGACTTTTTGATGATTTCTTCCAGAGACATGCTCTCGAACTCAGTGCCTTTTTGCAAATTGTTCAGGTTCACAACGTAAGCGTTGTGGTGCTTGCCATGGTGGAACTCCAGCGTTTCCTGGGAGTAGGCGGGTGCCAGTGCATCAATCGCGTACGGCAGTGGGGGCAAGGTGTGTTCCATGAAATCCTCGTAGTGGGTGGGTTAATGACAAAACTGATTGTAGAAACTAATTGAGACGGGTTGCTTGAACCGATAGATCAACCGTACCGTCTGAGAGGGTTGCATGCACTTTCTGGCCGGGCTCCAAGCCTTTAACCCCCGTGACGCCGACACCTTGCTGATCGGTCAGCCAGGCGTAGCCGCGCTTCAAAACCAGAGAGGGATCCAAAAGGCCTAGCCGCAGTTCGGCGCGCTGCAACCTCTCCTCTTGGCCCCGCAATAAAGTTTCCCGGACAGCCGGCAACTTCACCCCCAAGCTTTGACTCCGCGCCGACGCTGCCCTGAGTTGCGCAAACG
>RFQA01000300.1 GCA_009925925.1 Betaproteobacteria bacterium
GCGTCGCTGGCTTCCATCAGGTGGGCCGCGATCTTCTTGGCCTTGGTCTCAATTTTGTCGAGCGCCTTCATGATCGCCGCACCGCCCACCGAGATGGAGCGCGAGCCATACGTGCCCATGCCGAAGGGAACGCGGCCGGTGTCCCCGTGCACCACGTCTACTGCCTCCACCGCGATTCCAAGGCGTGCCGCTACCACTTGCGCAAAGGTGGTTTCGTGGCCTTGGCCATGGCTGTGGGAGCCGGTGAATACGGTCACGCTGCCAGTGGGGTGCACACGCACTTCGCCGCATTCAAACAGACCGGCCCGTGCACCCAAGGCACCGGCGATGTTGCTGGGCGCCAGGCCGCAGGCTTCGATGTAGCTGGAGTAGCCGATGCCTCGCAGCAGACCCTTGGCCTTGCTGGCGGCCTTACGGGCTTCAAAGCCGGCGGTATCGCCCAGTTTTTGGGCTTTGGTCATACAAGCCAGATAGTCACCCGTGTCGTACTGCAGGGCCACGGGCGTCTGGTAGGGCCAGTTGTTGATGAAGTTGCGCTTGCGGATTTCGTCTTGCGACAGGCCCAGTTCCCAAGCACAGCGAGTGACCAGACGCTCGAGCAAATAGGTTGCCTCGGGACGACCGGCACCTCGGTACGCATCGACCGGAGCGGTGTTGGTAAACCAGGCGTCCACTTCCACATGAATCAACGGGCAGGTGTACTGACCGGCAAGCAATGTGGCATAGAGGATGGTGGGCACACAGGTTGAGAAGGTGGACAGGTAGGCGCCGAGGTTGGCATCGGTGTGCACGCGCATGGCCAGGAATTTGCCATCCTTGTCCATGGCCATTTCGGCATGACTCACGTGGTCACGACCGTGGGCATCTGTCAGGAAAGATTCGCTGCGTTCACAGGTCCACTTCACGCTACGGTTGAGCTGACGGGACGCCCAGGTAAGCGCCACGTCTTCTGCATACAAATAGATCTTGGAGCCGAAGCCGCCACCCACATCGGGGGCAATAACCCGCACTTTGTGTTCGGGCAGGCCGAGGACAAAGGCGGTCATGAGCAAACGTTCGACATGCGGGTTTTGGTTGGAGACGTGAAGCACGTACTCTTCGGTGGCACGGTTGTAACTGCCAATGGCAGCGCGCGGCTCCATAGCATTTGGAACCAGGCGGTTGTTGACCAAGTCCAGCTTGGTGATGTGGGCAGCCGAAGCAAACGCCGCATCCACCGCGGCCTTGTCCCCCAGCGCCCACTTGTAGCAATGGTTGTTGGGTGCTTGATCATGCAGTTGTGGTCCCGAAGCGGCATCGCGCACATCCACCACCGCAGCCATGGGTTCGTAGTCCACCACCACCGCTTCTGCGGCGTTTTTGGCTTCCTCCAGAGAATCGGCAACCACCATGGCCACCTGATCGCCCACATGACGTGCCTTGCCCAGCGCCAGCACCGGGTGAGGCGGCTCTTTCATGGGTTGGCCGTTCACGTCGGTGATCAGCCAGCCGCAGGGCAGCCCCCCCATCTTGCCTTCGAGGTCCTTACCGGTAAACACATCCACAACACCGGGCATGGCCTTGGCCGCTGCCACGTCAACGCTTTTGATGATGGCGTGGGCGTGTGGGCTGCGGACGAACACCGCGAAGGCCTGACGCTCCATCGTGATGTCGTCGGTGTACTGGCCCGCACCAGTCAGGAAACGGTAGTCTTCCTTGCGAAGGATGGACTCGCCGATATGCGGCAGCTTGGAAAAATCGGATGCACCCATGGCAATGTCTCCTTAGGAATTGGCCATGGCAGCTTGACCCTGCTGCACGGCTTTGACGATGTTTTGGTAACCAGTGCAGCGGCAGATGTTGCCCTCCAGCAATTCGCGGATTTCCGCGGCATTGGCCTTGGGGTAGTGGGTGCAAAGGTCGACTGCGCTCATCACCATACCGGTGGTGCAGTAGCCGCATTGCAGGCCGTGGCACTCTTTGAATGCAGCCTGCATCGGGTGCAGTGTGCCGTCTGGCTGGGCCAATCCTTCAATGGTGGTGATCTCGGATCCATGGGCTTGCGCAGCCAGCACATTGCAGGATTTGATGCTGCGGCCGTCCTTGATGACGGTGCAGGCGCCGCACTGCGCCGTATCGCAACCCACGTGGGTCCCAGTGAGGTGGAGGTGTTCGCGCAGCAGTTGCACGAGCAATGTGTGGGGGGCGACGTCCACCGAAGTGGGCTTGCCATTGACTTTGAGTTGCACCTTCATGAAATAGAGCTCCGTAAAAGTAAGGGAAGAAAACGTTGTCAGGATTAGAGACTGAATTGATTATTGGGTGAACATCATCCAGCAGCCCTAGGCAAAACCCTTGTTTCCACCACTTCGGATTCAGGATAGCAAAACTCCTCCTCTAAACTGATTCCCTGTTAAGAATTACATGACCCTCAAAAACCTCCCCCCTGACGCCCGCCCCCGCGAAAAGCTCTTGGCCCGTGGGCCCGGCGCCCTGAGCGACACCGAGCTGTTGGCCCTACTGCTGCGCACTGGCACTGCAGGCAAAGGTGTGCTGCAACTGGCTTCGGATTTGCTTTCAGGTCAAGGTGTCGCTGGTTTGCTGCAAGCCCCTAAAGAGAAGTTGGCGGGCATCAAGGGGCTCGGACCCGCCAAACGGGCCGAGCTGATGGCGGTACTGGAGCTGGCCCGGCGTGCCTTAGCAGAACAACTGCGCGAGCGCATCGACCTGCACAACCCCCAAGCGGTTCAGCACTATGTGCAGCTGCATCTGGGACATCAGGCCCATGAAATATTTGCCGTGATGTTTTTAGACAGCCAACACCGCTTGCTCAAAATGGAAGAGATGTTTCGCGGCACCTTGAACCAAACCAGCGTTTACCCCAAAGAAGTGGTCAAACGCGCCCTGCACTGGGAAGCCGCAGCGGTGATCTTGGCGCACAACCACCCCAGTGGCGCGGTGCAGCCCTCCCCTGCCGACCAAGCCCTGACCCAGACCCTTAAAGCCGCCTTGGCCTTGGTGGATGTGCGGGTGCTGGACCACATCATCGT